>NZ_CP028365.1:2109450-2410800 GCF_003033925.1 Tannerella serpentiformis
CCTCTTGAAAGAGGTCGGCCACCTCATCCTCGTCCGCCGAGAACATGTAGCATACGCTGTATATCGTGCGCTTATGCTCATGGACGAGCTTCGTGAATGCTTGTTCGGATACTTTCATTTCTCTCTTGAGGGTTGTTTACCCATTAGACGCACCCCACGTGGGGAAAACTACAAGGGGCGAAGAAAAAAAATGCAGCGCGGGGAGCGCAAGACCTTATAAAGGTTTCTGCGCCCCCCGCTTCTCATAGGTGCTCTGGGGATGACTGCCCTGCGATCACTCCTTCTCGGCGTTCGGCTCCGTTTGATCGATGATCGAGCGGCCCTTCGACTTCACGCCGCCCTTGTTGCCCTGATGACTGGGCGTGGGGGGCGTCACCTGTCCCTCGTTGAAGATGTTTTGCTCCTCGATGACGAATCGGTTCCGCTGGCGAATGTTGTCGTTCGACTCGGGCAGCGACGGGTGCTGCCTCTCCGTGTGTTCCGACCGGGTGTTGGGGTAATAAGGCTCGGGCAGGTCGTCCTTGCTGCACGACGAGAGCGTGGCGAGCAGCATCAGCGTTGCGCAAACGGCCGGCACACGCAGCGCCTGCAGTCGCTGCCACCCGTACGCCGCCGCCCCCACGAAGGGCACAGCCAGGATCATCGCCGCCATTCCCATCCGATAGCTCGCGCGGCGTCCGCGGGCATGCTTCATCAAATCAATCATCGCTACGGCATCCATTGCCAACATCATCGACCATACGGCCGGGGTCCAAACTTGTGTTTCCATCTTACTTGTCTTTTTGTTTTTGAATGAATTGTATGTCTTATCTCTTTGTTTTCTGTCGTTACACCCGTTAGACGCAGCCCTATCAGGAAAAGCTACACATCCGGGGTGTTTTTTTTGACACCGCAAAGATGAAGTGGCTCCAGAAGCCGCATGGTTAGCCGTCAGTTAGTCTATGTTACGGGAATGTTAGAAGTGATTTTGGGCCTTTCCGACCCCTCGGGCGGCTCAAAACGGGTGGCGGAGCTTTCCGAGGCCTCGGAAGGCGTCAGGGACGCCGGCCAAGCTTGCCGGGTACCAGGCTAAGTTCCCTGCCCCGGAAGGGGCCGTCAGGGACGTCGGCCAAGTTTGCCGGGTACCAGGAAAACTTCGCAGGCGGCCGCAGCCGCCCCGAGGCCTCGGAAGGCGTTCCAACAAGTGGCGGAAGTCTGTATCGACCTCAGGGCAACCGCATCAAATCAAAACCACGCGTCTGAGAGATCTCTGTACCCCTACGGAGATCTCCCGGACTGGTGTTTTTGATCTCCGTACCCCTACGGAGATCTCTCGGACAAGTGTTTTTGATCTCCGTACCCCTACGGAGATCTCTCGGACTGGTGTTTTTGATCTCCGTACCCCTACGGAGATCTCTCGGACAAGTGTTTTTGATCTCCGTACCCCTACGGAGATCTCTCGGACAAGTGTTTTTGATCTCCGTACCCCTACGGAGATCTCTCGGACAAGTGTTTTTGATCTCCGTACCCCTACGGAGATCTCCCGGACTGGTGGTTTTGATCTCCGTACCCCTACGGAGATCTCTCGGACAAGTGTTTTTGATCTCCGTACCCCTACGGAGATCTATCGGACTGGTGGTTTTGATCACCGTACCCCTACGGAGATCTATCGGACTGGTGGTTTTGATTTGATGCGGTTGCCCTGGCATCGACCTGTGCCCCGCTGCCGCCGCTGAGGATTTGCCCTATTTTTACCCCCACTTAAAACCAACACATAAATACCTTATGAGTACGATCAAAGAGTATATCAAAGAGAACGAGCCACGCTTCGTCGAGGAGTGGTTCAGCCTGTTACGCATCCCGTCCGTCAGCTCGCAGACGGAGCACAAGGCCGACATGGGCCGCTGCGCCGAACGTTGGCGCGAACTGTTGTTATCGTCCGGAGCCGACCGCGCCGAGGTGATGCCCACCGGCGGCAATCCGGTGGTCTACGCCGAGCGCATCGTCTCGCCCGACCTGCCCACGGTGCTCGTCTATGGGCATTACGACGTCATGCCCGCCGAGCCGTTAGAGCTTTGGCAGAGCGAGCCGTTCGAACCCACCATTCGCGACGGACGCGTCTATGCCCGCGGCGCCGACGACGACAAGGGCCAGGCCATGATCCAGGCCAAGGGCTTCGAGACGGCCCTGCGCGCGGGCGCGGTGCATTGCAACGTGAAGTTCATCCTCGAGGGCGAGGAGGAGGTCGGGTCGGAATCGCTCATCGCCTTCTGCAAGACGCATGGCGAGCTGCTCCGGGCGGACGTGATCCTCGTCTCGGACACCAGCATGGTGAGCGCCGAGACGCCCTCGCTGACCACGGGCCTGCGCGGGCTGTCGTACTGGGAGATCGAAGTGACCGGCCCCAACCGCGACCTGCATTCGGGCCACTTCGGCGGCGCCGTGGCCAACCCGATCAATGCGCTCTGCAAGCTCATCGCCAGCCTGACGGACGCGGACGGACGCATCACCCTGCCGCATTTCTATGACGATGTAGTCGAGCTGACTCCGGACGAAAAGGCGATGATCGCCCGCGTGCCCTTCGACGAGGCGGCCTACAAGCGGGCCATCGACGTCGACGAGGTGTTCGGCGAGAAGGGCTACTCCACGCTGGAGCGCAACAGCTGTCGGCCGTCGTTCGACGTCTGCGGCATCTGGGGCGGCTACACGGGCGAGGGCTCGAAGACGGTCCTGCCGTCGAAGGCTTACGCCAAGCTGTCGTGCCGCCTCGTGCCGCATCAGGATCCGGAGCGCATCACGCGCATGATGATCGATTACCTGCAAGCGGCTGCCCCGACGGGCGTCCGGGTGAAGGTCGACTTCAAGCACAGCGGCGAGCCGTACGTCTGCCCCATCGATCTGCCGGCTTACAAGGCCGCCGAGGCTGGTTTCACGATCGCCTTCGGCAAGCAGCCCTTGGTCGTGCGCCGTGGCGGCAGCATCCCCGTCATCCCCGCGTTTGAAAAGATCCTCGGCCTGAAGACGGTCCTCATGGGCTTCGGTCTGGAGCGCAACGCCATCCACTCGCCCAACGAGAGCTTTGGCCTCGACATGTTCCGCATCGGCATCGAGGCCGTGGCCGAGTTCTACAACCACTATAAGTAGCCCCCGAGGTATGAGCAGCATACTGATCCGGTCCGTCGAATGGCAAGGTCGTCCGACGGACCTTTTTATAGAAGGCAACACCATCGCACGCATTGCCGAGACGATCGACGCCCCCGAGGCGGACACCGTGATCGACGGCCGCGGCAAGGCCCTTATCCCCGGACTCATCAACGCCCACACGCACGCGGCCATGACGCTCTTCCGCGGCTACGGCGACGACATGCCGCTCATGCAGTGGCTCGAGCAGGCCATCTGGCCCAACGAGGCGAAGCTGACGCACGAGGACGTCTATTGGGGCGCCAAGCTGGCCTGCGTGGAGATGCTCCGTAGCGGTACGACGACCTTCTTCGACATGTATCACAAGCTCGACGCCACGGCCGAGGCTGTCCAAGAGATGGGGCTCCGTGCCGTGCTCTGCGAGGCCTGTTTCGATCACTTCCGACCCGAAGAGGCCGAACGCAGCCGCCGCCACATCACGCGTCGCTACGCCACACCTCCGCCCTATGGCCCACGCGTCCGCTACGCCCTCGGCCCGCATGCCATCTACACCGTCTCCGGCGAACTGCTGCAATGGTCGGCCGACTTTGCCCGGGATCACGACACCCTCATCCACCTCCATCTGGCCGAGACGACCGTCGAGACCGAGCAATGCCTTGCGCGCTTCGGGCAGACGCCCGTTCGCTACCTGCACCGTTTGGGCATCCTCTCCCCGCGACTTGTCATCGCACACGGCCTCTACGTCGACGGGGAGGAGATCCGCATCCTGGCCGACCACGGTGTCAAGGTGGTGCACAACCCGGCGTCGAACATGAAGCTGGCCTCCGGCTATCGCTTCCACTTCGACGAGATGCGCGCCGCAGGCATCACCGTCGGGTTAGGCACGGATGGCTGTGCCTCGTCGAACAACCTCGATATGGTCGAGGCCATGAAGCTGGCGTCACTGCTCGGCAAGTCGTGGCGTGGCGATCCCGAGGCCGTCACGTGCGACGCCATCTTTCACGCCGCCACGGCTGCCGGTGCCGACATCCTTGGCCTCCGCGCCGGTCGCATTGCCGAGGGCTACTTGGCCGACCTCTGCCTCATCGATCTCCGCCAGCCCGCCTTCGCCCCGAACCACAACTTCATCTCGAACCTCGTCTACGCCGCCAACGGCAGCTGCGTGGATACGGTCATCTGCGACGGTCGCGTGCTGATGCGCGACAAGCATGTGCCGGGCGAGGAGGAGATCATGGAGCGCGCCTCACGTGCGGCCTACGATCTGGTGCGCCGAGGTGGGAAGCAGGCGTAACCTGCCCCTATTCCCCCAAAAAAGAAGGACCGGAAGCGCGGCGATTGTTTGCGCTTCCGGTCCTGTTGTTTTCCGGTCTGTGGCCTCTCGGGCGAGTTACTTAGCCGGGGCCTCTTGTTGCTGTTGAGCAGGCTGTTGCTCGGCGGGCTGCTGTTCGGCCGACTGTTGTGGTTGCTGCTGCGAGCCAAAGTCGGGGCCTGTGGCGTTCGGATCTACGGGCACAGCGTCGTTCACCTGCTGCTGGATCTCGGACTCCTGTTCGTTCTTCTGCTGGGCATCGCCTTTGGGGATAAACGAAGCGATGAGGATGCTCAGCACGACTACACTGCCGGCCAGCCCCCAAGTAGCCTTCTCGAGGAAGTCGGTCGTCTTGCGGACGCCCATGATCTGGTTCGACGAGGAGAATCCGGAGGCTAATCCTCCGCCTTTCGAGTTTTGCACCAGCACGATCAGAATAAGGAAGATCGATGCCAGGAAAATCAAGATGGATAAAAATACGTACATGCGATTCTATTGTTTTGAAATGAATAATCGGTGAGGGTCTCTTTTTCGGGCGGCAAAATAAATGTAAGAAAGCGGGGCAGGCAACAGTCGTCCATGTCTCAGCCCTGTTTGCTGTGCTCGACCAGCTTCTCTAAGAAGCGGATCTGATCCTCGAAGTAGATGTTCTTCTCCGGGTGCTTCTCGCTGAGGCTGCGGATGATCTCCAGCGCCTTGGCGTAACGCTTCTGGCGGATGTAGACGTGCGCCAGCGTCTCGGTGAAGAAGGAGCTGTCCGCCGCTTGCTCGGTCGGCTTGGGGGCGGGAGCGGGCGACGTCGGCTCGCTGACGGCGCGTTGCAGGCGACGCTTGTCGAGGCGTTCGCTGCCGTGCGCAATGAAGGAGTCGATGAGGTCTTGGTGGCGCATCTTAGGCTCGGCGACAGGTTCGGCGGGCGGCTCCGTGTCGGTGTCGACGGTGAGCCAACGCAGATAGTCGGTCGAGGCGGAGGAGTCGAAGGCGCCGTGGGCCTCGTCCGTTGTGGGACGGCGTGCGGGGGCGGCGTCGGCCGTGTCCTTGAGACGGGCCTCGTCCTGGAGCAGCAGGAAGAGGCGTGCGCGGTCGGGCACACCGACGGCCAAGCGCTCCAGCTCGCCCTTGAGTCGGAGGTCACCCGTGAGGGCGAGGTTCTTGAGGTAAAGCATCCGCGCTGCATGGAAGCAGGGGAAAGCCTCCACGATCCGTGCCAGCTCGGGCAGTGTGGCAGCCGTGAGCCGTGCGGGGCGGTCGATGTAGCGATAGAATTCTTCGCGGGTCATGGGGGGGAGGGTTACCAGTCGGCTACGGTGGCGTTGTAGATCTGATTGACGAGGTCGTCGATGATCTCGCGACAGAGCTGCTCCTGCACCTGATCGATGGTGCGTGAGTTCTCAAACTCCTTGTACGACGAGAAGGTCTGCTCGAAATCCTTATCGGGATTCACGCGGTTCGTGTAGCGCACGCGGACGGTGACGGTCAGGCGGGTCAGGGCGGCCAAGGCCTTGTTGCCATCGTCACGCACGGCCTGCGGCGTCAGCTCGTAGCCCGTGATCTCACCCTCGAGATCTAGCGTACCGTTCTCGCGCAGCATTTGCAGCTTGGTCTGTCGGACGAACTTGTCCTTGAGCTCGTCCGTGAAGCGTTGTGCCAGCGGACCGTAGACGAGGGGCGCCATGTTGGGGAAGTCCTTGATGGAGATGGAGCGCACCTGCGTATAGTCAATCGACGTGCCACTAAACTGATACGAGATGGAGCAGCCGCCCAGCAGGATCACCCCCACGACGGCCGCCAGTATCTTATATATACGGCGAAGCTTAGTCCAGTAGTCCATATTCCTTAATCTTACGATAGAGCGTCCGCTCCGAGATGCCCAGATCAGCCGCCGCAGCCTTCCGACGGCCGCCATGTCGCTCCAGTGCGCGGCGGATCATCTGTCGCTCCAGATCGCCGAGCGCCATCGGCTCCTCCACCGCCTCGGCCTCCTCGACCGTCTCCGCCTCATGCACCGGATGCGGCTTGGGGGCGACGTACGGCACGGGCTGCGGCTCCACGGGCACGGCCGCGGTCGGCATGCTGCCGCTCATGATGTCGTGCACCAGCTTCTTAAGTTCGGTGACGTCTTTCTTCATATCGAAGAGCACCTGATAGAGGATCTCGCGCTCGCTCGAGAAGAGCTTGCCGTCCTCCTGCGGCCGACCGACAGGCACAGGCAGATGCGTGGCCTCGATGTTGGGCAGATAGGGGCGCAGCCGATCGGCGTTGATGGTGCGTTCAGGCTCAAGGATGGAGAGGCGCTCGGTGACGTTCTTCAGTTCGCGCACGTTGCCGGGCCAGCGGTAGGTGAGGAGCAGCTGGCGGGCGTCGTCCTCCAGCCGGATGGGTGGCACGCGATACTTCTCGGCCGCATCGCTGGCGAACTTGCGGAAGAGGAGCAGGATGTCGTCGCCACGGTCGCGTAGTGGCGGGATGACGATGGGCACCGTGTTGAGGCGGTAATACAGATCCTCGCGAAAGCGGTTGTGGGCCACGGCGTCGACCAGGTTCACGTTCGTGGCGGCCACGATGCGGACGTTTGTCTTGAGCACCTTCGACGAGCCGACCTTGATGAACTCGCCGCTCTCCAGCACACGCAGCAGGCGTGCTTGGGTCGGGATGGGCAGCTCGCCCACTTCGTCGAGGAAGATGGTGCCGCCGTCGGCCACTTCGAAGTACCCCTTGCGGTCGGCCAGGGCGCCGGTGAACGATCCCTTCTCGTGCCCGAACAGCTCCGAATCGATCGTGCCCTCGGGGATGGCGCCACAGTTGACGGCGATGTATGTACCGTGTTTGCGGTGGCTGTTTTGGTGGATGATCTGCGGAAAGTTTTCCTTGCCCACGCCGCTCTCACCCGTGATCAGCACGGAGAGGTCGGTGGGAGCCACCTGCATGGCCACGTCGATGGCACGGTTGAGCGTCGCGTCGTTACCGATGATCCCGAAGCGCTGCTTGACTTGTTGTATGGATTCTTCTTTCATATCTGGTGTGTATATTCTGTCAGTTTTGCCTGACAAAATTACAACGATACCCTCAAACCGATCGCGTTCACCCCTTCGCCGCGCCGATAGGCTCCGAAATGCGCCTCGTTTGGCTCGTTGGCAGTCCTGCAAGCTCCAAAAAGTGCCGCGTTTGGCCCGTCGCCTCCCTTGCAAGCCCCGAAATGAGCCTCGTTTGGCCCTCCCCAACTCTTTAGGGGGCTGAATGGAGATATTTATTTGAGGCTTTTATATGGATAGGCTATAACTTGCATCGTATATTCAATGCTTTTATACTGATAGACTAAAGCCTGCATCGTATATTCAATGCTTTTATGCTGATAGGATATATCCTTCATCGATGGTATAGTTCTTTTATGATGAAAGCATGATACTTTCGGTGCAAGTTGTTTACTTTCACTATAAAAGCACACTATATAGAATATAGGCGATAAGCTTTTATATAGAAAGACCCAAACTTGCAGTGAAATAAATCAGCTTTTATATTGAGAGCAATTTACATGCATCGAAGTTTATAGTCTCTTATATTAAAAGCATTTTACTTTCGGTGCAAGTGGTAGGCTTTCATCGTGGGAGCTTCTAATAAATATTTCCATTGGGCGCCCTGATGGGAGGTGAAGGGCCTAATGAGCCTCTTTTCAGAGCTTGCAGGACTGTCGACGGGCCAAACGAGGTGCTTTTTGGGGCCGCGGCGAGTGATGGAAGGCAAACGAGGTGCGCCGCGCGGGCTGCTTATCTTTGTCCACGCGAATCCACATTAAAAACAGATCCACATTATGCATACACATCCTCACCACGAACACGATCACGACTGTGATCACGCGCACGGCCACGGTCATGCGCACCATCACCACCACGGGGCCGACATGAAGGGGCGCAAACTGCTCTGGGCAACGGCGCTGAACTTCTCGATCACGCTCGTGCAGATCGTCGGCGGACTCGTCTCGAACAGCCTCTCGCTACTCTCCGATGCGGTCCACAATCTGGGCGACTCGTCGGCCATCTTCATCGCCTTCCTGGCCGGCCGACACGCCGAGAAGTGCCCCGACCTGCGCAAGACATTCGGCTACAAACGCTCCGAGATCTTGGCCGCACTCTTCAACGCCGTGGCGCTGATCGTGATCTGCGTCTTCCTCTTTGTCGAGGCCTATGAGCGCTTCCGGAACCCCGAGCCAATCCGCGGCGCGGTGATGCTCATCGTGGCCACCTTTGGGCTACTGGCCAATCTGATCGCGGTCGTCATGCTGCATCGTGACCGGGAGCACAACCTGAACATCCGCGCGGCTTACCTGCATTTGCTTGGTGACACGCTCTCGTCCGTGGCTGTCATCCTGGGCGGCATCGCCATCTGGATTTGGAAGCTGTATTGGCTCGATCCGCTGATCACGGTGGCCGTGGGCGTGTATATCATCTGGCACACGTGGGGCATCGTCCGCCAGACGGTCGACATCCTCATGCAGGCCGCGCCCGAGGGCGTCGATCTGCACGCCGTGCAGCGTCACACGGAGGACATAGCCGAGGTTAAGGACATGCACCATCTGCACATCTGGAAGATGGACGACGAGCATATCCACCTCGAGGCGCACATCAACCTCTGCGAAAATCTGCCGCTCTCGGACGCGCAAGCCATCGGCCGACGCATCGAGGAAATGCTGCGTACGGAGTTCGGCATCAGCCACATTACCCTGCAATTGGAATACGAGGGCTGCCACCTCCAGTGCGGCCTGATCCAGGCGTAGTGAGGCGGCCCAAATTGCCGGCTACACATAAGAACGGGTGAGGACTCAGATGGATCCATCTCAGCCTCACCCGCTCGTTTTCTGTATCGTTACCAGCGGTAGCCCATGCCCAGCGTCAGGTAGCCCTTTACGCCATAGCCCAGCTCCCAGTTGGCAAACAGCGCACGCCCCACGGAGACACCGAAGAAGGTCACCTGCCCAGTGGGAAAGACGCTATACCGCACGTCTGGGTTGAAAAACTCCCGTTCCCATTTCATGCCCACGCCCAGCCCAAGGCCTGAATAGAGGCGGACCATCGACCGGTTGAGGTACGTGAAGCGTACGGCGGGATAGATGGCCAGGCGATGCGTGTAAAGGTGATCCACCGACATGCCGTCGAGGCGTTGGCTCTGGTAGATGCCCGAGTAGGACGTCTGTACGCCCAGTGCCAGCCAACGGCTCAGCTCCTGGGTATAGCCCACCGACAGCGCCTGCGTATAGATACGGTCACCGTAGCTGTATCGGCTGCGGTCGTAGCGCTCCCACGGTGTGTTCCCCTCGAACCGTCCCTCCGGCCAACCGGGTGTATCGTCGTGATACATCTCGAACGGGTTCTCGACTAATCCCCAGCTGATCGACAGCTCATTTTTCAGTTTATAGGCCGGTTTGATCCCCAGCCAACGCCAACATGACTGCGCGTCGGAACTAAACGCCAAGGCAGTCATGCAAATGATAAGCAGCATCTTTTTTGTCATATCCGTAATTGTAGATTTGTGAGGGGGCAAATGTAAAGCAGCCCTTCTTGCCGCCGCAGATAGCCATGTGGCGATAGATGGGGGGTGCTTCCCGGTACGCTTCGAAAAGAGTCGGGCGATTTTGCATTTATCGGATCGTTTTTACCTTTGCGGCCGTTAACAACGAGATCGCGGAGTGGAGCAGGGGTAGCTCGTTGGGCTCATAACCCAAAGGTCGTAAGTTCGAATCTTACCTCCGCAACAGTGATAAGCCTCGTCGGTAGTTTCATGCCGGCGGGGCTTTTTCGTGTCTATTCCTTGGCTGATGGCTTCCATGTCGAGAGGCAATCGTTACGGGGTGACAGAGATGGGCGCTGCAAGGGTGGAGCGTCTATCGGGTGCGTGTGAATGGCGCATACTTCGAGGGTACTCACACGTTTGCGCACCGCTTGACATGCGATACTTAGGACTACTTGTAAAGCCACACGAGCCTTCGCACCTGCTTCGGATAAGGCTTTCTTCTACTTTTGCGCGCGCAATCAGAAAAAGGCGCGGACTGTCCTCACACGAGGCGGCCGATGCGTCTTCCCCCCGAATGAACAAGCAATCCATCATAGATTATTACAACCGGACGGCGCCCGAACGGCAGCGCCACAAACATATGCGCCGTTATTACCACCGTTCGCTGGAGCGCTACTTCTCGTTTATCATCCCGCCCGGCAGCCGTGTGTTAGAGATCGGATGCGGGACGGGCGAACTCTTAGCGGCCATGCGGCCAGCCTATGGCGTGGGTATCGACTTCTCAGAACGGATGATCGAAATAGCCCGACGAACCTTCCCGGAGCTGCGCTTCGAGGTGGACGACATCGAGGAGCTACGTCTCAGCGAGACGTTTGACTATATCATAATGTCCGACCTGACGATGTCGCTCTGGGATGTGCAGCGCGCCTTTGAGCATCTGCCGCAAGTATGCCACGAGCGTACGCGCATCGTTATTTCCAACTATAACTTCCTCTGGGAGCCTATCCTCAAGCTGGCCGAGCGGCTCGGCCTAAAGCTCCAGCAACCGAACCAGAACTGGCTCTCGGTGCAGGATATCGACAATCTGCTCCGTCTGACAGGCTTCGAGCGGGTGAAGCGTGAAAACAAGATCCTGCTGCCCATCAACATCCCGCTGCTGACCCCCTTCTGCAACCGTTTCTTGGCGAACCTGCCGCCCTTTCACCGCTTGGATTTGGTGAACCTGATCGTAGCCCGACCTGAGCCTCGACGGGAGGCACCCGAGCGGACGGTGTCCATCATCGTCCCGGCACGCAATGAGCGAGGGAATATCGAGAATGCTGTCTGCCGACTGCCCGCTTTCGGTGCCTCGCAGGAGTTTGTCTTCGTCGAAGGACACTCACAGGATGGAACGTACGAGGAGATGATCCGTGTGCGCGACGCCTATCCAGATAAGCAGATCAAGGTGCTCATCCAGTCGGGGCGCGGCAAGGGCAACGCTGTGCGTGAGGGCTTCGAGGTAGCTACGGGCGAGATGCTCTTCATCCTCGACGCCGACCTGACGACACCGCCCGAGGATATGCCGAAGTTTTACGAGGCGCTCCGCCAAGGTAAGGGTGAGTTTATCAATGGTTGCAGGCTCGTTTACCCGATGGAAAAGCAGGCGATGCGGCTCCTGAACCTGATTGCCAACAAGAGTTTCGGAGTACTCTTCTCCTACCTGCTGGGACAGGGGCTGAAGGACACGCTCTGCGGCACGAAGGTGCTCTACAAGTCAGACTACGACACACTCAAGTTAGGTCGCGCCTATTTCGGCGACTTCGATCCCTTCGGTGATTTTGACCTGCTCTTTGGCGCTGCCAAGCTGAACCTGAAGATGACGGAGATCATCATCCGATATAAGGACCGCGAGTATGGCTCCACGCAGATCAGTCGTTTCCGACACGGTTGGCTGCTGATAAAGATGTGCGCCTTCGCCGCACGGAAGATTAAGTTCATTTGAATGAGAAGTATGGAAGACTTCAATCGCCATAACAAAGAGATTAACGAGAACCTGACCTATTGGCAGAATAAGCCGATACTACAAACCATCTACAATGATTTTTACGCACTGATTGGTGCGCAGGTGGATCGTTCGCAAGAGGGGCTGATCGTAGAGTTAGGCTCGGGGATTGGCAACCTCAAGCAGCATATCCCGGAGTGCATCTGCACGGATGTGTTCCCCAATCCGTGGATCGACCAAGTGGAGAACGCCTACCGGATGAGCTTTGCGGACGAGAGCGTCTCTAACCTGATTCTCTTCGATGTGTTTCACCATTTGGAATACCCCAAGGCGGCACTTAACGAGTTTCGTCGTGTGCTCAAACCCCACGGACGTGTTATCCTCTTCGAACCCTGTATCAGCGCATTGGGATGGATCGTTTACGGTGCTTTTCACAAGGAGCCTGTAGCATGGTTCGACAAGATCAACCCCGACGGTGGCCCCATATCGGACGATCGCCTCGGCTATTATGCCGCCCAAGGCAACGCCTGCCGCATCTTCCGACACAGCCGAAAGTATCGCGACTTGATCGGTGACTTTTCCATTACGAAAGTTCGGCGCTATGCCGCATTGGCATATGTCATGTCCGGCGGATACAGCGGTCGACAGCTCTACCCAGATCGTCTCTATCCCTTTATCAAAAGCTGCGAAAAGGTTTTGAACCATCTGCCCAGCCTCTTCGCCACCCGTCTGCTTGTAGTTCTAACGAAATAATCAGCAAACAATGAAAGCCTCTCACACTACCTCTTTCACCCAACGGTTCGACGCCTTTTTCGATCGACATCGGCGGGCTTTTTTCATGCTCACGATGGCTCTGGCCACGCTGATGAGCATCGTTATGTTTGACGCCAAAGTCAGCCTCAGCGGCGACGATTGCGACTATATCCTTGCCGCCGACGCCTTCTGGCACCACTTTGCCTTCCCTGGCCATCACGGCTCGCTTTACCCCATCGTCCTCTCACCCTTTGTCGGACTGTTCGGTTATCGGCTCGTCCTGCTTAAGTTCCTCTCCGTCCTCTTCACCGTTGGCGCCTTTGGGTTCCTTTACAAGGCCTTCGAGAGACGGATCCCGTCGGCCGTGCTGATCCCATCCATGCTGCTGGCTGCCATCTGCTCCTACATCTTCTTTTATGCCGGCTACACCTACAGCGAACCGCTCTTCATGCTCCTTCAGTCGATCTACTTCTACTTCTTCTCCCGCTATTTCTGGGTGGAGGGTGGCACACCGAGCTACACGCTCAGAAAGGACTGGAAGAAGTATCTCAATCTCGGTGCCCTGACACTGGCGATGGGACTGACGCGCGAGATTGGCTTCTGTGTCATCGGCGTCGTTATCCTCTATTTTGCGATCAAGGGCCGGTGGAAGGATTTGCTCTATACCGTCGGTGCGGCGCTGCTGATACTCGCTGCCTTCTACTTGGTCAAGGCTATCCTCTGGCCGAACGTTGCGGCAGGACACAGCTTCACCAACCTCATGGCGAAGGATTACTACAACCCCAACGCGGGTATGGAGGATACCGCCGGACTCCTCTCTCGCTTCTGGGACAACTCTCGGGTCTACCTCTCCGCCTTCCTCTGCCAAATGATGGGCGTGATGCCTGAGACACCCAGCAACCGGTTCGACATGAGCGCCACACGGACGCTCATCATCTACGGGCTCTACTTCGCTGCACTGGTGGTTATCTTGGTGCGTCGTGACGCCCCGCTGCTTTTCGCGGGACTCTATGCTGGGGTGCTCAACTTCGCTAGCTTCGTTGTCCTGCAAATCATTTGGGCGCAGGATCGATTGATTACGATCTATTATCCACTCATCCTTCTCTTCCTGCTCGGTGCGCTCTATTACGCCTTCAGCTCGGCGCGCTTGCGGCGTTTCTTCATCGTCTACCCCGTGGTGCTACTCATCCTGCTGGGCGGTACGTTGAACATCACCCGCAATCGGGTGGGTCGCACGCTGCCCGTCCTTCAGCAGAATCTTCTGCTGGGCGATCCGCTCTACGGCTTCACGCCCGACTGGCAAAACTTCATCAAGGCCAGCCAATGGGTCGCGACGAACACAGAGAAAGACGCCGTCATCGTCAGCCGTAAGCCGTCTATGTCGAAGGTCTACACCGGACGCGACTTTGTTGGGTTGCCCGCCTCGCTGACCGTCCCCGCCGATACGTTGAACTATCTCAAGGGCGACACTTCGCTCGTGGTTGTCGTGGCCGACGGATCGAAGGGTGTTATGTCGGGCGAGGTGCTCCGCTATATCATCACGCCCCTAAGCAAGTTTATGATCGGCGATAAGCCGTCACCGGCAGCTTGCGTCTACACCTTCCCACGCGCAAACTTAGCGGAGGCTCTCCACGAGATGGAGCAGATGGGTGTGCCCTACACGCTCGACTTGGATCAAGCCATCGCCCAGTGCCAAACTGCGGACGTTCGTATCTACGACCCAGACATGATGCTGCGCCTGCTCAAGGAGCAACATGTCACCTACCTGCTGCTGGCTCAGCTGCGTATCGACCCCACACGCAACACGGGGCAGTACATCAACAATATTCACCGCTACGCCTGGTTTATATCTACCAAATACCCGGACAGCTTCGAAATCATCAAGACCTTCGGCACCTCCGAACCGTGCGAGATCCTGAGGCTGATTCGGTAACAGTCTTGCGGGCGTATTCCGTTTAACGACTGAGCGCCCGCAAGCCCTCTACAACCCTCTATACAACCCGCGGCTCAGTCGCATAACTCCACATCACGACTTGTAATCATGTTTCGAATCGGTTGTCACCTCTCTGCCTCCAAAGGCTTCCTTGCCATGGGCAAAGCCGCCGTATCCGTCGGCGCCAACACCTTCCAGTTCTTCACCCGTAACCCACGCGGTGGCAGTGCCAAAGCCATCGATGAGGACGACGTCGCGGCCTTCCTGCAATTCGCAGCTGAACACGACATCGCCCAGATTGTCGCCCATGCGCCCTACACGCTCAACGCTTGCGCTGCTGATCCGAATATCCGTCGTTTCGCCACCGAAACGATGGCCGACGATCTGCGGCGCATGGAGTATGTGCCCGGCAATTACTACAACTTCCACCCCGGCAGCCACGTCAAGCAGGGCGTCGAGGTGGGTACGGACCTCATCGTCGAGATGCTCAACCGGATTCTTCGCCCCGAACAACGCACCACAGTGCTGCTTGAGACGATGGCCGGAAAGGGCAGCGAAGTGGGACGCACCTTCGAGGAGCTACGCGCCATCATCGACCGGGTGGAGCTAAGCGATCATCTTGGCGTCTGCCTCGACACGTGCCACATCTTCGACGGCGGCTACGACATTGTCCATCACCTCGACGAGGTCCTCGCCGACTTCGATCGTGTGATCGGACTCGACCGGCTCCGCGCCATCCACCTCAACGATAGCCTCAACACGCTCGGCAGCCACAAGGATCGCCACGCCAAGATCGGCGAGGGGAACATCGGCCTTGGGGCCCTTACGCGTGTCATCAACCATCCGGCCCTGCGCAGCCTGCCCTTCAACCTCGAGACGCCCAACGAGCTGGACGGCTATGCGGCCGAAATCAAACTTCTGAAGTCTCTGCGTACGGATGATTAAGAAAGTTGTCATCACCCTCCTGCTGCTCCTCCTCGTCATCGGCGGTGGAGGCGGCGCCTACCTGCTCCTGGCCCCCAACTTCGCCCCAGCGCGTGGCACGGCCTACGTCTACATCCGCCCCGACGACACCTTCGACGACCTCTGCCGACAGCTCACCGACTCGGCCGGATGCCGCCAGGAGGAGACGTTCCGACTCGCCGCACGTGCGCTGCGCTACGCCGATCGCCGCATGCCCACGGGCCGCTACGCTGTCCGCCCGGGCATGAACAACCTCGACCTGCTGCTTGATCTGCGCCGCGGCAACCAGTCGCCCGTCCGCATCACCTTCCAGAACGTCCGCCTCAAGCACGACCTCTCCGAGCGGCTTGCCGATCAGCTCATGGTCGACGCCCCCGCCATCGAGTCGCTTCTGGACGATAGCACCTACTGCGCCAACCTGGGCTTCACGCCAGAGACCATCAAGGCGATGTTCATCCCCAACACCTACGAGGTCTATTGGAACATCCCGGCCGACAAGCTGCTGCGCCGCATGAAGCGCGAATACGACGCCTTCTGGACCGAGGCACGCCGCAACCGCGCCGAGCAGATCCGCCTCACGCCCGTGGAAGTCTCCATCCTGGCTTCGATCGTCGAAGAGGAATCGGCCGTCCCGGACGAGTATCCGACCATCGCCGGCCTCTACCTCAACCGCCTCTACCGCGGCATGCTCCTCCAGGCCGACCCCACGGTGAAGTACGCCGTCGGCGACTTCGCCCTCCAGCGCATCCTCGATCGCCACAAGGAGGTCGATTCGCCCTACAACACCTACCTCTACCCCGGCCTGCCCCCCGGCCCCCTGCGCGTGCCGTCGATCACGGCCATCGACGCCGTCCTCCACCATGCCCAGCACGACTATATCTATATGTGTGCCCGCGAGGATTTCTCGGGCCGTCACAACTTCGCCTCCACCCTGGCCGAGCACAACCAGAACGCCCTCCGCTACCGTCAGGAGTTGAACCGTCGGGGGATCTACTGACGGCCGCGGCCGGCCTCCGTCGGGTCGAGGAGGTCGTTCCTAACAACCGACTGGGAAGAATCCGCAGAATATCCTCCGAAACAAGTCCCCAACGACCTCTTATTTCGAGGATGATCCAGAGCGAGGCATCCAGCCCCACCGTTTTGCCCCCATATACGGCAACCTTCGAAATCAACCGAATCTGATACGCCCCGGATCGCACGTCATCCATCCACAAACTTATCCGCTTGATCCCGTATGGCATAGACTTTTATGTCACTCCATTTTGTATTCGCCTGAATGGTATTCCATACGTATGGATGCAGATTTGATTCTCTCCGAATCGCGTGCAATCTAATCTGAGTCAATTTTGTATTACATCGGATTACGCGCAATATAATACGAATTAATTTTGTATGGCATTGAATTGCATGCAATCTAATCTGAATTAATTTTATATTACATCGGATTTCGTGCAATCTGATTCGAATCAATTTTATATCGTGTTGGATTGCATGCAATCTGGCCCAAATCAATTTTGTATGAGGTCGGATTGCACGCCATCTGGAGTGAATCTACTTTGCAAATTACGCGAGTTTAGTGTACGACGGCTGAAGGGAATCGGCCGCCGCAAACTTTTTCGGTCGATTTCCTCAAGCAATCGTAAGCGATAGGATGACCTACGTCAAACGCACGTTTGCTCCGTGGTTTTCTCTCGTTGAACGGTTTGGAGGTAGACGGCGTAGGTCTGTTGGGCGATGTGATCCCAATCGTAGCGCGTCAGGTCGTAGGTGTGGGCGACGCCGCGATTCACTTTCTCTCCGAGGGCTTGGGTTAGGGCGGCGACGCAGCCCGCTTCGTCGTAATGAAAATAGCAGTCAGCGGGTAGACCCACGGCACGGTTGGCTGGAATGTCGCTGACTAAGACGGGGATCTGGTGGCTCATGGCTTCCAGCAGTGTGATGGGTAGCCCTTCGTGCGACGAGGGGAGGATGAACAGCCCCGCATGTGCATATAACTCCTGCAAGGGTTGCCCCTTGATCATCCCGGTCAGGATGACGCCGTGCTTCGCAGCTTGCGCCTTGAGCGACTTGGAATAGGGGCTCTCATGGTCGGCGTCGCCGGCTATCACTAACCGGAAATCCGTCGGCAGGCTCGCCCGGGAGAAGGCCGTCACGAGCTTGTCGAAGTTCTTTTCCTCCACGAAACGCCCCACGGCCAGGATGTATCGCTTGGGCGTCAAACCCCACGCGCGGATTTGGTCGGTTGACGTGATACGTGGCGGTCGCGTGACTCCGTTATAGATCAGATGGACGTTGGTGCGGCCGTATTTCTTTTCGAGGATGTCTTGGATCACGGTGGAGATGACGATCACCTCATCCGCCCATCGGGCCGCAAAGCATTCGCCAGCACGCAGGATGAACCGAGCCAGTCGTCCCCATTTCCTCCGGTCGTAGTCCGGGCCGTGGTGAGTGGCCACGACCTTCAGTCCGAGCAGCTTGGCCAGCGGGACGGCAATGCAGGGGCCGATGGCCTGAATATGGACCAAGTCGGCTTGGGTGCGATAGGCATACCAGACGCTGCGGAGGGTATGCACGGCAGCCTCAAAGCCGCTCCTTCGGGGGGCATTGAGGTCTTTGAACTTGACGCCTTGATAGGAGGTGTAGGGGGGAGACTCCTTGATGAAAGGTTTGCGACGCGTTACGGTGATGTCGCCCCCTAAGGCCGCCATGCGGGGGCATAATTCTTCGCAATGGGTTTCTACGCCGCCTTGTATGCCGGGAAATCCTCTAAGGCCGGTAACAACGATTCTCATGTGATTGTATATGCAGTAAAAAGTAGTAGGGAGGGAATGTTTAGGAGTGATATGTGCGTGAGGATGAGAGCAGGCGACTTGAATGCCCCAGACATAGAAACAGCAAACAGGTGTTGAGGAGGAATGCCCCCAACACCTGTTGCGTCTTATCTATTATCCAATAAAGCGCACGCTTAGATCCGCTCCAGCACTTTCTCGATCAGGCCGACGATGCTGGCCTTGTAGTCCACGTTCATGTTCTTGGCTACGCGTCCGGCGATGACACAGCAGACAGTTAGTGCACGGTGGCCCAACAGGGCGGCCAGTGCGGCGAGCGAGGCGCTCTCCATCTCGAAGTTGCCGATCTGTCGGCCATCGAACTCGAAGGCCTCTACCTTGGCGTTCAGATCCGGATCGGCCAGCGGGAGGCGGAGCGAACGACCTTGCGCACCGTAGAAGCTGCAGGTGGCGATGGTGATGCCGCGCACGATGTCGTCTTGGGTGATGCGGTCGGTCAGCTTCGGGTCGGCGGGGATGGCGTAGGGGCGGAGGCCGTCGATGCGCCAGCTGAGTTGCGAGCGGAGGGCTGCCTCGAGCGGGAGGTCGCGGACGCGCTCGGTGTCGGCATAGAAGTAGGGTACGCCATCAAATCCTACGGCACGCTCGGCGGCCACGTAGGTACCGATCGGAGACCAGGGTTGCAGACCGCCGCAGGTGCCAATGCGCACCAAGGTCAGCACGCGGGGAGTCTCACGCGGCAGACGGGTGGAGAAGTCGATGTTGGCCAGGGCGTCGAGTTCGTTGACGACGATGTCGATGTTGTCGCCGCCGATGCCGTGCGAGAGGATGGTGAGGCGTTTGCCGGCGTAGCGGCCGGTAATGCTGTGGAACTCACGGTTGCAGACGTCGCACTCGATGTCGCTGAGGTACTTCCCGATCATGGTCACACGGTCGGGATCGCCCACCAGCACGATGCGGTCGGCCAGTTGTTCCGGTTTCAGGTGCAGGTGGAAGATGCTGCCGTCGCTGTTGATGATCAGTTCCGACGGCGGGATGGGGTTCGTTTTCGTATCCATAAGAGAGTCTTCATTTGATGATTGTGCGGTTCTCGGCATTGCGAGCACGCTTTTCCCAGGTCTTGATTTGGGTGCGGAGGTCGTCGAGTGTGCGCTCATCGGTGCGGATGGCGGCGCGGAGCTGTGCACGGTCGGCCTTGCTGCTTTTCTCGTAAGTGGCATAGGCGTCACGCAGACGCTCCTCGATGACCTCGGCCTGCTTGCGCAGCGTGGCGGCTTTCTCGAAGGCTTCGGCGGCGTCGGCACTGCGGAAGTCGCGCTCGGAATAGTAGACGGTGTTGTCGTTGACGATAAACTCCACCCCCTGCGCTTGCTTTTTGCTGGAGGCGTCTGCGTTGGTGCGGGCGGCAGAGATGAGAGGCTCGTAGTCCGAACCTTCAGGCCAAGTGGCGCGGAGGGAGGTGAGGGCGGAGAGGGTGCGGAGGCGGTCGGGGTCGATGTCTTCGCTGACGCGTGGGCGGGCCTCGTTGGGGACGAAGAGGTAGAGGCAGACGCGCCCCGCGGGTTGATTGCGGTCGGTGGCGAACCAGCCTACGCCTTTGGCCTCGTCGATGACCATGAGGTAATCGTTCGCGGGCGAGTTGAAGGGCATGCCGAGCTGCTCGGGAGCGAGGTAGGCGTTGGTGGCGATGTTGTAGCGGGTGACGAAGAGGTCATAGCCGCCGATGGAGCCGTGTCCGCGGGAGGCGAAGTAGAGCGTGACGCCGTCGCCAGCCACGAAGGGATAGTTGTTATCGGCCGAGTCGTTGGGGAAGAGCGGCTGCTCGTCGGCCCATTCGTTTTGCAGTTTCGACTGGGTGAAGAGGGCGCTGTGGCCGTCCTGGATGCGGGCGTAGGTGGCGCGGTCGCCACGCGGGCTGACGTAGACGGGCGAGGCGCCGAGGGCGTTGGCGGCGTTGGGGAAGAGCGTGGCGTAGGGCACGAGGCGGCCGTTGTCGTCGCTCAGGAAGTAGGTGGAGAGCAGGCGATCCTTGTCAACCACCATGCTGTCGATCACGCGCACCAGCTCCGTCTTCTCCTGCATTCGCTGCATCTTCTCCAGCGCCTGAAGCTGATTTTCGATGGGCGTTGTGTCGGCGCCGCGTTTCTTTTTCAGCTGCGCCATTTGGCTGCGGAGCATCGTGGAGGCCTCGTCGAAGCGGTAGGTGCGCGTGTAGAGGTCGGCCAAGTAGCGGTAGGAGTCGGGCGACTTGCGTCGGTAGGCGGCCGTGAGGTATCGCTCGGCCGTGTCGAGGGCGCCGGTCTCGTAGCAGCAGACGCCGTACCAGAGGTTGTAGGAGGCATTGGCGGGCGATTGGGTGACGAGCTGTTCGAAGAGCGGTTTGGCCTCCGCATATCGGCCTTCGTTGTACAACTGCTTAGCCTGCTCCAGGCTTTGCGCCTGTGTTCCGCCGGCGATGCCCGCCCAGAGGAGGAGGGTCGGCGCGATGATTCTTAGGATGGATCGTTGCATACTGGGTGTGGGGGTTATTTTGTTGAGATAGCTGCTATTCGCGCGGACAAAAATAGAGATCGATTGGGGATAGCGCAGGTAGCGGGTGGCCTCTGGCAGAAACTTCCACGGTATCCTCACCGGCTGTTGGGCCTCTGGCAGAAACTTCCACGGTATCCTCACCGGCTGTTGGGCCTCTGGCAGAAACTTCCACGGTATCCCCACCGGCTGTTTGGCCTCTGGCAGAAACTTCCACGGTATTGCACACGACTGTTAGTCCCCTGGCAGAAACTTCCACGGTGTTGCACACGGCTGTTGATGCTCTGGCAGAAACTTCCACGGCATTGCACACGGCTGTTGATGCTCTGGCAGAAACTTCCACGGTGTTGCACACGGCTGTTGAGCCTCTGGCAGAAACTTCCACGGGGCGGCCCGACGCTCGGCGGGGACTTTGCCCTCTATCTTTGCCGCGCAAATAGATTCACCCTATATAAATGTATCGCATGAAGAAGAACCTCCTCCTCCTTTCCCTCTTGGCCCTGGCGCTGACCGCCTGCCGTGAGGACGACCCGGAGCCTCGCATCACCGCGCTCCAGATCACAGCCCCCGACACGACACTCTATCGCGGCGACTCACTTCGCCTTCGCCTCACCCCCACACCGCCCGATGCCGACATCCGTGGCGCGGTCTGGACCTCCGGGGATTCGCTCGTGGCCGTCGTTACGTCGGACGGACTCGTGCGCTGCGTCGGCCCCGGCCGCACTGTCATCACGGCCCGGCTGGAAGGCATGTCGCTCTCGGCCACGTACGACCTAACCGTTGCTGCACGCGCCACGCAGAGCATCGCTTTCAGTGAGCCCACGCTTAGCCTGCTCATCGGCGAAGAGCAACCCACGGCCCTCGTCTTTACCCCCGCCAACGCCGACGATCGACGGGTGGTCTACACCTCGTCAGACACGGCCGTGGCCACCGTCAGCAGTCAGGGCGTCATCACAGCGCGCGGCTGCGGTAAGGCCATCGTTCGGGCCCGGACGGTAGGCGGCGGACAGACGGCCGAGTGCCAAGTCAGCGTGCAGCACTTCACCGAACGCATCAGCGTCTGGCTCTCCGGCACCTGGATCTACGAGAGCGACAACCTGGTCAGCGCCTGCGCCCGCATGACCCTCCGCAATGACAGCAACCGTGACCTCTTCGTGGAGCGCTTCATCGTCGAAAGCGACGGCCGCGAGATCCACCGCGAAGAGATAGGTCGCACGCTCTCGAGCGGCAGCAAGTTGGCCTGCGACGTCACCTTCAAGAACGCCCACGATCCGCAGTTCAAGTACCAGTTCACCGTCGGCAGCGAGCAGTACGAGGCCCACTATCGCCCGCACATGATCGGCGCCAAAACGTTCCCCGCCGACGACCCGCGGACGCTGCCGATCGTCGTCTCTCGGAGGCGGTGATAGACGAGCCATCTCCCGAATGCGCCGTATCGCTGAGCTGCGACGGCGTGCCCTACGCTCCCCGACATGGATATCCGTTCCGTGCCGGGGAGTGATTTTTTTGTGCTTCTGACGATGCTCAACGAATGGCAGATTCACCCCGTACGAAGACGCTGATTATGGTCCTCCCGCCGACTCCATCCGCCGGTGTGCGTGCCGCGGAGCTGGCCGAAAACGGCTACTTTCGAACCGCGAAAGCAATCCGACGTTACAG
Organism: Tannerella serpentiformis; assembly: GCF_003033925.1. NCBI lineage: Bacteria > Pseudomonadati > Bacteroidota > Bacteroidia > Bacteroidales > Tannerellaceae > Tannerella > Tannerella serpentiformis. The sequence goes on from NZ_CP028365.1 coordinate 2,131,992, forward strand.
CACTCACTTTTTTAATACATACAGCATCATGAGAAGAAGCATTCTACACTTAGCTATCATGGCGATCGCGGGGCTTAGCTTCGCCTCCGCCCAAGCGCAGGACGGCTCGAACGCGCCGATCCTACGCGACAACCGAGTCGACACGGCCATCCTCAGTCGCCCGATCGACCCGAAGATGGACCTCTCCCGCTTACCGCTTTACCTGCTCCGCATCTACCGGCAGATCCCCGCTGCGCAGCAGGGCTACTGGATCATGCAGCAAGACCTGAACGCGCTCTTCAGCCAGACGGACTGGTACTACAACCGCGCCGAAGAGGCTGCTTCGCACGGAGACGGCGAGCCTTTCCGGGCCATCCTGAAGCCCGACGAGCAGGCCTTTGTCGACCGAGTGCAAGCCCGCGAGCGCGAGCTGCTGAAGCAGAACTTCACCGTCCCCAAAGGCTACCGCGTGAACCTGCGCAACCTCGCCAACCCTTACCAATTCGAGGCCCTTCCCGCGGGTATGCAGGAGGCATTGGCCCGCAACGGATTCGTGATCGTGCCCCAGAACGACATCCAGCTCTTTCACGTCTACGAGAACAATGACTACCACAACTTCCCCAGCTTCGTCACCACCGATCTCCACCTCCAGCTCTTTCACATGTACTTCGATTTTGTCCTTCGGCAACTGGAGCAGGAGAAGCTCATCCCCATGCTCAGCACCTTCGCGGGGAGCATGTACAACCACATGAAACGTCAGGCCGAGACCGCCCCCGACGCCGCCACACGCGCGGCTGCGGAGTACAATCAGACCTACTACGCCGTGGGATGTGCCCTCCTCACCGGACGGCCCCTCCAGCCCGTCCCTGCGGCTTACCGCGCGATGGCCGAGCTGGAAATGAAGCACGTGGCAGCCGCCAGAGACGAGCTCTCGGAGTTCTTCGGGTACACCGAAGTGAAGTATCCCTACAGCCTTTACCGACCCCGGGGACACTACACGCGCAATAAGTCGCTGGAGCGCTACTTCCGCGCCATGATGTGGTTCCAAACCGCCCCCGCGTGCCTGGACAACGACCGGCAATTCCGCGCTGTCGTCATGCAGGCTGCGGTCCTCAGCGACCATCCCGAGGACATGAAGCGCTACGACGACTTGATGGAGCCGATAGCCTTCCTTGTCGGTGAGCCGGACAATGTGGCCGTCCGACAAGTAGCCGATCTGCTTCGCCGCGGCCGATACGTCCTGAAGGCACTCATGACCGACGATGCGACGTTGGAAAAGTTCCGCCGGGAGGTGAAGGTGATCGCCGAGGCGCAAAATAGGATCCGGCCGGACGAGCGATTTGAGCTTTCATGCCGGGATAAGATCAACCTCATGCCGCAACGGTATTTGGCAGATAGCGAGGTGATGCTGGGCATGGTGGACAACGATAGCCCGACGACTCGCCGCGGCTGCCCGCGCGGGTTAGACGTCTTCGCGGCTTTTGGCAACGAGACGGCCGAGCGCATCCTGCTCGACGAATTAAAAGAAGCCACCCGGTGGGACCAGTTCACCGCCCGCCTTGCTCGAGCTAAGGAGCGCATGGCCGGCCTGGATCGCAGCCGGACGGTCTACAACCGATGGATGGAGGCGCTGTTGGAGATGTCGCGGGCGGACACCCGCCACCCCTATTTCATGCAGACGCCGTTATGGGCCAAAAAGAACCTCAACACCTCTCTTGCCTCCTGGGCCGAGCTCAGGCACGACGTGATCCTCTACGGCGAACAGCCGGTGGTGGCCGAATGTGGCGCCGGGGGACTGCCCGACCCCTACACCGTGGGCTACGTGGAGCCCAACACGCGCTATTGGCGCCGCGCCATTGAGCTGATTGACCTCACGGCATCCGTGCTCCGCAAGCACGGGCTGACCTCGGAGCGCATTGAAGCCGTCAGCCAGTCGCTCCGTGAGCAAACCGAGTTCCTGCTGCGGGTCAGCGAAAAAGAACTTAGCGGACAGGCGCTCACCGAAGAGGAATACAACCAGATCGAGACCGTGGGTAGCAACGTGGAATGGATTACGCTCGAGTTCCTTCGCGAGGGGGACGAGCCGCTAAGCGGATGGGACGACGTCCATGGCGCCGACAAGTCCGTGGCAGTCGTGGCCGACGTCTTCACCGCCAACGGGGGGAACAACCCAGAGAAATGCGTCCTCTACGAGGCCACGGGGTACGTCGACCACCTCTACGTCGTCGTCGAGATCGAGGGATACCTCTACCTCACCCGCGGCGCCGTCTTCTCTTATCATGAATTCAGCCGCGCCGTAAGCGATCCGCGCATGACCGACGAGGAATGGCAGAAGACGCTCGAGAAAAAGCCCCGCCACGGTGTGCCGGACTGGATGCGTGAGCTGATCCTCCCCGGGGCCATCCCGGTGGACAACGAGAAGGTGTTTTACAGCGGCGGCTGCTGAGCCTCCCCGCTTCATCGACCGCGCACACTGCGTCCGCTCACCGTCTGCCCTATGAGACACCTTTCTGCATGGCTCCCGCTTCTCGTGGCGGGGGCCATTTCTTTGGGTCACAGCCCGGCCGCGACGCCTCCGGACACGCTCCGGGTGGCCTTCGTCGGCGACGTCATGCTCGACCGGGGCGTCCGGCAGTCCATCGAACGCCACGGCGTGGACGCCCTCTTTGCCCCGGAAATCGACTCCCTCTTCCGCCGTTGCGGACGCGTGGTGGCCAACCTCGAATGCCCCGCCACGGGCATCCGACGGCCTGTCCATAAGCGCTTTATCTTCCGCGCCGAACCCGAATGGCTTGCCGGCCTCCGTCGCCACGGCGTCACCCACCTCAACTTAGCCAACAACCACACCATGGATCAGGGGCGCGAGGGCCTCCGGGACACCCGCCAGCAGGTTGTCCGCCACGGCATGACGCCCTTCGGCATGGACTCCACCGCCGACGCCGCCTGCCGCCCCCTGCTCCTGGCCGAGTCGCCTCGCCGCGTCTGGATCTTCACCTCGCTGCGTGTCCCGTCAGAGAACTGGGCCTACCTGCCCGACCGACCCAGCGTCTGCGAATGCACCATCGACACCCTCGCCGTGCGCATCGCCCGCCTCCGTCGTCGCGAGCCGCAGGCCGTCATCGTGGCCATGCTCCACTGGGGTCTGGAGCACGACACCCTGCCCACCCGTCGCCAGCGCATAGCCGCCCGCCGCCTCGTCGCCGCCGGAGCCGACTGCCTCGTGGGTCACCATACGCACACCGCGCAGCCGTCGGAGTGGGTCCAAGGTCGGCCCGTCTTCTACGGCCTCGGCAACTTCATCTTCGACCCCGTGCGCCCCCTCAACGCCGCCGCGTGGCTCCTTCGCATGGACGTCACCCGCGACACCATCCACTACCGCCTCCACCCCATCCGCATCATCGATTGCACCCCTCGGCTACAGTAACCCCCACCGCGCCCCATCGCCTCTATATGTAGCTGATAAATACGTATTTAATCCCTTATTGTCTCAGACAACGGGAGATTCCTATGCCATTCATCTATCAAATACGCCCCTACCTGAAAACATCTATACCATCCATCTATCAAATACGCGTACCCGTGTAGGGGCGTATTGCATACGCCCTACAACCATCCCGCGAGGGATGATTGGATAAATAAGGAATCTCCGAATGATTGTCCGTTTTTGTTGGGTATGATAGAGGAGCGTATGCAATACGCCCCTACCTAAAAACACCCTTACCACCCATCTATCAAATGCGCGTACCGTGGTAGGGGCGTATTGCATACGCCTCACAAACATCCCGCAAGGGATGAACAAATGGCCCATGAATCCCAAAATGATTGTCCATTTTTGTTAGATATGATCGAGGGGCGTATGCAATACGCCCCTACGTGGGCGCATCTATACTATCCATCTATCCAATACGTGTACCCGTGTAGGGGCGTATTGCATACGGCCTACAATCATCCCGCAAGGGATGAACGGATAGACCATAAATCCCCAAATGATTATACGGCCTCTGCGTGGTTGATCGAGGGGCGTATGCAATACGCCCCTACGCAGGCGCATCTATACCACCCATCTATCCAATACGCGTACCCGTGTAGGGGCGTATTGCATACGCCCCACAAACATCCCACAAGGGATGAACGCATAGACCATGAATCCTCTAATGATTGTCCGTTTTTGTTGGATATGATCGATGGGCGTATGCAATACGCCCCTACCTAAAAACACCCTTACCACCCATCTATCAAATACGTGTACCCGTGTAGGTCGCAAAAGCATACGCCCCACAACCATCCCGCAAGGGATGAATGGATAAATAAGGAATCCCCAAATGATTGTCCGTTTTTGTTGGGAATGATAGAGAGGCATATGCAATACGCCCCTACGTGGGCGCACATGTATGCCCAATCTCCCATTGCCCCAGACAATGACGCGCACCTGTGCCATAAATTTATCGCTGTCTCAGACAATAATAAATACCTATTTCAAGGATTGAATATTGTCTCGATCGATGGTAGATATATCGCACAATTATTCATCATCGACTCGATCAATAATAAATAGGATTGCATGCGTTTATTATTGTCTGAGACATTGATGAATGCCTTGATCAGGTATTTAGTATTGTCTGAGACAATGGTTCTTGTCTACACCAGAAATCGCCAATTGTTTTGGACAATAAGGGGTTCCTACATCTTTCGTCTTTTGATGTTGGCGTATAACATGGATTTCTCTATCTTTTCTGAAGGAAACGGATGGACATTTTCAGATTCCGGGTCTATACATTCATCCCTTGCGGGATGATTGTGGGGCGTATGCTTTTGCGACCTACACGGGTACGTGTATTTGATAGATGGGTGGTATAGATGCGCCTGCGTAGGGGCGTATTGCATACGCCCCACAATCGTTTCCAGCGGAAACGGATGGCCGTTTTCAGATTTCAGGTCTATCCATTCATCCCTTACGGAATGATTGTGGGGCGTATGCAATACGCCCCTACACGGGTACGCGTATTGGATAGATGGGTGGTATAGATATGTCTGCGTAGGGGCGTATTGCATACGCCCCTCGATAGTTTCCAACGGAAACGGATGGATATTTTTAGATTCCTGATCTATCCATTCATCCCTTGCGGGATGTTTGTGGGGCGTATGCAATACGCCCCTACACGGGTACACGTATTGGATAGATAGGTGGTGTAGATGCGCCTACGTGTATGCGTTTTTCATACGCCCCTCTATTGTCTCCTGCAGAAACGGATGAACATTTTCGGATTCCGGGTCTATCCATTCATCCCTTGCGGGATATTTGTGGGGCGTATGCAATACGCCCCTATACGGGTACGCGTATTTGATAGATAGGTGGTATAGATGCGCCTACGTAGGGGCGTATTGCATACGCCCCCCTATCGTTTCCAACGGAAACGGATGGACGTTTTCAGATTACGGGTCTATACATTCATCCCTTACGGGATGTTTGTGGGGCGTATGCTTTTGCGCCCTACACGGGTACACGTATTTGATAGATGGGTGGTAAGGGTGTTTTTAGGTAGGGGCGTTTTTTATAGATAGGGGATAAAGGAAGAAGCCAGATACGCGGCGGTTTGCGCGTATCTGGCTTCTTTTTTCGGTGTCCGTTTTTCGATGTTTACTTTTCTCGCCAAGAGACCTCTAACTCGTCTCCGGGTGAGAGGGGAAAGACGATGGCACCAGCGATAACGGGGCACGATACGGAGTGTCCGCCCAGACGAACGCTCAGATCGGCGGCCGTGGCGGGCAGTTTGATGCGGAACACGCCTGCTCGCACGGCGCGTAGGCCGGCGTGTACCTCCCGACCGCGCCACCGGGCCCACACTTCGCCCCCGCCCCGGACACGCAGTCCGCGAAATTCGCCGTCAGACCAAGCTGCGGGGCGCGCGGGGAGAAAACGGATACCGTCGTCGTCGCTTTGGACAAGCATCTCCGCAATGCCGGCCGTGGCGCCTAAGTTTCCAGCCAGGAGGAAGGTGGGCGCGGCGAAGAAGAGGTTCGGGTAGGTGCCCCCGGACTGCGTATCGTCCGCCGCAACGGGTCGCAGGAGGTCGCGGAGGAGGCGATAGGCGTGGTCGCCGTCGCCTAAGTGGGCCCAGAGGCTGATGCGCGCGGCCAGTGGCAAACCTGTCGCCCCCTCGTCCCGCGCCTCGAGGGTGCGGCGGGCGGCTTCGGCCAACTCGGGCGTGCGACTGAGCGAGATTTCGGTGGACGGGAAGAGGCCGTAGAGCTGCGGCACGAAGACGGTGCGCGATTCGGCCTCACGGAGCGGCTCGGGCCACTCGGCAATGCGCCCATCGCGGGTCAGGGGTATGGGCGCGAGGCGAGCTATGTAAGCCGAGAGCAGGCCGCTCAGCTCGATGTCTGTGCGGAGGATGGAGGCAGCGTGGAGGGTGTTCATAAAGAGCTCGCGGACAAGGGACTGATCCACCGTCGATCCGACGCCGAACGTGTCGCGCCGACCATTGGGCGAAAGGTAAACGTTCTCGGGCGAGAGGCTGGGTGCTATCACGAGGCGGCGGCTGCGCGGATCCTCGCTGAGGCGGTCGGAGAGGCAGAGCGCGGCGTCGCGCAGCAGCGGGTAGACGCTCCGGAGGTAGGCGGTGTCACGCGTGAAGCGGAAATGCTCGTAGAGCGAGGCGCAGAGTCGGGCTGCGGCGGTCGGTGAGGCGCTCCAGACGGGCTGCCGGTCTGGCGCAGTGAAATCCCAAACGTTCGCCCAGGTGTGGGCCGTCCACCCGCGTGCGCCGTAGTAGGCCGCGGCCGTGTTTCTGCCATTCGCTGAGAGGCGGCGCGTCCACTCCACCAAGGGGGCGATCGCCTCGGGCAGGTTGCCCGTTTCGGCCGCCCAGTAACTCATCTGGAGCGGGCCGTCGAGGCGGTAAGCGCCGTTGTCCGGCGTATGCGTGGTGGCACACCAGAGTCCCTGCGAGGCGGGCGGCAGGGCGCCGGGGCGGGTGGAAGAGATCAGGAGGTAGCGTCCGAACTGGTAGTAAAGGGCCACGAGCGACGGGTCGCGCCGTCCGCGAGAGAAGGCGTCGAGGCGGCGGTTGATGGGCCAGGAGTCGCGCAGGCCGGGCCGACCGAGGCGGAGGTGGACGCGCTCATAGCGCTCGCGGTAAGCAGCGACGTGTTCGCGGCGGAGCGTCTCGTACGGTCGGGACGCGGCGGCCTCGAGTTGCTTACGCACGGCGGCGTCGGGCGACTGTCCGAAGAAATCGGTGGCCATAGCTACCAACAGGATGATCTCTGGCGCGCCCTCGACGGACAGGGTCGAATCGTTCGCCGCACGCAGCTGCCCCCCGCGGGGGAGGACGACGCGCACCCGAGCAGCGTAGCGCACCCCGCCCCCCTCCAAGCGCGCGGCATGGGTGACGGAGTCTTCCACCACCACGCCCGTGTCATTCGGCGTGCGTGTGGGCGGTGCCAGCTGCCCGTCTCCGACGTAGAGTCGGCCATGCATCTCTAACTCGTGACCGTCGGTCGAGATGGCGTAGCGTTCCGGGCGGTCGAGGCCAATGCGCAGCCCGAGCGTGCGCTCGCGGTCGGCTGTGAGTCGGACGACCGCCACGTCGGAGGCGAAGGAGGTGAAGGCCTCGCGGGTGTAGGTGGCCTTGCCGCGGCGGAAGGTGACTGTCGCCACGGCGTCGTCCAGGCTGAGCTCGCGGCGGTAGCCTGTGGCGGAGGTGCGTTCGTTGCCGTCGTAGACGTAGCCGAGGGTTAGGCGGCCGAGCAACTGATAGCTTCCGAAGGGCTTGTCTGCCGCATCCCCGCGGTTGGTGCCGACGCCGCGGCAGACGAATGCCTCGTTCATCAGCGCCTCAGCTTCAGCAGCGCGACCCTCTAAGATCAGTTCGCGGGCGCGACCGAAGGCGTGCGCGGCGTCTGGGTTGTCGGCCTCTTGCCGGCTGCCAGACCACATGGAGGACTCGTTTAGGATGATGGTTTCGCGGTCAATGCCGCCGTCAGGTGTCAGGCCAATGCGTCCGTTACCGAGCGGCAGGCATTCCGGCCACTCGGTGGCAGGCGCGTCAAAATGGTAAGCCATGTGAGGCTGCCGGCTGAAGTCCGGCAGCTGGTCGCACGCCGCGAGCAGCAGTGCGCAGATCAGGGAGAGAATGGAGAAGGGTTTCACTTGTTTGGGGGTCATTATGCGAAAAAAGACGCGGTGATAGGGGCGGTCGCAGATGGGCCGTCCGTTGGTGGGAAGCGGTTAGAAAGTTTGCATGTCGCAGAGGCGCTTGTAGTATCCGTCGAGGGCGAGCAGCTCCTCGTGGCGTCCGCGCTCGACGATCTCGCCCTCGTGCATGACGCAGATCTCATCGGCGCGGCGGATCGTGGAGAGGCGGTGGGCGATGACGATGGTCGTACGGTTACGCATGAGCCGCTCTAACGCCTCCTGCACCAGCCGCTCGGACTCGGTGTCGAGGGCTGACGTGGCCTCGTCCAAGATCAACAGCGGGGGATTTTTGAGTATGGCGCGGGCGATGCTGATGCGTTGGCGTTGGCCGCCGGAGAGCTTGCCGCCCCGGTCGCCGATGTTCGTGTCATAACCCTGTTCGGTGGCCATGATAAAGTCGTGGGCGTTGGCGATACGCGCTGCCTCCTCCACCTCTTGGCGCGTGGCCTGCTCGACGCCGAAGGCGATGTTGTTGAAGAAGGTGTCGTTAAAGAGGATCGCCTCCTGATTCACGTTGCCCATCAGCCCGCGTAGATCGGTGAGAGACGTCTGGCGGATGTCCACGCCGTCGACGGTGATGGCGCCCCGCTCCACGTCGTAGAATCGCGGCAGGAGGTCGACGAGCGTACTCTTCCCCGAGCCGGACTGCCCGACGAGCGCCACCGTCCGACCCTTCTCGATCGTCAAGTTGATGCCCCGCAGCACCCACTCCTCTCGGTAGCGGAACCACACGTCACGGTACGTGATGGCCTGCGCTAACCGCACCGGTTGCGGCGCGTCGGGCTCCACAATGTCTGATTCGGCGCGGAGGATCTTGTCCACGCGCTCCACAGAGGCGAGGCCCTTCTGGATGGCATAGACGGATTTGCTGAGATCCTTAGCTGGATTGATGATGCTGTAGAAAATGACGAGGTAATAGATGAATGTCGGGGCGTCGATGGGGCTGTTGTTGCCGAGGATGAGCGTTCCGCCGTACCAGAGGATAATGACGATCGTGGCGGTGCCGAGGAACTCGCTCATGGGGTGGGCCAGCTGCTGACGGCGGTAGATGCGATTCGTGGTGCGGCGGAAGGTCTCATTCTGTGCCTCGAAGCGTTGCTGGATCTTCCGCTCGGCGTTGAACGCCTTGATGATGCGCAGCCCGCTGAGCGTCTCCTCGATCTGACTCATCAGCGCCCCCCACTGCGTCTGCCCCACGAGCGACTTGCGCTTGAGTTGCTTGCCCACCTGACCCATCGCATAGCCAGCTACGGGCAGGAGGATGAAGACGAAAGCCGTCAATTGCCAACTGATTAAGAGCATGGCCGCGAGGTAAATCAGAATGAGGATGGGATTCTTGAAGAGCATGTCAAGCGAGCTCATGATTGAGGTCTCGATTTCGTTCACGTCGCCCGAGACGCGCGCTAGGATGTCGCCTTTGCGCTCCTCGGAGAAGAAGCTGAGGGGCAGCTCGGTGATCTTGCGGTTGATCTGGTTGCGCACGTCGCGCACCACGCCGGTGCGGATGGGGATCATGGTGTAGAAAGCCATGTACATGGCCAGCACCTTGAGGAGCGTCATCACGATCAGCGCCACGCCGAGCAGGATGAGCGCTGTGGAGCTGCCTTGGGTCTCGATGAGGTGGTTGACGTACCAGTAGAAGTTGTTTTGCAGCACACCGGGGAGCGCACGCCATGCCTCCCAGTCGGTGACCGAGCGAAACGTCCACGCGGCATAGGTGTAGACGCGGTCGTCCATCTTAAAGAGGATGCGCAGGATGGGAATGATGAGCGCGAAGGAGAAGACGTTGAGGATGGCGGAGAGGATGTTGAAGGCGATGTTCAGCGCCATGAAGCGTTTGTAGGGCGGGACGAACCGTCGCAGGACGCGGAAGAAGTCTTTCATATTCTATCTATACGTGGGATGAACCTTGCGTGGGGATGAACCTTCTTCTCTTCCTTGGATGGAAGAAAAGAGGCCAAAGAAGATCAGGCCTCCACCGAGGGAGGGAATTTTGGCCGGGTACCGGAGTGGGTGAGGGTGACGATCACCCGCGCTGCGCGCTGCGAGGCGCCGGCGGGGCCGAGGCGCTGGATCATGCGGTCGTAACCGTCGAGCATCTGGCGACGCTCGGGGGTGTCGTCCGTGAGGCGCGAGAGGGCGTCGGTGATACGCTGGCGAGTGAAACGTCCGCCGAAGAGCTCGGGGACGACGGGCTCGCCGACGATGAGGTTGACGAGCGAGATGTAGGGCACGCGGAAGAAATGGTCGAAGACGTAGTTGGCCAACCGTCCGCCGCCCACGGCGTAGCAGACGACTTGCGGCACACGGAAGAGCGCGGCCTCGAGCGTAGCTGTGCCCGAGGTGACGAGTGCGACGTGGGCGTGGGCGAGCAGCTCGTAGGTGCGATCGAAGACGATCTCCGGCAACGCGTCCCGACGGCCGAGGCTACGTCGGTAGTCGTCCATCGTCAACCCGGGTGCACCGGCCACTACCGGGCGAAGCGTGGGGAAACGGCGCGCCACGTCGAGCATGGTCGGCAGATTCTCCGCGATCTCGTTCCGTCGGCTGCCAGCCAGGATGGCCAGCAACGGCCGACCGTCGTCCGCCACGGGCGAAACGCCGGCCACGGCGCTGCGTCGGAAGTGCTCCACGGCGTCTACCGACGGGTTGCCGACGTAATCGACGGCATAGTCTAACGAGCGATAGAAGTCCGTCTCGAAGGGCAGGATGCACAGCATACGGTCGACGCAGCGGCGGATGGTGTGTATGCGGCCACGTTTCCAAGCCCAGATCTTGGGCGAGATGTAGTAGCAGACGGGTCGCCGGAGCGTGTCGTGCACGTAGCGGGCGATGCGGAGGTTGAAGCCGGGATAGTCGACGGGGATGACTACATCGGGGCGCCAGGCACGGATGTCGTCACGGCAGAGGCGCATGTTGCGGGCGATGGTACGCGCGTGGAGCACGACGGGAATGATGCCCATGTAGGCCATCTCGCGGTAGTGCATGACGCACGTCCCCCCGACAGCGCGCATGAGATCACCGCCGAAGAAGCGGAACTCCGCCTGCGGGTCTTCGTCACGCAGCGCCGCCATCAGGTTCGAGGCGTGCAAGTCGCCGGAGGCTTCGCCGGCAATGAGGTAGTATTTCATCTCTTATAGGGTAGTTACGCGCCGTTGGCGCGGGAGGAGGTGATTGCACGTACGCGCTTGTGGGGCGTATTGCATACGCCCCACAAGCGGGCCAACAGCCCGAATACATGTATCCGGCATTTGCCCCGTGCCGGGGCATTTGTAGGCGTATGCAATACGCCCCTACCGCAGTACGTGCAACCTTTACTATCGCGCAGCCGCATCGTCCAGACCACGGCTCTTCAACTCATTCATAAACGCGTGGTGCGTCACGTCGAGCAGGCAGGGCACGATCGAGGCCCAACCTTCGGAGAGGCGCTGCGTGTCGTTGTCGGGCTGGATGGGAGGATAGTTCAGGTACTCGCCCGACATGCGGAAGGCCGGCGAGCCGTCGGGCGTGGAGACGCGGTCGAACTCCCGGATCCACCGTCCGTCGGCCTGACGGCAGATGGTGAGGCCCTTGACGTGGGGCGTGTTGGGGACGTTGAGGTTGAGGTATGTGCCATGTGGCAGGCCGTTCCGGAGCAGGTCTTTGGCCACGCGTTGGGCGAGTCGGACGGCCTCGGAGAAGTCGGCCTCGCTGCGATAGTGCACCAAGGAGACACCGAGCGAGGGGATGTCGAGCACGCAGCCTTCGATGGCGGCGCCGATGGTTCCGGAGTAGTGTACGCTGAGGGCCTCGTTGCCGCCGTGGTTGACGCCCGAGACGAGCAGGTCGGGCTTGCGGTCGAGCACTTCGCTGACGGCCAACTTCACGCAGTCGGTCGGTGTGCCCGAGCAACTGCAGATGGTCATGCCCTCCGCTTCGGAGAGTACCCGGTAGGTGATGGGCTGTGTGGTGGTGATGGCGGACGACATGCCCGAACGGGGGCCATCGGGGGCCATGACGAAGACGTCGCCCAGCAGGCGCATGCCTTCGGCCAGCGCATGGATGCCGCGCGCATCGACGCCGTCGTCGTTAGATACCAATATCAAGGGTCGCTGATTCATTTGTTCTGTCATTCTTTCAATTAACGGGGCGCAAAAGTGGGGCATTAATCTCAAGATAGCTGTCTGGCGGAGTGTCTGTGGGGGATAACGTTCCAAAATGTGAGGGGATGAGGACTCTTTTTGCGATTACACCCTCATCCCCTGAGGGGACGGGGGCGTCATCCTGAAATTACGCCCTATCCCCTGAGGGGACGGCAGTGTCATTCTGGAATTACGGTCTATCCCCTTGAGGGGACGGGGCTTTTTTTGCGATTACACCCTCATCCCCTGAGGGGACGGGAGCGTCATCCTGAAATTACGCCCTATCCCCTGAGGGGACGGGGGCGTCATTCTGAAATTACGGTCTATCCCCTCAGGGGACGGGGGTGTCATCCTGAAAATAGCTCCTATCCCCTGAGGGGGTGGGGGTGTCATCCTGAAATTACGGTCTATCCCCTGAGGGGATGGGGGTGTCATTCTGAAATTACGGTCTATCCCCTTGGGGGGACGGGATCTGGTATCCACCGATCAGCCCTTCCGCCGCCACGAACGATAGATGATTACCCCCAGCAGCACAATAAAAGCCACGAGGATGATCAGCATTTCGTTGCGATACTCCAGCGGGTGCACCCAGATCTCGTGCAGGATCTGCCAACGCATGATCACCTCCACGAAGGTCCAGAAGACGATCACCGTGGGGATGGCATAGCGGATGGCGTAGCCCCAGCTCGAGATGCGGATCAGGCGGCCGAACATGTAGAACGACGAGGCCAGGGCGCCGAAGGCCACGAGTGTCGTGACGGGGTGACGGTCGCCGAGGAAATGGTCGTCGTAACAGAAGAGCAACACGAGGTAGCTGGTCCAGAGGATCAGGTTCAGCTCCATGAACGTGATCAGCGCCGTGTGGCGAGCCAGCGGCTTCAGCTCCACGCGCACCGTGCTCTGGCGGAAGAAGACGCGCTGCAGGTAGTTGAAGAAGTTGCACCCCGTGCGGACGCTAAAGAGATAGAGCAACATGAACATGGCCCAAAAGCCGAACGAGGAGGGCATGATGAGGTACTCCGGCTTGGTGACGATCTCGCCGGCTGCGTCTCTGAGTGGCTCCACGCCGAAGCGGTGGGCGTAATAGACGAAGAGGAACTCAATCCAGCCCGTCCAGAAGAGCAGTCCGCCGAAGAGTCCGAAAAGTGTCTGGCGTGTGTCGCCGCGCACGAAGACGCCAGCCACGGTCACCGCCAGTCCCACGGCGCCCATCGAAAAGGCAGCGTAGTAGAGCCAAGGCGGCTGTAGGTAATGCTCCATGAGGATCATCAGCGCATGCCCCAGGGGCATGGAGAAGAGTACGACGAGGAAAGCCATCGTGCCCGTAAACACCGTCTTGCCGGTCACCTTCGGGCGGGGGGAAGTAGAGGTTGTAGAGGTCATTAGTGTAAAATTTGAAGTGTAGAATGATGGCCGCAAAAGTAGCCCTGACCTTGGCACCGGATAAATCAGACGGGGCGCTGTACCTTTGCCCGCACAGAGGGGGCAGCCCGAGTAAGGGCGCCCCCACTACTTGTGACTACCGCGCCCTCAGGCGCATGACTACTTCTAACTACTTATTATATATGAATACCGACAACATGAATCGTGCGGCGGACAACATCCGGATCCTGGCCGCATCGATGGTCGAAAAAGCCCGATCCGGACACCCCGGTGGCGCCATGGGCGGCGCCGATTTCGTCAACGTACTCTTTGCCGAGTTTCTGAACTACAACCCCGAGCGGCCTGACTATCCCTACCGCGACCGCTTCTTCCTCGATCCCGGACACATGTCGCCCATGCTCTACGGCGTGCTGGCCGCAGCTGGACTCATGCCGCTCACGGAGCTGGAGAATTTCCGCCAGTGGGGCAGCCACACCCCCGGCCACCCCGAGCGCGACGTGCAGCACGGCATCGAGAACACCTCCGGCCCGCTGGGGCAGGGACACGCCATGGCCCTCGGCGCAGCCATCGCCGAACGCTTTATGGTGGCCCGCTTTGGCGAATGGATGGCCCACAAGACGTACGCCTACATCTCCGACGGCGGCATCGAAGAGGAAGTCTCGCAGGGCGTCGGCCGACTGGCTGGGCACCTCGGGCTGCACAACTTCATCATGTATTACGACGCGAACAACATCCAGCTCTCCACCAAGGTCGACGAGGTCAACACCGAGGATGTGGCCGCCAAATACCGCGCTTGGGACTGGCGTGTGATCACCATCAATGGGCAGTCCGTCGAAGAGATCCGCCACGCCCTCCGTGAGGCCCACGACGAGACGGAGCGCCCCACGCTGATCATCGGCAAGACCATCATGGGCCGTGGCGCCGTGGATGCTGAAGGGCGTAGCTTCGAGGATCGTGTCTCTACGCACGGCCAGCCCCTCTCCGCCGCGGGTGCCGACATCGATGCCACCATCCGCCATCTCGGCGGCGACCCCGCGCACCCCTTCACCCTCTTCCCCGAAACGACGGAGATCTACGGCCGTCGGCGTGAGGCGTTGCTCGCTTGGTACGGTGCACGCATGGAAGCCGAGGAGCGTTTCCGCCGCGAACAGCCCGCGCTGGCCGCTAAGCTCGACCGCTTCCTCAGCGGCGAGATGCCCGAGATAGATTACGCCGCCATAGCGATGAAGCGCGACACGGCCACCCGCGCCGCCTCAGCCGCCATGCTGGCGCTCTATGCGGAGCAGGTGGAGAACATGGTCGTTTCCTCAGCCGACCTCAGCAACTCGGACAAGACGGACGGCTTCCTCAAGCACACGCACGCCTTCACCAAGGGCGACTTCACGGGGCAGTTCCTGCAAATGGGCGTCAGCGAGCTGACGATGGCCTGCGTGATGAATGGCATGGCGCTGCACGGCGGCATCCTGCCCGTCTGCGGCACCTTCTTCGTCTTCTCGGACTACATGAAGCCCGCCGTCCGACTGGCTGCGCTCATGGAGCTGCACGTGGTCTACGTCTGGACGCACGACTCCTTCCGCGTCGGTGAGGACGGCCCCACGCACCAGCCCATCGAACACGAGGCTCAGATCCGCCTCATGGAGCATCTGCGCAACCACAGCGGCCACCGCTCGATGCTCGTCCTCCGCCCCGCCGACGCCGACGAGACGGTCTACGCCTGGAAGATGGCGCTCGAGAGTTACCGCCCCACGGCATTGCTGCTGTCACGTCAGAACATCACCTCGCTGCCCGCCGCCTCGGGCGACCGTCGCACGGAGGCTCGCCGCATTGAGCAGGGCGGCTACGTGGTGATGGACACTGAGGGTACGCCGGATATCGTCTTGGTAGCTTCCGGATCGGAGGTCTCTACGCTTGTCGAAGGTGCCGAGCTGTTGGCCGCCGACGGCATCCGTGCCCGCGTCGTGTCGGTGCCGTCCGAAGGCCTCTTCCGCGATCAGGATGCGGACTATCAGCGGAGCGTGTTGCCCGCCGGTGTGCGTCGCTTCGGCCTCACATCCGGCCTGCCCGTGGCGTTAGAGGGACTCGTTGGCGAGGGAGGCTTGGTGCACGGCCTGTCGTCGTTCGGTTATTCGGCGCCGTACAAGGTGCTCGATCGCAAGTTCGGGTTCACCGGTGAGCGCGTCAGTGAGTTGGTCAAAAAGTTCTTGGGGAAATGAGCGCGATGGACACACAACCTTTACCGATAGGTTTTGCCTGTGATCACGCGGGCTTGGAGATTAAGCGTGCACTCATGAAGCACGTGGCCGAGTTAGGTTACGAGGTGCGTGACTTTGGTACGGATACGTCTGACAGTTGCGATTATCCCGACTACGCCCACCCGCTGGCCGAGGCTGTGGAGGCGGGCGCCGTCTATCCCGGCATTGGCCTCTGTGGTTCGGGTAACGGCATCGGCATGACGCTCAACAAGCACCAAAGCATCCGTGCGGCGCTCTGCTGGAACGACGAGACGGCGCGCCTCTCGCGTGCCCACAACGATGCAAACGTGCTCGTTCTGCCCGCACGCTTCGTGACCGTCGAGGAAGCCATGCGCATGGTCGACATCTTCCTCTCGACCACCTTCGACGGCGGCCGCCATCGCCGCCGCGTGGAGAAGATCCCGGTGGTGTAATCACTGAAAACTAAAAACTAAGCCGGGTACACAGTCAGGATGATTCCTCAACTTGTATCCGGCTTTTCCATTTTCCAAAACGATACGAATATGAAAACATCATGGCTTGCGGGGCTGATCTTCCTGTCGATGCTACCGATCGGCGCCGCGGCTCAAGACAAAGGCATCAACGACTTCTCGAAGAATGAATCCATCTGTTATTGCATGCCAAACTGGTCGACGCCGAATAATGTTGTGGGGTTTGACAACAACTGGCAACTGCTGCGCGCGATGCAAGTACCGCGATCGAAGGAGGAATTAGACAGCCTTGGCATTCCATGTACCTACAGCCAGCTGCAATTGCTGCGCGACTGGGGGCTGATTGAGCGCAATGAGGATGATCGCTATCAGACGGTCATCCTGTTACTTGACAGCGCCGCAACGACTCGGTTGCGTGCACACTCGCGGCGGTTGAGCGATGAGTTGGTCGGCGTGATCCGACCCAGCGTGGCGGATTACGTCCGCCTCTTGGAGCGCGACGGCCTTGGCGGGCATGCATACAGTCTGCTCTTTTCGCTCGTGACTGACGGGCTGACTTGGAAGCGGCTCGAGGCTGACGGACGTGTCCGCAAGATGGAGCTGACGCTCAAACATCCGATGTGGGACGGTGAGTTCTGGACGCTCTATCCGAAGCGCGACTTCTACTGTGGGACGAACAAATCGACCCTTGGGGAATTCAGTATCTCTCTCAATTGGTCTGAGAAGGCGTTCCAAAAGATGATTCCGCTTTTCAAGAACTCCTATCTGGTTCTGCGCATGTTTGATGATTTGTCGAAATCGGATCGGGTGAGCGACGCGGAAGTGATTGCGGGGCTGTCACCCTTCGGCTTAGTTGACGGCGAGGGGCACCCGACGGTTCCCGTGATCAGGGAGGACACGACGGATGTGATTTATGCGGCATCATGGAAGATGGCGGGTACGATAGCCGACTTCTTAGCGTCGCATATGGACACAGTGGCATTGCGGAAGGAGTTCGGTTTTGTTGACGGCTCGCAGTCGATCGTCATCCTTTATCACGAGATGCTGTGGGATGTCCTCGCGCAGCTGGAACAGGCGGGTCTCGTCAAGCGGCCGGCCGTCTTGGCCGATCCGGAGCATGCCCGGCCGGAAGAGTTCGGGAAGGTGATCTTTCTGACAAGGGGCGAGGCGGAGAAGTGAGAAGCTGATCGGACATAAGGCATAGCGAAAAATCCCCCGGACGTTGGGCAGTGCGCCTTCGTTCGGGGGATCTTTAGACAAAGATGAGGAGAGGTATCATGGTCGATCTACCTTTGGGGCGGTCAACAATAATCCCTCATAAGATGAAAAGAGAAATCATATCGGAGTTATACCAAGGCTTCGAAGCGGCCGCCATCGAAGTGGACGGCGTGGAGTGCTGGAGTGCAAGAGCTTTATGCCCCTTGTTGGGGTATTCGCAGTGGAGAAACTTTGCTGGTGTCATCGAAAAGGCAAAAGAAGCCTGTCGGAATGCGGAGAATTCGGTGTCCGATCATTTTGCTGACGCCAGCAAAACGATACCAATGCCCAAGGGCGCTGAAAAAGTAATTGATGATATGCTCCTTACGCGTTACGCCTGCTACTTGGTGGCACAAAATGGCGATCCGAGAAAGGAACAGATTGCCTTTGCTCAGACCTATTTCGCCATACAGACACGAAAAGCCGAACTCATTGAGCAGCGTCTGCTGGAGATCGAGCGCGTCAGGGCACGCACCAAATTGCAGGAAACGGAGAAGCATCTTTCTGGTGTGCTCTATGAACATGGCGTCGATAGCAAGGGGTTTGCTATGATCCGATCGAAAGGCGATCAGGCACTTTTTCATTTGGATACGTCGCAGATGAAACGAAAGTTGGGTGTGCCGGCGAATCGTCCGGTGGCCGATTTCTTACCCACCATCAGTATCAAGGCGAAAGACTTTGCGGCCGAAATGACCCATGTGAACGTGCAGCAAAAAGCACTCTACGGGGAATCGGAGATCAGTCGTGAACATGTGGACAACAATGCAGCCGTGCGCCAAATGATGATCGAGCGTGGTATTGTCCCGGAAGATCTACCCCCGGCCGAAGACGTGAAGAAGGTGGAGCGTCGATTGGCCGCTGAGAAGAAGAAAGCGCTCAGCAACAAAACGAAATAAAAGAGCCTCGCCGGACATCCCGTCCAAGGCGAGGCTTTTCTCATAGATGCCCTGCCGTGCGGGACTACTTTGTGATGAGCGTCTGCTTGAGCTGCTGCACACGTAGGGCCTGCCCTTTGGACCCGAGATAAATTCAGAATCCCCGCCCCATCGACAGTGTAGGTCGGGGCTTTTCAAGTCCGGAAAGCCGGATCGACAGTGTAGGTCGGGGCTTTTCAATTCCGGAAAGTCGGATTGACAGTGTAGGTCGAGGCTTTTCAAGTCCGGAAAGCCGGATCGACAGTGTAGGTCGAGGCTTTTCAAGTCCGAAAAGTCGGATCGACAGTGTAGGTCGGGGCTTTTCAAGTCCGAAAAGTCGGATCGACAGTGTAGGTCGGGGCTTTTCAAGTCCGGAAAGCCGGATCGACAGTGTAGGTCGGCATTTTTCAAGTCCAGAAAGCCGGATTGACAGTGTAGGTCGGGGCTTTTCAAGTCCGAAAAGCCGGATCGACAGTGTAGGTCGGGGTTTTTCAAGTCCGAAATGCCGGATCGACAGTGTAGGTCGAGGTTAACGGGCCAGGATAGACCCGAAACAGAATGAAGAAAGAGCTGCCCAAACAGTTTCTGAGACAATGAGCCGACAACGGTTTCTCAGAGGCGATTGTACGTCGAACTCACATTAAAAAAGGGCAGCCACAATGGGCCGCCCCTATAATGTATGGAAAAGTTGCCGGTGTTCCTATTGGAGCTCAAACGCATCTCCATCCTCTAAGACGGGGAACTTCCGCCGGAAGGCGGCGAGGCGCTCGAGGTCAAGCACGGCTTCGGCTGCGCTGACGTGGTGATCCTCGCACGTGGCGACGGTGCGGCCGTAGGGATCGATGACGACCGACGCGCCGCTGTACTCCGCCACCGGGTCTCGGCCGACGCGGTTGACGCCGACGACGTAACACTGGTTCTCGATGGCCCGCGCACGCAGCAGCGCGCTCCAAGCCTCGATGCGGCCGACGGGCCAGCTGGCCACGTAGAGGGCCACGTCGTAATCGCCGCGGTTGCGGCTCCAGACGGGGAAGCGCAGGTCGTAGCAGACTTGTAGCAGGATGCGTACGCCGCGGAAGGTGACGACCACACGACGTGTGCCGTGCGTGTAGTGACGGTGCTCGCCGCTGTAGGTGAAGAGGTGACGCTTGTCGTACGTCTCCACGCGGCCGTCGGGGTGGACGAAGCAGAGGCGGTTGTAGTAACGACCGCCATCTTCCACGGCCAGCGATCCGGCCACAGCAGCACGGCACGCCGCCGCCTTACGCACCATCCAGCGGAGCGTCTCGCTGTCGGCCTTTTCGGCCACGCCTTCGGGATGCGTCGCGAAACCGGTGGCGAACATCTCCGGCAGCACGTAGAGGTCGGCGCCCGGCCGACGGTCGATGGCCGCCTCTGCCTGTCGCACGTTCTCCGCCGGATCGGCCCAGGCAATGTCTTGTTGCAGGATGACGACTTGCATAGCTACAGGCTCCATTCGGCGCCGTCCTTCGTGTCCTTGACCACAAACCCGAGGGCGGAGAGCTCGTTGCGGATGCGGTCGCTCGTAGCCCAATCCTTGTTTTGCTTGGCCTGCTGACGAACGGAGAGCAGCAGATCGACGGCGCGGCGATAGGCCTCGTCTTTCTCGTCAGACGGGGCGGCGCTACGCAGACCGAGGATGTCGTCCATGAAGAGACGGAAGGCGGATTGCAGCTCCGCGAGATCGTCCGCCGAGAGCGTCGCGCGACCGTCATGCACGGTGTTGATGGCCTTCGCGGCGTCGAAGAGGTGAGAGATGACGATGGGCGTGTTCATGTCGTCGCACATGGCCTCCTCACAGCGCGTGCGCAGCGTGCTGACGTCGATGGTCGAGGGGCCGTCGGAGGGTGTGAGCTTGGCGAGCCGTTCGGCGGCTTCGAAGAGTCGATCGAGACCCTTCTCGGAGGCTTGCAGCGCCTCGTTGCTGAAGTCCACCGTGCTGCGATAGTGTGCCTGAAGGATGAAGAAGCGGATCGTCTCCGGGCGATAAGCCTGCGCCAACAGCGGATGGCTACCGGTGAAGAACTCCTCCAGGGTGATGGCGTTGCCGAGCGACTTGCCCATCTTCTGCCCGTTGTAAGTGATCATGTTGTTGTGCACCCACCAGCGCACCATCTCCTCGCCCTCGGCGGCTACGGCTTGCGCGATCTCGCACTCGTGGTGGGGGAAGATGAGGTCCATGCCGCCGCCGTGAATGTCGAAATGGTCGCCGAGGTACTTGCGGCCCATCGCGGTGCATTCGCAGTGCCAGCCCGGGAAGCCCTCGCCCCACTGCGATGGCCAACGCATGATGTGCTCCGGTGCGGCGCGTTTCCAGAGGGCGAAGTCGACGGGGTTACGCTTCTCCGTCTGCCCGTCCAGCTCGCGGGTGGTGTTGAGCAGCTCGTCCACGTTGCGGTTGGAGAGGATGCCGTAGCGGTGGTCTTGGTTGTATCGCGCCACGTCGAAGTAGACCGAGCCTTCGCTCTCGTAGGCGTAGCCGTTGGCCAGGATGCGGTTGACGAGCTCCATCTGTTCGATGATGTGGCCCGAGGCCTGCGGCTCGATGCTGGGTGGGAGCACGTTCAGCAGCTCCATTGCGCGGTGGTAGCGACGCGTGTAGTGTTGCACGACCTCCATCGGCTCGAGTTGTTCGATGCGTGCACGCTTGGCGATCTTGTCCTCGCCCTCGTCGGCGTCGTGCTCGAGGTGGCCCACGTCGGTGATGTTGCGGACGTAGCGCACCTTGTAGCCGAGGTGGGTGAGGTAGCGGAAGAGGATGTCGAAGGTGATGGCCGACCGGGCGTGGCCGAGGTGCGGATCGCCGTAGACGGTGGGTCCGCAGACATACATGCCCACATGTGGCGCGTGGAGGGGTTCAAACTCCGCCTTCCGGCGCGTGAGGGTGTTATACAAAACGAGTTTCTGTTGTTGCTTATCCATATTACTATCCATTATTGATGCATTGTTCGGTGAGGCCGCAAAAGTAGGGAGGCGCATGCAGCACCGTGCAAACGCCTCCCAATCTCTTTTCGGTTCCCAACGTCGGGCCTTACCATTCGTCACTCATCGCTGGTTCGGCGACCGTCTTAGGCAGCCTCTTCGCTTGGGCGTCGTGCTCCACTTGCGCCAGGTATTCTTCCCACGCCAAGGTCCTATTCCTTTCTCTTTCGGGCGATCCTTCGCGCCCTAATACTTCGTCAAGCAATGCGTCGACGTCGTACTTATCCTTTTCGATCTCTCTTAGTTGCATCATATTCCTTCCTTAATCTCAAAGCCTTCTCTATTTCTCGATGAGGGGTTCTTTGAGTTTTCTTCTTGAAACAATTGAACAATACCACGATGGTGTCTCCATCATAAATGAAAAATAGGCGGAACTCATTGTTCCCATGGCTTACTCGAAATTCATAGAGGCCTTCCCTTACGTATTTGATGTAATGTCTTGGCAGCCGCTCTTCCGTCCTTAATAAATCCAGTGCACGCAAGACTTTATCGGCTTCCGGCTTCGATAGTGCTTGCATGAAATCGCTGAAATAATTCTTGTATGCGATGATTTTTCTCACGGCGCAAAGATGTGGCAAATACGCCGGGGAGCGTCTGCTTTTGTGCCTCTACTGCGGTATGTGCATTCGCCCCTGCGTGTTCCCGACTAACTTCCCAGCCTCGGCCGAGGCCGCAGCCCGCTCTATCTCACTTTTGAGCGACGCCCGCAGCCGGTCGGTCATAAAGGTGAGGAAGGGCGTGCAGTCCACATTTTCCTCCTCTTGCGATTGTCGTAAGGAGGCGATGTATGCGCCACGATCTTCACGAAGGATCTTCACGGGGAAGAGGTCGTAGTAGAACTGGATGTAGTGCATCAGCAGGCGTGCCGTACGACCGTTGCCGTCTACCCACGGGTGGATAGTGGCCAGCTCCAAATGGGCCGTGAAACTCATCTCATACTGCGCGCGGAGGGTGTTGACGCCGGTCATTTTCATTTGTTCCTGAAGTCGTTCGCAGAGCGCCTCTATCCGTACCGGCACCTTTTGATAGTTCATATACGACCGTCCGCCGACACCCGCCGTGACGCCACACAGGCGGTAGTCACCTCGCGACGAGTCGAACGTGCCCGCAGCGACGTGGTGCACACTCCCGGTGCGCCGCATCAGTATCCCATTCAGCATCCGCAGGAGCGTCGGCGTGATAGCTGTTCGGCGCACCGCCTCCGTCTGTGCCTGCTCATAGGCCATGCGTAGGTCGTCATTCATCAAATGATCTATGAGTGGCTTACCACCAGTCGTCACGCCCTCGTCGAAGAGTATTTGCGCCTCCAGCTCCGTCAGCGTCGACCCCTCAATGGCCGTCGAATGGGCGATCAGGGAATAGAGGTAGTACTTCTCATAATCCACCGCCTGAGCGATGCCCATGTCTGCGAATCGATGTAGCAGCGCCTCAATTTCCGGCCAGGCGTCGTGCAGGTTGGGTGTGATCCTTTCTTGTGTCATCTTGTTTTTGGGGGGATGAATTGCTGATTACGTAGATTGTTTAGGTCGTCCGAGCCTCGGAAATGACCTCTCCCGAAGGTTTGCCCCATTTCCTCGATGCGGAAATGGCCTCTCCCGAGGGTTTGACCCATTTCCTCGATGCGGAAATGACCTCTCCCGAAGGTTGGGCCCATTTCCTTACTCGGGAAATGGCCTCTCCCGAAGGTTGGGCCCATTTCCTGACTCGGGAAATGGCCTCTCCCGAAGGTTTGACCCATTTCCTCGATGCGGAAATGACCTCTCCCGAAGGTTTGGCCCATTTCCTCGATGCGGAAATGGCCTCTCCCGAAGGTTTGACCCATTTCCTGACTCGGGAAATGACCTCTCCCGAAGGTTTGACCCATTTCCTCGATGCGGAAATGGCCTCTCCCGAAGGTTTGGCCCATTTCCTGACTCGGGAAATGGCCTCTCCCGAAGGTTGGGCCCATTTCCTGACTCGGGAAATGACCTCTCCCGAAGGTTGGGCCCATTTCCTGACTCGGGAAATGACCTCTCCCGAAGGTTTGACCCATTTCCTCGATGCGGAAATGGCCTCTCCCGAGGGAGGGATTCACTTCCCCGCCTTGAGCGGCTGGATGTCCACGCCTTCGAGGGTGCGGGCCTTGCGACTGAGCGTATAGTTGCGGTAGGGCACGGGGGCGGTGAGGAACGTGGGGTGGGTGAACGATCGCATCGTGCGCCGATAGCCATTGGCCTCCTTGAGCGGCAGCAGGAAGGGTTTCGAGGGGCGTCCGTCGGCCGAGAGATGGGCGATGACGGGGTATTCGTAGAGGCCGTCGATGCTGCGCGTGGTATAGACGATCCAGCGCCCGTTGTTGCTCCAGGAGTAGGCGATCTCCGAGTCGTTATCGGCGCAGAGCGTATCGACGGGCAGGAAGTTCCGGTGCTTTATGTCGAAGAGGGCCACGTCCGACGTGGGGCGATCGGCGGGATTGGAGCCTACGTCGGCCACGGTGAAGAGCAGATAGCGTCCGTCGGGCGAGGGCAGGGGACGGGCCGCGCTACCGTCGGGGCGTACCTCGGGGCGTCGGGGGGGCGTCTTGTCCGACTTCTTCCGCGGAGGCGGGGGCGGCGCGGGTCGGGAGTGGTAGAGGGTGTCTGCCTTACGGCCGAAGCGGCGTCCGCCGTGGATGTTGAAAGCCAGGGCGCAGAGGTGATACTTGGCGCTGTCGGCGCGGGTGTAGGCCATGAGTGAGGTGGCGCAGAAGTAGAGCGTTTCGCCGTCGGGCGAGAAGGCGGGGTAGGTGACCGAGCTGGAGTCGGAGAAGAGTTGCGGGGAGGTGAAGAGCTCATGCTTGACGACGTCGTAGATGACGATGCGCGAGGCCGTCTCGCGGACATCCTGCCGCGCGTTGCGGTTGACGGCGAAGGCCATGTAACGCCCCGAAGGGTGCCAGGCGACATGGGTCGGCGTGGGTAGTCCGGGGATGGTGTGCGTGTTCAGTTTCTCGATCTTGTCGCTGTCAGTCAGCAGGGCGCAGGATAGGGCACCGCTTAGGGGCAGAAAGAAGCGCTGGGCGTCGCCACCGCTGAAGGTGGCCGGGCCGATGCGGTCGCCGTGGGTCATGTCGCTCGTGAGCACGGCACGCTCGTGGAAGTCCTCCAAGCAGCGGCTGTAAAGCCCCGTATGGCCCATCACGTTGCGACTCGGATCCGTGCGGCCGTAGACGATGTACGGGTCGATCGAGTCCGTGGCCACGTAGAGGTTGAAGGGCGCATAGCCGACCCATTCGCCGGCGATGCGGGCCGTCACTTTCACGCTGATCACCTTGCCTGCGGCATCCTTCATCAGGCGCTTCCATGCGCGCGGCGCGATGGCGATGGACCGTCCGTCGGAGGCCCAGACCGTGACGCGTTCGGCGCCACACTCGAACGTGGCCGCGGCCTTGTCCACGTCGCACGTGTCGGCCAGCAGGAAGCGCAGCGGCGCAATGTTGGGAGGGATCGTCACCTCCGTATAGTCCGGGAAGATGGGGGGCTGATGGTCCACCAGCCGGTTCGTCATCGGCATCTCGTGTTGGCAGGCCACGGCGAGAAGGATCAGCAGCAGAAGGGTGGATGCGTATCGTAGGGTAGGGGAGAGGATCGTTTTCATTACGGATTATTTCGTCGCACCGGACGTGAAGGTGAAGTAATACCAGTAGCTGTCGCCGAAGGCATCGCGCAGCGCCTCGGCCGACTGGCGGTTGCCTCGCGCCGCGTCAGCGCGTCGGCGAAAGTCGGCGTAGCGCCGCGTCATGTCGGCTGGCAGTCGATAGCGCTTCTGCGCCGTTGTATCGCCGACGAAGGTGTAGAGCAGCGTGGCCTCCGCGAAGGATTTGGGCAGGCGAGGGAGCACCATCCGCCCCGTGCAACTGTCGGCCAAAGTGCGGAAGCGTCCGAGGTCTTTCTGCAATAAGAGGAGCACGCCCGCATACTCGATCGAGGCGCGGTGCGTCGGGTTTTGTTCGGCGATGGCGTGCAGAGTGTGCGGTAGATCGCCCGATGCACCCGTCAGGCAGCGACGCTTGCGGCCCAGCAGGGAGTCCACCACCACGGCCGAATCGTTATACAGGAACCGCCGCGCATCGTGTGCCCACTGGCCGTAGTAACGCGTATGCTCCAGCACCGAGAGGTACTTCTCGGCCAGCGGATAGGCGCCGCGGATCAGACTCGTCTCGGCCAGTCGTTTGATCATGCGCGGGCTGCGATCGTCCATGCCCGCATTGGCTTCTATCGCCATACGTTGCGCCATATCGATATCGCCCATCGAGAAATAGAGGTCGCTCAGCAGTGCCGCCACTTGGGGATCGCTTCCGTCCCATGTCGGCAGGATGGCCTCCACGCCGCGCGGAGCGTAGGCAAACAGGCTGTCGGCCAATTGTCCCCGTTCGGCCAGCGCGATGCTCAGCATGCACGCCTCGGTAGGCGTCGGGTTGTGCTTATATGTAAAGGTATAGCGGTCGATCACGTCGTCCCACCGTCCTTGTCGGAGGTAGCAGTCCAGCTCTTTGCTGTAGCCCGACGTGTCGTGATCCTTCAGCCTGTCGCGGCCGATCCAAAGCAGTCCGCCCACTAACACGAGCTGCACCGTTATCTCCGCGATCCGTCGCCCCGCCTCCTTCTTCTCGCGTCCCTGCCCACGCAGGCAATAAGCCACGGCCAACATCACCGGCAGGCAGGCCCATACGCCGTAAAGCACCGGATCAGGCGCCACAGTCGGCGCATAGTATCCGTCCGGACCTAACAGGAAGCGATACTCCCCCGCCCACGCGTCATACACGCCCCATACGGCCGCTCCCACAGCCACCGCCAGCGGTACCAAGAAGCCGTAAGCCCGCCAAAAGCGCGTCGCCAGTTCCCACAAAAAGATGCACGTCGCAAAGAGGAACGCCACCGATCCGCCGAGCCAAAACAGCAGTCCCGTGGCCACCGTGGCATAGACTACCTGCCCCACCATCGACGGGATGAAGAAATAGCCATACATCGCCACGAGCGTCAGCGCATAGGCCACCGTCCCGGCGTACGAATAGTTCATATCGAACGTCATCAGCAGCTGCGCCGCCGTCGGTAGTAGCCCCAGCAGTCGCAGATTGGCCTGCGGTGCGATCCGTCGCATGAGGCCCACCGACAGCATGGCCACGGCCGTCAGCACCACACTTCCGGTGGCCGCCCCGAGGTACGGCTTGACGAAGAACTGCGTCGCATAGTCCGTCACCAATTGCGCCCCGCCCCCTGACCGCGTGAAATACGACCCGATGAACGATGCCTCGCTGAGGAACAGCTTCCGCTGCTCGATGAAGAAAAAGTAGAATCGGCCCTCACGTTCCAGCCAGAAAAACAGGGCCAGACAGACGGCCAGCCAAAAAAAAGCGGCATGGCCAAATATCGCGGCCAACCGCTGAAACACATTCGGCTTTTCCTCGCGGAAAGCCGCCTCGTAATCCCCTTTTTTCCGGGTGCTGATCTTCTGAAATTCCCTCATGAAATGCCGCTTATTTCGGTCTCTGTCAAAAAATGTCGGGCAAACTTAGGTAAAAAGCCAAAGGAAGGTCTATTTTTGCCCCCGCAACACCCGAGCAAGACGCGGCAGTAGCTCAGTTGGTAGAGCATCAGCTTCCCAAGCTGAGGGTCGCGGGTTCGAGCCCCGTTTGCCGCTCGTTTTTTGTATTTCATGGCGTTCTTCACGGTAAAGGCCCCCTCTGATTCAATTCAGGGCGGGGCCTTTCCTCGTTTAGCCCCCCCCGGACAACCTTCCCGAATAGCGTCTTGGTTAGCCCTCCACAGCGGCGTCCTTATTCCGCTTCCGTTTGGCGAACACCACCTGCCGATAACGCTTGATCAGTGCGTTCATGAAGTCGATGAAGTGGCCCACGCCGGCCTCATCGCCCAGCAAAACCTGCATCGCGTTCACTACCTCCACGAGCCACCGATAGGCTGCGTCCGACTGCCGCCGCGCCATGTCCACCTCTGCCTCCTTGCGTAGCCGTTGGTTCTGCATCCGCTCGTTGATCAGCCGGTGCACGCGCTCGTTGGCCGCCTTCATCGCCACCACGTACGGCCCGACGCCGAGCCGCTCCACATGCGACGCGTAGGCCCCCTCGCAGTCCTCCACCAGCTTCCCGATCATCGCCGTCTCCCCGTCCAGCTGCATGCCGCGCTGCAGCCGGTAGTCCTTGATCCGCTGCGTCAGCTCGCGCGCCGCCTCCGCCTTGGCCTCGTCCGGCATGCGCTGCTGCGCCATCACGGTGCCTTTGAAGCCGGTGAAAAGGCCGTCACGCTCGGTGTCAGCCGCGTGGATGTCGTCCGTCAGCAGGCTTTTGTTCGAGAGGATCAGGTTCTCCCGCTCCTCGTCGTAGGCCGCCTTGAGTCGCTCCGCGGCTTTCTTGGCCACCGCGTTAGCCGTCACCTCCGGACTCTCGTCCACCGCGATGCAGACCGAGTGAATGAACTCCACGTGCGCCGCCTTCGTGGCCCGTGTCAGGTCTATGTTTCCGATCTTTTTCATGTCTCCTGTCGTTTTTATGTCCGAATCACTTTGCGAACCCCTCGCGGACTTCCGTTTCATGCCATTTCGGGCATGCGAACTGTCCGCAGCACTCTTCGCGCCCCATGATCGGGCCCGTGAAGGCCTTGCGGACATCCGTTTTATCCTTGAAAGGTGCCGCCAAAGGTATATCGTTTCACGTTTCTACACATCGGAATCTCCCGAAAACGTATTCCTTTTTATTTCCATCGCTCGGAATTTCCCGAAGTATGTTCTCTATATGTAACAAGGTCTCGGATTATTCCGAAGCGTATTCATAGTATGTACCTAATTCTCGGGAATCCCCGAACAGTCTAAGCTATATATTTTCAACTCTTCGGAAATCCCCGAAAGTATAGAAATGGATTTTTATATCAATCGGATATTCCCGAAAGACTGTATATCTTGTTTATAACTTCTCGGACACTCCCGAATAATGACTATTCATATTTTTATCTTATCGGAGTTTCCCGAAGAGATGATACATCAGTTTTCTATTCTTCGGATAATTCCGAGCATTTGTAACCAGATGGAATATATCTTCGGGAAATTCCGAACGCTTGTAATAGGTAGGTGGAATATTTCGGGAAGTTCCGAACGGGCGAAAAAGGAGCCGATAAGGCCTTATCCGAGAAGAAAGGAGGGGAAACGGATCTCCGCAAGCGGTGCGCAGAGGCGAGCGGGCCGCAAACGGGAGTCGGCGGGCCGTGAACGGGCTTACACAAGGGGCTAAACGGACGCTGCGGGGCCTTCGCGAGGCGTTTCTGAGTCCGCGACGTATGTTTTTGGCATCGCCCCACGGTAATTGCCAAGAACGTCTATTTTTGCCCGCAGTTGTCACCAAGAAATTGAATCATCACCAAAAAAATATAGAACAATGGCAGATTTCAGAATCGAAAAAGACACGATGGGCGAGGTGAAAGTCCCCGCCGACAAGATCTGGGGAGCGCAAACGGAGCGCTCGCGTAACAATTTCAAGATCGGGCCGTCGGCCTCCATGCCGCTGGAGGTGATCTACGGCTTTGCGTACCTGAAAAAGGCCGCTGCTTACGCCAACCACGAGTTGGGCGTGCTGCCGGTAGAGAAGCGTGACCTGATCGCACGGGTGTGCGACGAGATCCTGGAGGGGAAACTCAATGACCAGTTCCCGCTCGTGATCTGGCAGACGGGCTCGGGCACGCAGTCGAACATGAATGTGAACGAGGTGATCGCCAACCGCGCCCATCAGCTGGCGGGCAAAAAGATCGGCGAGGGCGAGAAGACGCTGCAGCCGAACGACGACGTGAACAAGTCGCAATCGTCGAACGACACCTATCCCACGGGCATGCACATCGCGGCGTACAAGATGGTCGTGGAGACGACGATCCCCGGCGTAGAGCGCCTGCGCGACGCGCTGAAGAAGAAGTCTGAGGAGTTCAAGGACGTGGTCAAGATCGGCCGTACGCACCTGATGGACGCTACGCCGCTGACGCTCGGACAGGAGTTCTCGGGCTACGCTGCGCAGCTGGATCACGGCCTCCGCGCACTCCGCAACACCCTCTCGCACCTCAGCGAGCTGGCGCTCGGTGGCACGGCCGTGGGCACGGGTATCAACACGCCGAAGGGCTACGACGTGGTCGTGGCGCGTTACATCGCCCAGTTCACGGGGCTGCCCTTCGTGACGGCTGAGAATAAGTTCGAGGCGCTGGCCGCACACGACGCCATGGTGGAGGCGCACGGCGCACTGAAGCAGCTGGCCGTGTCGCTCAACAAGATCGCCAACGACGTCCGCATGATGGCCTCCGGCCCGCGCAGTGGCATCGGCGAGATCATCATCCCGGCCAACGAACCGGGTAGCTCGATCATGCCGGGCAAGGTAAACCCGACGCAGTGCGAGGCGGTGACGATGGTGGCTGCCCAGGTGATGGGTAACGACGTGGCTATCTCGGTCGGCGGTACGCAGGGACACTACGAGCTGAACGTGTTCAAGCCCGTCATCTGCGCCAACTTCCTGCAGTCGGCCCGCTTGATCGGCGACGCCTGCGTGAGCTTCGAGGAGCACTGCGTGAGCGGCATCCAGCCGAATTATCCACGGATCAAGGAGCTGGTGAACAACAGCCTCATGCTTGTCACGGCGCTCAACACGAAGATCGGTTACTACAAGGCGGCAGAGATCGCCAACACGGCGCACCGCAACGGTACGACGCTGCGCGAGGAGGCTGTCCGCCTGGGCTACGTCACCCCGGAGCAGTTCGACGAGTGGGTGCGGCCAGAAGATATGGTCGGCAGCCTGAAATAAGGCTTGCCGCCGAAAGTGTATCCCGAGTTGTGAGGCTCTCAGGGCCAATCAATGAGGGTTATTATTTTTTCCATAATATAATATTGGTCCCTCCCCTCGCGTGAGCGCCGGGAGGGATTTCCTGAGTTGTGAGGCTTTCAGAGCCAATCAATAATGGTAATTGTTTTTTATGTTAGTTCCTCTCCTCGCGCGAGCGTCGGGAGGGATTTCCCGAGTTGTGAGGCTCTCAAGGCTAATCAATAAGGACTATAATTTTTTATTAGCATTAGTCCCTCCCCTCGCGTGAGCGCTGGGAGGGATTTTTTTACCCCACACCATGTCCAATCCCTATTTTCGATTCAAACAATTCACCGTTCGCCACGACCGTTGCGCGATGAAGGTCGGCACGGACGGCTGCCTCCTCGGAGCGTGGGCCGACGTGTCCGGTGCGCGTCGCATAGCTGATGTCGGTACAGGCAGCGGGCTTGTCGCTCTGATGCTCGCCCAACGCAACACGGACGCCCACATCGATGCGCTCGACATCGACCGCGACGCCTGCCTACAAGCCGCGGAGAATGTCGGTGAGTCACTCTTCGCGGCACGTATTCGTGTCCTCCGCACCGACTTCCGCACGTACGCCGCTACGGCTCCCCCGGCTTACGATCGGATCGTCTCCAATCCGCCCTATTTCGACGAATCGCTGAAGTGTCCCGACGTTGGGCGACGCATGGCACGGCATAGCGACACGTTGCCGATGGGCGAGCTGCTCAGCGTGGCTGCGGCGCTGCTTGCGGACGACGGTCGGATGGCGCTTGTGTTGCCTTATGCGCAGCGTGATGGCGTGTTGAGGCTGGCCGAGGCGAGAGCGTTGCACCTCGTCCGCGAGACGCACGTCGTGCCCGTGGAGGGTGCGTCGCCCAAGCGATGGCTGGCCGAACTGGCGCGTCGGCCGTCTCCCTGCGTGCCGGATGTGCTGACGCTGGAGACGCCAGATCACCGTCGGACGGCGGCCTACGCGGAGCTGATGGGGGCGTTCTATTTGTAGTGCATGCCTCCTCAGCGCCCCGGCGGGCTTATGCATAATCGGCTACTTTTGCGCCCCTATCTAAAAATCAAGAATGTATATGAGAGTATCAAAGAACAAATTCGTGACGGTTACCTATGACCTGCACGTGGGCGATGCGGACGACCGCACACTGATGGAGTCGGCTACCCCAGAACAACCCCTGAAGTTTATCTATGGCATTGGCGCCATGTTAGAGGCCTTCGAAAAGAATCTGAGCGGCCTAGAGCCGGGCGACCGCTTCGAGTTTTCCCTTACGCCTGAGCAGGCATACGGCCAGCGTATAGAGGAGAATGTGGTCGATCTGCCGAAGAGTGTCTTCATGGTGGACGGCGTGTTCGATAGCGAGCGCGTGAAGGAAGGCGCCACGCTGCCCATGATGAGCGCCGAGGGGCAGCACATGAACGGCTCCGTGCTGGAGGTGAAGGACGACGTCGTAGTGATGGACTTCAATCACCCGTTGGCGGGCGAGACGCTGCACTTTGCCGGACAGGTGGCCGACGTGCACGAGCCGACGGCTGAGGAACTGGCCGAGATGGAGCAGATGATGCACGGCGGCTGTGGCGGACATGACCACGACGGTTGTGGCGGTTGCGACGGCTGCTGCCACTGATCTATAATCTTCTAATTCCCCTTTTTGAAGTAGCTCTTCATTCCTAACCCCCGGTGGGTCTCGGATGAAGGGCTTCTTTTTACCCCCTCTTCTAATAACTACTTCACCCTACTCCCCACGATACGATATGAATACGTTCGGAAACAACTACCGCCTGACCACCTTCGGCGAATCGCATGGCACGGCTATCGGCGGCATCATCGACGGTTGCCCCGCCGGCATTGAGGCGGATACGGCCTTCATTCAAAGCGAACTCAACCGCCGTCGGCCGGGACAGTCCGCACTGACTACCTCACGCAACGAACCCGACACGGTCGAGTTCCTTTCCGGGCTTTACGAGGGCCGAACGACCGGTACACCCATCGCCTTCCTCGTCCGCAACCGCGATCAGCATTCGAAAGACTACGACGCCATGCGCAACCTCTATCGCCCGTCGCACGCTGACTATACCTACCAGATGAAGTACGGCATCCGCGATCCGCGCGGCGGTGGACGCAGCTCGGCACGCACCACCATAGCGCAATGCGTCGGCGGTGCCGTGGCTAAGCTCGCCCTGCAACCCGAGGGCATCACCGTCCGCGCCTATACCTCGCAGGTGGGGCGTATCCGCCTCGACGGCACGTATCGCGATTATGACCTCACGCTCACCGAGACGAACGCCGTGCGGTGTCCCGACGCACGCAAGGCGGCCGAGATGGAGGCACTGATCCGTCGCGTCAAGGAGCAGGGCGACACGGTGGGCGGCGTCATCACGGGCGTCATCACGGGCGTGCCCGTTGGACTCGGCGAGCCTGTCTTTGGCAAGTTGCACGCCGCGCTCGGGGCCGCTATGCTCGGCATCAACGCCGTGAAGGGCTTCGACTACGGCGACGGCTTCGACGCCCCCCTCTACCTCGGTTCGGAACACAACGACACCTTCTGCAACGACCACGGCCGTATCGCCACCCGTACGAATTACTCGGGCGGCATACAGGGCGGCATCTCCAACGGCGAAGACATCTATTTCCGTGTTGCCTTCAAGGCTGTGGCCACCCTGCTGCGCGAGCAACAGACGGTCGATCGTGACGGACGCGAGACCATTATAAACGCGAAAGGACGCCACGATCCGTGCGTCCTTCCCCGTGCCGTGCCGCTCGTCGAGGCGATGGCGGCAATGACTATGCTGGATTATTTATTGCTCATGAAGAGCCGTTGACCGGCCGGCGGCGTATCGATAGCCTTACCGTTCAGCGGGCGGTTCGGGTTATCGATGGGCAGCTCGCGGAGTGCAGGCTGTATGCGGTGTGAGCGCGCTTTAGCCACCTGCTTGCCCGTGATCAGCTCCAGCGCCTTACCCAGCAGCGGGTCACGCTCGTCGCCGAAGGGATAGAGCTCCAGCAGGTATTCCTTCACGACATACTTCGGTGCGAAGCCGCGCGGAAACTCGTCATTACGCTTGTTGGAGAACTTGTAGATCATCACGTACATGCCCCAGTTCTTGATCTCTTGGTAATACGAGGCGTCCTTGTCCCACCAGAGATGTTTCGGCATGAGTACGATGCCGCCGCAGAATTTGCCATGCGTCGTGTCGCCGATCTGCACCACATCCATGTAAGGCGTGAGCCCCGTGAGGGTCAGCTCCGAAGCCGAGGCTGTGCCCTTGCCCGTAAGGATATAGAGCCGGTTGAGGTTCATGTTGATGCCCAAGGTGTCGACGAACGTCTCATACAGCTCGTCGTTCCGACCCTTGCTTTTCCAGTAGCTCATATAGTTTTCGTTCCAGAGCTTGAACAGGAAGCGCTCTTTCTTTTTCATGGCCGCCTCAGGCGCAAGGATGCTACAGAGCGCGCGCGCCGTGCTGACGTAGCCGCCGCCATTGTAGCGCAGATCGAGCACGACGTCGGTCACGCCGGCCGTCTTAAACCGCGTAAAGACCTTGATCAGCTCCGCGGTGGAGCGCTCCGTGTAATCCGAGTAACAGAGGTAGCCCACGCGGTGGCCATCCTTATTGATCACGGTGTCCTTGAGGATGGGATCTTGGTACATCTCCACGGCCGTCATAGCCACGCCGACCGGTTCGGCCGTGAGGGTTTTGTCCTTGAGAATACCCTTGTTGACTACGATGGTGGGTTTGTCGTAGAAGTCGGCATAGTTCTTCACCGTGATGGGTCCGCCGTTCAGCTTGAGCAAGAGGTCGCCCCGTCGGATGCCCGCACGGTCGGCCGGTGTGCCGGGATAGACATAACGGACGATGGCCACGAGCTCTTCCGTCTGTCCGATGTAGCTAAAGCGGAGGTCGAAACCGTAGGTGGTCGATATGCCGGCGAAGCCTTGGTTCCAAGCCTCGGCATTGTCGGTGAGGCTCGTCCAGCGATCGTCTTTATAGATCAACCGTTTGAAGAAGGCGTGCGAATCCTTCTCCTTCTTGAAATCGATAGCGTTCCAATTGATCGTATTCTCCCACAGATATTCACTCCGTAGCCCCTCGTAGATGAACTCGTTCACCTTCAGGGTGACTTTGTTCTCAGGATCTGGTTTGGGTGTCGGTTTAATCCATTCCTCATCGCATGCGGTAAGGAACCCCAAGAGGCACAGGCCGCAGATCGCCAGCCTGGCATTCATTGTCTTTTTCATACACTGTCTTGATTACGTTGTTGTGTTATACATAAAGAGGCGTCGGGAGGGAGGTGTTGGCCTCCCGACAGGGGCAAAAGTAGTTCTGAAACACTCAATCAATCTTCGGAGAGGCGTAGGCTGACAGGGCAACCGCACCCGAATAGCTGCAAACTTGGGGCACTTCTTTGCTCTACATAGCCCTACGGAAAGGAGAACTACGTGTGGTTTTAATCTCCGTACCCCTACGGAAAGGAGAACCACGTGTGGTTTTGATCTCCGTACCCCTACGGAAAGGAGAACCACGTGTGGTTTTAATCTCCGTACCCCTACGGAAAGGAGAACCACGTGTGGTTTTGATCTCCGTACCCCTACGGAAAGGAGAACCACGCGTGGTTTTGATCTCCGTAGATGAGCAGACGGTTGGGACGTAGTGGTGAAGTCTTGATGTGGTTACGCTGTAGACATGCGGCAAGTCACCAAGGGCCGCGGCCATTTTTTTCTACTTTTGCCGCCGACATTTTTCACAAAAAG
Source organism: Tannerella serpentiformis (assembly GCF_003033925.1). NCBI lineage: Bacteria > Pseudomonadati > Bacteroidota > Bacteroidia > Bacteroidales > Tannerellaceae > Tannerella > Tannerella serpentiformis. Next base: position 2,167,116 of record NZ_CP028365.1, read on the forward strand.
ACAAGGTTAAAACCTCCACAAACATGAACTTATTGAGAGAGAAGCTGGCGAAATACGACGCCCCACAGCGAGCTAAGGCCGCCGGCATTTACCCCTACTTCCGCGAGATCCAAAGCGATCAGGATACGGAAGTCGTCATCGACGGAAAAAAGGTGCTGATGTTCGGCTCGAACGCCTACTTAGGCCTCACCAACCACCCGAAAGTGAAAGAAGCCGCCATCGAAGCCATACGTAAATACGGCACGGGATGCGCCGGTTCACGCTTTCTGAACGGTACGCTGGATATTCATGTGGCCCTTGAGAAACGCCTGGCCGCCTTCGTCGGTAAAGAGGACGCCATCTCCTTCTCCACAGGTTTTCAGGTGAACGAAGGAGTGATCTCCTGCATCACAGGCCGCGAGGATTACATCATTTGGGACGAGCTTAACCATGCCTCCATCATCGAAGGCATCCGCCTTTCCTATTCCCGCAAACTGAAATACAAGCATAATGATATGGCCTCCCTCGAACGCCAGCTCCAGAAATGCGAGCCGGACAAGGTGAAGCTCATCGTTATGGACGGCGTCTTCAGCATGGAGGGCGACATCGCCAACCTGCCCGAGATCATCCGTCTGGCCAAGCAATACAACGCCAATGTGATGGTCGATGAGGCCCACGGTATCGGCGTTTTGGGCCAGTGTGGACGCGGCACATGCGACCATTTCGGCGTGACGTCCGACGTGGATCTGATCATGGGCACCTTCAGCAAATCACTCGCCTCCCTCGGCGGATTCATCGCTTCCGATCGCGACACGATCAACTACCTGCGCCATCATGCGCGTACCTATATATTCAGTGCCAGCTGTACCCCCGCCTCCGTCGCTGCTGCAAACGCCGCCCTCGACATCATGCTCACCGAGCCCGAACACATGGAGCGCCTCTGGGAGTTGACACATTACGCCCTCGACGGATTCCGTCAAATGGGCTGCGAGATCGGACACACCTCCACACCGATCATCCCCCTTTTCATCCGCGACAACGACCTCACCTTCCTCATCGTTAAGGAGCTCTTCGAAGCCGGCGTCTTCGTTAACCCCGTCGTATCGCCAGCCGTAGCGTCGCAAGACACCCTGATTCGCTTCTCCCTTATGGCCACCCACACCCGGGCGCAGTTAGACTATGCCTTGGAGGCCATTCGGAAAATATTCAAGCAGCACGCACTGATCCCCTAATCTCCCTGCCCCCCCCTTTCCGAAGAATGAATTTCGTACAGAACACAGAAAGAGGCTGTCTGGAATGTAAAGGATGCTGTGAAACGTCAGGAAGCAAACTCTCCGTCCACGACTGGCTGTGTGACATCCCCGAGGAGGAGTATGCCACGGCCTATGTGGAGGTGCAATTCAAGAATACGCGCAAGGAATACTTCCTAAACGAAGACCATATCCCACTCGAAAAAGGCGACATAGTGGCCGTCGAGGCCAGTCCGGGGCACGACATTGGCATGGTTACATTGACCGGCCGACTTGTCCTCTTTCAATTATGGAAACACAGCACCCGGCACAGCACAATCAACAAAAAGATCTATCGCATCGCCCGCCCCTACGATTTAGAGCGCTGGGAAGAAGCCAAGGCGCGAGAACATGAGACCATGATCCGCTCCCGACAGATCGCCGCCGAACTGGGGCTGGATATGAAGATCGGCGATGTGGAGTTTCAGGGCGACGGCAACAAGGCCATCTTCTACTACATCGCAGAGGGACGTGTCGATTTTCGCCAACTGATTCGTGTCTTGGCCGATAACTTTCATGTGCGTATTGAAATGAAGCAGATCGGTGTCCGACAAGAAGCCGGACGCATCGGCGGTATCGGCCCCTGCGGACGCGAACTCTGCTGCGCGTCGTGGATGTCGCACTTCACCTCCGTCTCCACCGAGGCCGCACGCCTACAGGATATTTCGATGAACCCTCAGAAGTTGGCCGGGCAGTGTGGGAAACTCAAATGCTGCATCAATTACGAGGCCGACATGTACGTCGACGCCCGCAAGGGTATGCCCTCGCGTAAGATCGTGCTGGAGACGAAGGACAACGCCTACTATTACTTCAAAACGGACCTCTTCAAGCGCGAAATCACCTACTCGACGGATAAGACGATCGCCAAAGACCTCGTGACCCTCACCGCCAGACAAGCCTTCGACGTCATTAACATGAATCAAAAAGGCATTAAGCCCGACACCCTACTGCCCGAATCGAAAGAGACGCAGACGAAGAAGTCGGACTCGCACGACATTCTGGATGACAATGTAAGCCGCTTCGATAGCACCCGTAAGAAGAGGAAGAAGAAACGCACCGCGGCTCCAGCTGACGGACGCCCAAAGGCCGCTGCGGAAGGACGGCCCAAACGCTCCCCAAAACCGTCAGCAGACGGCGCTCCACAAGCCGCCACTAAAGCGTCCGCCCCCAAGTCCCCGCGCCGTGAGCGAAAAGGCAACAACCCCCAACCGACTCCCACCGATGGTCCGTCGCCGCAGTAACCGATTGCACAGCGTGGTTCGCGCCCTCCTTCCCACGGCCCTGGTGCTGCTGCTCCTTGCTGCCTGCACCGACACGGCCCGCTACGACCACTATCAGTCCGTCGAGAAGCCCTGGACGAAGGATCACATCTACTACTTCACGTACGATATCGACGACAACACCGTGCCCTACGACCTCGCCCTCGAGATCCGTAACAACGACCTCTATCCCTACCAAAACCTCTGGCTCCTTTGCAGCGAAGAGCCCCCCGTCGGCCCCATGACGCACGACACCATTGAGTGTATGCTGGCCGACGACTATGGTGCTTGGCACGGCGCTGGAATCGCCATCCATCACCTCAGTGTCCCCCTCCGCTCGCGTTACCGCTTCCCTCACAAGGGGCAGTACACCTTAGGGATCCGTCAGGGTATGCGCGACGAACAGCTGAATGGTATCGAGGCCATCGGCCTGCGTATCGAAGCCTCGCGCTGACCCTCGTAACACGAGTTCGATGTAAGAATAAAGCCGGCAGAGAGTCTCTACGGAAGCTACGCGAGGGCCAAAACGTTTTTGGAAATGCTTTGGCCGTTACAGCGCGCTATCAAAGACATTCTCCAAGGAGAAAGACCCTCATCTTTCGTCGGATTCACGCGTTAAACGACCGAGCCCCCAACTGCTGACGGTTGGGCTTACCATCAGGCGACGGCCGTCCCTCAAGGTGTAGAGAAGGAAGTCCATAGTCGCTTTATCCTTATGGGACAATAACATATATTATATCCGGGGCCACGAACATTCTCTCTTATAGCACTTTTCAGAATGGAATTAAACCATACTTTTGTGCGACTTTTTCGAGAAATAGAAAGTGGACAATGAATTCAAACGCATGATGACGGATGAAAAGAAGCGGATAAGCCGAGCCCTAATCTCAGTTTATCACAAAGACGGACTATTAGAAGACATAATAAAGACGCTCCACAACGAAGGCGTGCAGCTCGTCTCGACAGGAGGCACACAAACCTTCATCGAATCGTTAGGCATACCGTGCGAAACGGCCGAGAGCCTGACCGGTTATCCCTCCATCTTAGGAGGGCGAGTGAAAACTTTACATCCCAAAATATTTGGCGGCATCCTGGCCCGCCGTGAATACGACACAGACCTCCGGCAGCTGTCGGAATATGATATACCGGCGATCGACTTGGTGATCGTCGACCTATATCCTTTTGAAGAGACCGTGGCCTCAGGTGCAGGCGAGGCCGATGTGATCGAAAAGATCGACATCGGTGGCATATCCCTTATTCGTGCCGCGGCAAAAAACTATCGCGACGTAACGATCGTTGCTTCACGAGCGCAATACGCCCCCCTGTTGGAACTGCTCAAGCAGGGCGGCGCACAGACAACGCTCGACGATCGTCGCCGATTCGCACGTGCCGCTTTCGCCGTTTCATCCGGCTACGACGCAGCCATCTTTCGCTATTTCGACGCCGACGAACACACCGCATTTCGCGTTGCATTCGACGACGCCATGCCCATGCGTTACGGAGAGAATCCCCATCAACGGGGCATCTTTTTTGGCTCATTCGATGCACTCTTCGATCGCCTGCATGGCAAACAAATATCCTACAACAACTTGCTGGATATTGATGCTGCGGTCGCACTTATCGACGAGTTCGACGAGCCGACCTTCGCTATCCTCAAGCATAACAATGCGTGCGGAGTGGCTTCCCGTCCGACGATGGTCGAAGCGTGGAAAGCGGCCTTGGCTGGCGATCCCGTCTCAGCCTTCGGCGGCGTGTTGATAGGCAACCGAGCGATCGATGCCGAGGCTGCCAACGAGATCGATCAGATATTTTTCGAGGTGATCATCGCACCGGATTATACTGAGGACGCGATCCGTATTTTGAGTAAAAAGAAAAACCGCATCATCCTGCGCCGCAAGGCCGTTGGGGCGGGACAAGGCCTTGCCTTCCGCTCCCTCCTCAATGGCGTACTCGTGCAGGATCGCGACCTAAGCACACAAACCGCTGGCGACCTCAAGCCGATGACAACAGCTCTCCCCACCGAGAGAGAAACCGTCGACTTGCTGTTTGCCAACAAGATTGTGAAGCATAGCAAGTCCAATGCAATCACGCTGGCGAAAAACAAGCAGCTCTGCGCCAATGGTGTGGGGCAAACATCGCGTGTGGATGCACTCAAACAGGCCATCGAAAAGACCCGTACGTTCGGCTTCGATCTGAGCGGTGCGGTGATGGCCTCGGATGCGTTCTTCCCCTTCCCCGACTGTGTCGAAGCAGCTGCTGAGGCGGGAGTTACGGCCGTAATCCAACCCGGAGGATCCGTCAACGACGAACTCTCGGTGGAGTATTGCAATGCGCATCATATAAGTATGGTAAAGACGGGTACCCGTCACTTCAAACATTAACATTGAACTAAAGACATAACGAATAATATGGGATTATTCTCCTTCACACAAGAATTAGCTATCGATCTGGGGACGGCTAACACGATCATTGTCAGCGATGGGAAAATCGTTGTTGATGCGCCGTCTGTGATCGCATTAGATAAACGTACGGACAAGGTGTTAGCCGTCGGCGAGACAGCCCGCCAGATGCACGGTAAAACACATGAGAACATACGTACCGTCCGCCCACTCCAGGACGGTGTCATAGCTGACTTTTACGCCGCCGAACAGATGATTCGCGGATTGATCAAAATGATCCACTTCCGGAATCGTTGGTTCTCTCCCCCTTTGCGCGTTGTGGTTTGCATTCCCTCCGGTAGCACAGAGGTAGAGATACGTGCCGTGCGTGACTCTGCAGAACATGCAGGTGCACGCGATGTCTACATGATCTATGAACCCATGGCTGCGGCTATCGGTATAGGTGTCGATGTGGAGGCGCCAGAAGGAAACATGATTGTGGATATAGGTGGAGGCACGACGGAGATCGCCGTGATCTCACTCGGAGGTATTGTCTCCAATAAGTCTATCCGTATCGCCGGCGACGATCTGACGGCCGACATCATGGAGTATATGCGTCGTCAGCACAACATGAAGGTGGGCGAAAGCACGGCCGAGAGGATTAAGATCAACGTAGGTGCCGTCTTGACCTCGCTCGACAATCCGCCAGAGGATTACGTGGTGCACGGTCCGAATCAGATGACAGCACTGCCTATGGAAGTGCCCATCTCTTATCAGGAGATTGCGCACTGCCTCGATAAGTCTATCTCGAAAATGGAAGCAGCCATTCTCAGTGCCCTCGAGCAGACCCCGCCCGAGCTTTATGCCGATATTGTTCGTAACGGTATTTATCTGGCTGGTGGTGGCGCCATGATTCGCGGTTTAGAGAAGCGGTTGACGGACAAGATCAATATCCCGTTCCGTGTAGCCGAAGACCCGTTGCATGCCGTAGCCAAGGGGACCGGTATCTCGCTGAAGAACATCGACAAATTCAAGTTCTTAATTAAGTAAGTACCGGGGTCGTGTGCGGCGTGCATAGAGCTTTTCGCCCCGGTAAAGCGGAGGCTTTTATAGCGTACGCACTCCAGTCCTTCCACTATCTATGCGGAAACTGCTTGAATTCCTTATAGGGAAAAGGCATTGGTTCTTATTCTGTTTCCTTGAGATCGTTTCGTGCATACTCCTATTCTACAATCAGGATTACCACCGAAACCTAATCTTTGGTTCTTCTAACACCGTAGTCGCCCAGATCTCTTCTATTTCGGGCAGGGTGAGGTCGTACCTCGGACTCCGAGATGAGAACAAGGCCCTGTTTGAACAGAACGGGCAACTACAACTTCAGGTTATCAAACTGGAGCGAGAAATCGCGTACATGAAAGCCCATGCACAGACGTACGATAGCCTGTTTGTGGCCGATACCGTGACGATGCCTTATCACTTCGTCACGGCCGAGATCGTCAATAGCAACGTCTCTTCACTGTCGAATTACCTCACCATCGACAAGGGTACCAAAGACGGGGTGAAGGTCGATATGGGTGTCGTCACCACGCAAGGCATAGTCGGCATTGTATCGGTGGCGGATGAGCATTTCTCGGTTGTCATCTCTGTGTTGAATCCCAAGCTGCTCGTTAGTTGTAAGCTGCTGAATGGGAACTATCACGGGTCACTGGTTTGGGACGGGCGCGATCCACGATATGCTTATTTGGATGATCTACCTCGCCACGCCATCTTCAAGGAGGGCGACACGGTGGTTACTACCGGATTTTCGACGGCCTTTCCGCCGAACGTCATGGTCGGCACCGTGGCGAAGTTTGAGAAGAAACGGGATCAGAATTTCTATTCACTCAAGATCAAGTTGGCCACCGATTTCTCGGCCATAAAGTCCGTCCGAGTGATACAGAACGATTTCCGCGAAGAGCGTGAAGCGGTGGAAGAAAAAGCGCGTACCCTCATAACGAATAAGACAGAATGATTAAGGGCTTGCTCAAAGTCGTGGCGTATATCGTCGTGTGTGTACTGTTGCAGGTGACGGTGTTTAACCACATCCACCTCTTCAACCTCATGACGCCCTTCTTGTACCTCTACGCCATCGCCAAGATCCCCGCCGGATTCACGCGCGTGCAGGTCATTTGGATGGCTTTCATTACGGGGCTACTGGTCGACATCTTCTCCGGGACACTCGGCATACATGCCGCCGCGTCTACCCTGATCGGCTACTATCGTAATCCGCTTATGCACGCCTTTACCGACAAGGAAATGCTCGAAGACGCTTCGCCCTCGTACGTTACGCTGGGCACGGGCGCCTTTATGAAATATATCGTCTGCCTGACGTTCCTTCATCACACGGCCCTGTACGCCATCGAGTCCCTCTCCTTGTTCGATCCTCCTTACCTACTCCTTCGCATCGCATCCAGCACTGTGCTGACTACGCTTTGCCTCTTTGTGATTGAAGCCTTCCATATGGAACGTCGAAGTGGAGAACTTTAAGAAATACGCTTACGAAAACCGGCGATTCATCGTCATCGGCTCCGTCATCTTTGTGCTGCTCGTCTACATCGTGCGGCTCGCTCTTTTGCAGCTTGTAGACAGTAATTACAAGGCCTCGGCGGACAATAACGCCTTTCTCAGGAAGGTGCTCTATCCTGCACGCGGCGTCATTTACGACCGCAACGGCCAGCTGCTTGTCTACAACCAACCGGCCTACGACGTGATGCTCATCATGCGCGAGATACAGGCCTTCGACACCCTTGATTTCTGTCGCACGCTGGGCATTACCAAAGAGGTGTTCGACAAGCGCATCGCCGATATCAAGAACAAGAAGCTCAACCCCGGCTACTCCTCTTACGTGCCGCAGGTGTTCATGAACCAGCTCTCCTCCTATGAGTACGGCGCCCTGCAAGAGAAGCTCTACAAGTTCCCCGGCTTCTACATACAGAATCGCACCATCCGCGAATACACCTATCCCAATGCCGCCCTACTGCTGGGCAACATCGGCGAGGTGAACCGACGCGACATCAAAGAGGATAACTACTACAATCAGGGCGACTATGCCGGGCGTGCTGGTGTAGAGCGTTCGTACGAGAAATGGCTCCGCGGAAAGAAGGGCATCGAGGTGCTTCTGCGCGATGCCCGCGGACGTATCAAGGGCCGATTTGAGGACGGAAGGCACGACGAAGTGCCCATATCGGGCAAGAACCTCACCCTCGCTATCGATATCAATCTCCAGATCTTGGCCGAGAAGCTGCTCAAAAACAAAGTCGGCAGCATCGTCATGATCGAGCCTGCCACCGGTGAGGTGCTATGCTTGGCCAGCTCGCCCGGCTACGATCCCAACCTGCTGGTGGGCCGTAAACGCGGAAAGAACTACGCCATGCTGGAGGAAGACCCCACCAAGCCCCTCTTTGACCGATCCATCATGGCCATGTACCCCCCGGGATCGACCTTCAAACCCACCCAAGGACTCATCTTCCTGCAAGAGGGTGTCATCACTCCCGATAAACTCTACACCTGTGCCCGCGGATACCCGTACCACGGAGGCAAACCTGCCTGCCACGGCCACGGATCGCCCCTGGCACTTATTCCGGCTATCGCCACCTCCTGCAACTCCTATTTCTGCTGGGGACTGCACGACATGCTTGATAGCCGTCGCCGATACCCCACCGTGCAGGAAGCCCTCGACAAATGGAAAGACTACATGGTGGCCCAGGGATATGGCTATCAGCTGGGCATTGACCTGCCCGGTGAGAAGCGCGGATACATCCCCAACAGCAAGGTCTACGACAAGGTCTACAAGTCGGCACGCTGGAACTCCAGCACCATCATCTCCATCGCCATCGGACAGGGCGAGGTGCTCGCCACCCCGCTGCAGATCTGCAACCTGGCCGCCACCATAGCCAATCGCGGTTACTACATCGTCCCCCACGTCGTCCGGAAAATTGAGAACGCACAGCTGGACTCCATCTACACCCACCGCAAATACACCGGCATCGATCAAGAGCACTACCGCGTCATCGCCCAAGGCATGCGTATGGCCGTCGTCGGAGGCACCTGCCGCGGGCTCAACATGCGCGACGTCGAGGTCTGCGGCAAGACGGGTACCGCCGAGAACCCCCACGGCAAGGACCACTCCGCCTGCATGGCCTTCGCACCCTATAACGAACCCAAAGTGGCCATTGCCGTCTACGTCGAGAACGCCGGCTTTGGTGCACGCATGGCCGTCCCCCTGGCACGCGTCATGCTCGAACGATACTTCCACGGCGCACAGGCCAACTCCGAGGCCGACGTGGAATCCCTTTCCAACACCGTAGTCAAGGCTACCAACAACAATAACCGTGTACCGAGATAACGAAAGAAGGAGTCTCTGGCTCTCTGTCGACTGGCTGACCATCATCGTCTACATACTCATGGTCGGCTGCGGATGGCTCAGCATCTGCGGCGCCAGCTACGAGTATGACACCACCGGCCTCTTCGACCCCGCCGGCCGACCCGGCTCACAGCTCATCTGGATAGGCTCCGCCTTCGCCCTGAGCTTCGTCATACTCATGCTCGAGCGCGACATCTATGAGACCTTCGCCTACCTCTTCTATGGCCTCATCATCCTCCTACTCATTGCCACCATCTTCCTGGCGCCCGACATCAAGGGCTCGCGCTCCTGGCTCGTCCTCGGCCCTATCCGCCTGCAGCCCGCCGAGTTCGCCAAGTTCGCCACCGCCCTGGCCTTGGCACGCCTGATGAACAGCTACAACTTCAACCTCTTTACCCTCCGCAATTTCGGCCTCGTGCTGCTCATCATCCTGCTGCCCATGGGCCTTGTGCTGATGCAGAAAGAGACCGGATCGGCCCTCGTCTTCCTCGCCTTCGCCCTGATGCTCTATCGCGAAGGCATGTCCGGCTATCTGCTGCTGGCCGCCGTCTGTGCCGTCACCTTCTTCGTCACCGTGATGAAGTTCGACGACACCCTCCTCGGAGCCACCCCAGCCGGCGCACTCATCGTCTCCTCCCTCACCCTCATCATTGAGATGCTCCTCGTCACCGGCCTTCGGAACGACCGCCTCACGCTCCGCATCATCCTCTACGGCCTCGTGGCCGCCCTCCTCACGGCCATCATCGCCTCGCTCTACATACCCGTCAACTTCGTTTGGGTGCTTGTTGGCGTCATCCTCACCTCCAGCCTCATGCTCATTGTCCAAGCCATCGTCAAGCTCAGTTGGCGTTACGCCCTTGTGGCCCTCTTTGCCCTCTCGTCCGTAGCCTTCATGTTGTCGGTCAACTACGTCTTCAACGACATGCTCGAGCCCCACCAGCAGCAACGCATCCGCGTCTCCCTCGGCCTGGAGGACGACCCCGGCGGATCGGGCTACAACGTCAACCAGTCCAAGATCGCCATCGGCTCCGGCGGCCTGTTGGGCAAAGGCTTCCTTAACGGCACACAGACGAAGCTCAAATACGTGCCCGAGCAAGACACCGACTTCATCTTCTGCACCGTCGGCGAGGAGTTCGGCTTCGTCGGCTCCATTGTTGTCCTGACCCTTTTCGGTGTGATGATCGTGCGACTCATCACGCTGGCCGAGCGACAAGACACCCTTTTCGGGCGCGTCTACGGCTACAGTGTAGCCTCCATCATCCTCTTTCACCTCGTCATCAACGTCGGCATGGTGCTCGGTCTCACCCCCGTGATCGGCATCCCCCTACCCTTCTTCAGCTACGGCGGCTCGTCGCTCTGGGGCTTCACCATCCTCCTTTTCATCTTCCTCCGCATCGACGCCTCGCGGAAAGAAGTGTGAGTCCCCAAAAGCGAAGCCCGGGAGGGGGGCATGATGAGGGCGGAGGCGGTAGCGAGAGTCCTGTTCTTAATGATCGATTGGGGATTGTGCTTATACATTTGGCGCATATTATTTCATCACCAACATTCAACCATCATACATACAATTCTTATGGGAAGCAGTAAATCCAATTTAGAGAGCGAGAATGTCAAGAGCAAGATCGTCGAATACAAATACGACGGAAAAGGAACGCTAACAATTTCCGGATCAGGAGAAATACCGAAGAGCTTATTAAAGGAGGTTTCCAGTCTCAAAGTTGGGACCCTTGTTATACAAGGCGAAGTAGAGAGCATAGGAGAAGACGTCTTCAGAGGCTTTTCTTTTTTGACGAAGGTTGAAATAAACAGCCCCATTCAATCTATAGGAGACAATGCATTCTGCGGGTGCGATAGATTGAGGAGTATCAAGATTCCGGCTAGTGTTACAAGCATGGGCACCTCTGTGTTTTATGGATGTGATCATTTGGAAGAGATCGAATCTGAAAGCCTACGTTATCCAGCTGAGGATGGAGTACTCTTCAAAGTCACCGATGATGGGAAAAGGATCTTGGTCCGGTATCCGTCAGATCGAGAGGGAGAAGAATACAGCATACCAAATGATGTAGTGGAAATAGAAGAATATGCATTTGCAAAATGCCGTAACCTGAAGTCTATTAGGATTCCCGAAACAGTTAGAAAGATTGGTTGCGGTGTTTTTGATGCTTGTAGAGAGACGTTTTATAGCAACTTGGAAACTATCACCGTTTCTAGAAACTTGGAAACTATCATCGTTTCATGGTTGTGCCCGCCAAAGGAGATCGATAGAGACATCTTTGGTAGAATTACTGAGCCGTCCGAAATACGATTGATCGTTCCTGAAGGAAGTAAGTCTGATTATGAAAAAGATCCGGTGTGGAAAAATTGCGAGGTTATAGAGGAAGGCGATAAAGATATATGCCTTGAAACACCCTGATCGTCTGCGGATACTTCGTAACACAACCCTGCGTTGCAACGTCAGGTCTAAGATTAGTTGCAGCCACGCTGTTTGTAGACACAAGAAGGGAATTGCGTTATAGCCATCTGCCGAGCCTAAGTCGCTTTCCCGCGGCGGGGACGGCGGCTTCTTGAAAATGCTCTTCGCGCGGCGGAAAGCGTTTTTCGGAGATTTTGCCCCATTTCCCGCCGCGGGAAACCGATCTCCAGAAAATTTTACCGCCTTCCCGCCGCACGAAACCGTTTTTCGGGAGATTTTATCGCCTTCCCGCCGCGGGAAACCGTTTTTCTGAGAATTTTTCCCATTTCCCGCCGCGGGAAGGCGTTTTTCTGAGAATTTACCCCATTTCCCGCCGCGGGAAGGCGTTTTTCGGAAGTTTTGATCGGTTTCCCGCGGCGGGAAGGCGTTTTTGGAAATCAGCGATCGGTTTCGCGTTTCATTTTGGCGTTTCACGGGAGCAGAGATCCATTTCGTGTTTGAGGACGACCTTTCTGCTTCAAAAACATCTTGCTCCAATTCAGGGGGAGCATCGAATCTTTTGGCATTTCATGCACCTTTGCATGGTTAATAAACACCCTGAGAGAAATGAAAATACTCGAAGTGACCTTGCCCCGGGTCATGAAATTTGAAGGGGGCAACAGACAGATGTTGAACATCTCGCTCCACACCCAGTTTCACTACCTGCAATACGGACTGGTGAAGGCGGTGGATCAGACAAAGCTCAAAATCCCTGTCACAGTGATGAACGCTTGGGACACGACGATCGGCGCGCAGACGAAGCTCGTCGAACAATCGGCCGTTTCCGAGCGTACCGCCAAAATGCTGGCTCTGGACAACGAACGCGACAACCTGCTGGACGGCATCTTTCATGTCGTTAGCGGTTTGAAGTACTCGCCCACGGAAGCCACCCGCGAAGCCGCGCTACGCCTCGAGGCCAAACTGAAACCGTACACCAACCTCCGCAGTCGCCCGTTCGAAATGGAAAGTGTGGGTATACGCGGCTTGGAAGACGACATGAAGACGAAGACGGCGGATATTGCAGCCGTTGGCCTCACCGACGTTCTGACGCGGCTGCATACCGTCAATGAGGAGTACGAAAAGCTCCGCACCGATCGCCGTATCCAAACCTCCGACGAGAAACTCCCGACAGCTCAGCAGGTGCGTCCGCTGACTGACGCCGCCTACGATGTCGTTTGCCAGTACATTCAGTCAGCCTACCTCACCGCTACGGCCGACGAGGACAAGGCGATGATTGAGCAGCTCGTCGATCGTATGAATAAGGTTGTGATCGACATTAAGGGCAACCAGCGTCAGATCTTGGCCAGTCGCAAGCCTAAGGATCCCAGCAAGCCCAAGCCCCCGAAGGATCCCAAGCAGCCCAAGGATCCCAAGACTCCCGATCAGCCGAAGGATCCCAAGCAGCCGGAGAAGCCTCAGCCGCCCAAACCGGGTGGCGAGAAACCGAAGGATCCGAAGAAACCGGGTGGCGACGGTAATCCTGACATCACGTTGCCGGAGGAATAGGCGTCCGCATACATCCCGGAATGATTAAAGGGCATCCCCAAACAGATGGGGGTGCCCTTTTTGTATCCGAGTTGTAGGGGTACAAAAGCATACGCCCCACAGGTACCTGGTCGGTGCACCGTTAGCTCCCGCGCACGAACACCTCGAGGTAGAGAAGGGCGGCGGGGGCGGCGAGCATGACGCTATCGAAACGGTCGAGGATGCCGCCGTGACCGGGCAGGAGGGTGCCCGAATCCTTAGCGCCGGCGGTGCGCTTGATGAGCGACTCGACGAGGTCGCCCCACGTGCCGACGCCGACGATGATGAGGGAGAGCGCCACGCGGTGGTACCACGCCAGTTCGGGGAAGAGGGGCGCGAGTAGCAGGGCGGCGCAGGCCACGATGACGAGTCCGCCGAGGAAGCCCTCCCACGACTTGCCGGGCGAGATGCGCGGGAAGAGTTTCCGCCGACCGATGGCCGATCCGACGAAGTAGGCGCCCGTGTCGTTGAGCCAGATGAGGACGAAGAGCAGCAGGGCGTAGTGGCTGTGGAAGGTGCGCGGGAGGGTCGTGTCGGCCGGGTTGAAGACGATGAAGTTGAGCGTGGCGAAGGTGCCCGCGGCGTAGGCTTGGGCCAGGAGGCCGACGGCCCATCGATGGATGGGGTTGCCGCCGCGGTGGTAGAGGCCGCTGACGAGGCCGCCGATCAGGAAGGCCAAGTAGGGGGCGTAGACGACGGCCGAGGTGCGTGCGCTGGCGTAGAGGAAGGTGGCGGTAAAGAGGTAAAGGCCGCCGGCGATGCCCCAGAGTCGGTCAGCGGTGCGGGGTGCGGGGGCGGCGTCGTCCGGCTGCAGCCCGATGCGTTCGGTGAGGCCGTAGAACTCCCACAGGGCCGCGCCGACGACGGCGGCGAAGAGGCCCAGAAACAGGAACGGGTGCAGCGTCAGCGCAGCGATGATGGCTGCGACAAAGGCTGCACCCGTGATGCCTCGGAGAGTGAAATTCTTCATGCGTGTGGGGCGGTGGTTGAGGCGTCGGCGGCCTGTTGCTCCATGATCTCTTCGGAGCGCGAGGCCCAGGGGCGTTTGCCGAAGATCTTTTCGAGGTCTTCGGAGTAGATCACTTCACACTCAAGGAGCTTCTCGGCCAGCTGGTTGTGCTTCGCGGCGTTGTCGCGGAGGATGGTCCGGGCGCGGTCGTACTGCTCGTTGATGATCTTCTGCACCTCCTTGTCGATCAGGCGGGCCGTCTCCTCGCTGTAGGGTTTGGTGAAGCCCCATTCCTGGCCCGTGGAGTCGTAATAGTTGAGGTTGGGCAGCTGGTCGCTCATGCCGAAATAGGTGACCATCGCGTAGGCTTGCTTGGTGACACGCTCCAGGTCGTTCGAGGCTCCGGTGGAGATGGCCCCGAGGAAGATCTCTTCGGCGGCGCGTCCGCCCAGTGTGGCGCACATCTCGTCGAGGAGTTGTTCGCGGGTCGTGATCTGTCGCTCTTCGGGCAGGTACCAGGCGGCGCCGAGGGCCTTGCCACGGGGTACGATCGTCACCTTGACGAGCGGGTTGGCGTACTCCAGCAGCCAGCTGATGGAGGCGTGTCCGGCCTCGTGATAGGCGATGCTGCGTCGCTCCTGCGCGGTGGTGATGCGGGTCCGTTTCTCGAGCCCGCCGATGATGCGGTCGACGGCATTCATAAAGTCGTCCTTCTGGACGAAGCGTTTGCCACCGCGTGCGGCGATCAGTGCGGCCTCGTTGCAGACGTTGGCGATGTCGGCGCCAGAGAAGCCCGGGGTCTGTCGGGCCAGGAAGTCGGTGTCGACGCTGGAGTCGATTTTGATCGGGCGGAGGTGGACGTTGAAGATCTCCTTGCGTTCGTTGAGGTCGGGCAGCTCGACGTGGATCTGTCGGTCGAAGCGTCCGGCACGCAGCAGGGCTTTGTCGAGCACATCGGCGCGGTTGGTGGCGGCCAGGATGATCACGCCACTGTTCGACCCGAAGCCGTCCATCTCCGTGAGGAGTTGATTGAGGGTACTCTCGCGCTCATCGTTGCTGGTCATGTTCACGTTCTTGCCGCGCGCCCGTCCGACGGCGTCGATCTCGTCGATAAAGACGATGCACGGAGCCTTCTCTTTGGCTTGTCGGAAGAGGTCTCGGACACGCGAGGCGCCCACACCGACGAACATCTCCACGAAGTCCGATCCCGAGAGCGAAAAGAAGGGCACGTGGGCCTCACCTGCGACGGCCTTGGCCAGGAGCGTCTTGCCCGTTCCCGGAGGGCCAACGAGCAGCGCACCCTTAGGGATCTTGCCGCCCAACTCGGTGTATTTCTCGGGGTTCTTGAGGAACTCCACGATCTCCTCGACCTCCTGTTTGGCCTCCATCAGTCCGGCCACATCTTTGAAGGTCACCTTTACGTTCGTGTTCTTATCGAAGAGTTGCGCACGCGCCTTGCCTACGCTGAAGACCCCACCGGCACCGCCTGCACCGCCGCCCGCCATGCGTCGCATGAGGAAGAGCCAAAGCAGGATGATGATGACGAAGGGCCCCACGGAAGCGAGGATGTTCCAAAGGATGTCGTCGCTCTCCTTGTAGGTTACTTGGGTGGAGATATGCTTCTCGGCCACCATCTTATCGTAGAAGTCGGAGAACTTGTCGGATGAGGGGATGCGGACGTAGACCTTGGGCTCGGTAGTGAGCTGCTGCACCTCACGCGGGGTGAAGATGCGATCGCGGAAGTCGCTTTTGACGGTGGCCTCGAGGATGTTTTTTCGGTTATGCACCACGATGCGGCTGAAGGCATCGTCGGCTGTGAAGCGTTGAAAATCGGTCCACCCGAGCTCCTTCGACATGGAGAAATCGTTCATCAGATAGAGCCCCATCAGGGCGACGAAGACGATTCCGTAGATCCAGTAAAAGTTGAAGCGCAGGCGGGGTTTGTTGCCGTTGTTCTTCGGCTGATTGTCTTTTTTGTCCATAAAACTAATGTAAGGGGGAAGGAGCCGTGGCGGTCACTCCACGTCGGGGAGTCGATCGATCTTCGAGTCGGCCCAGAGGTTTTCGAGGTTGTAAAACGCGCGCTGCTCCGGCAGGAAGATGTGGACAAGTACCGTGCCATAGTCCATGCCGATCCATTGAGCGTTTTGCGTCCCGGCCATAGAGAGGGGCTTTTCTCCGGTGTCCGTCCGCACGACGTCCCAAACGGAGTCTGAAAGAGAGGACACCTGCGTGGGGCTTGCACCTTCGCAGATGACCATGTATTGGCAGATGGCGCCCGATTGTGCCGTCATGTCAACGGTCACGATGCTGCGTCCCTTCTTTTCTTGAAGTCCTCTGACTATGGCATTTACCAGCGTTTTTGTTTGATCCATAATTCGATATTTCTGTTAGACGGGCCAAAGATATGGCAAACTTTTTGGGGCCGTTTTTTGGAGGTGTGAAGAAGAGATGTATGTTTGCGGCCGCAATCGAGGGGCGAGAGGCCCCGGAGAGAGCAAGTAAAGACATTGTTCTATGGTGTAATGGTAACACGTCAGATTCTGGTCCTGAAATTCTAGGTTCGAGTCCTAGTAGAACAACAGAGCAAAACCACGGGAGGCCGTCCGATACGTTCGGGCGGCCTCCCGTTTCTTTTGTTGCGCATGCCAGCAGGTGGGTGCAGGCCCTGTCTGCGGGGCGACGAGTCGGAGCGTTACTCAAAGTTGAACGTCAGCACGATCAGCCGCGAAGTGGCTCGGGAGAGGGCTTGGCTGTAAACGCGGTCGAGAGGGTTGGCCAGGTCGCTACGGTCGGGCTCGAGCACATCGGCCAGGCCGAAGCAGAACTTGAGCTCGGGGCAGAGCTTGAAGTAGGGCAGGTAGATGTCGCATCCGAGGCCAAACTCGACCCCGTAGTCTACGCCCCGCAGCAGCATCGGGTAGCCACGCTTTCGGCCCATGTCGAACTGTGTGAAGACGCCCGCCAGCATGTAGGGGCGGTAGTTGTTGAGGCGCATGGCGGTGTATTTGAAGTCGATGGGGATGGCCAGATAGTTGGAGCGGAGGGAGGTGACGAACTGCTCCTTGGTCTGCGGGTCGATGAAGGTGAGGCGTTTGTCACCAAAGTGGACGGTCGGCGTGAGGCGTACGCTGAGGACGGGGTTGAGGAAGAGGTCGCCGATGACGCCGACGCTGAATCCGGGCGTGTAGGCCGGTATCTCAGCGAACCACGTCTTGCCGTCAGCGCCAGCCACGCCGGTGTTGGTCAGGATCAGATCCTGCGTGTGCAGCCCGACGTGAAACCCGAAGTGGTAACGCTTATAGTCGACATACGGCTGATTCTGTGGGCGTCGACGCTGCGCCTGGAGGCACATGACGGCCATCAGCCACAGGCAGGTTAGGCCCGCCATCCGTCTGAGTGTGATGCTTTTTCTCATATACGCCTGCAATAACGGCTGCTGGGGGCGACTTATTGCAGCTTTCTCACCTCGAATTCCGCCGTGAGTGGGCCGGTGGATCAATTTCCGATCAAGAATCATAATCCATGTACGAATGATTTACGATAGCTGCTGGAAATAGTGAGCCGATTATGCATGGATTACGATCCTTGACGGATTATAATAATCCACATTTAATCGATTCACGATTTCTGATGAGAATCATAATCCGTGAGCAATTGACTCACGATGCTTGATAGGTATAGTAATGGATAATAAGTAAGATGCGCTTGATTCAATATTTCTGGGCGAGGTTACGGCTAAATCGCATTCGACGGGCGATTCTTGGCGAGATATTTGGCCAAATGGGCCCTGTTTGATGGCCTCAAGGGAGAGAAACGGGGCGCGGAAATGTATCGGTAGGATGATAGGTGTTGTAGTTTGTTATTCCTGCCCCGCTTGTCACATAGCTTACAGTTTGGGCGGGGCCGCTGACGGATCTTTGCGCCGCAATTGGGCCTCAAAGTGGGCTCGACGATAGAAATTTAATTGACAGAAAAATTCAACAGAGAAAGAAAAGAAGATGGACTACAAGATGTTTTGCTATCAATGCCAAGAGACGGCCAAGGGTGTTGGCTGCACAGTGCAAGGTGTATGCGGAAAGAAGAGCGATCTCTCCGCCATGATGGATATGCTGCTGTTCGCCGTGCGTGGCGTCAGTGTGCTGGCCACGGGACTGCGTAAGCTGGAGCAGCCGGTGGGACGTGAGGTGGATCACGCCGTTGTAGACGCCCTGTTTGCCACGATCACGAACGCCAACTTTGACAAGGAGAGCCTCCGTCGCCGTGTGGATCGGATGTTCGAGCTCCGCGATGAGCTGAAAAAGCAGGCTGCTGCGGTCGGACTGACTTATGCGGCTGACGAAGTGACATGGGTGCCGGTGGCTGACGAGTATGAGTCGAAGGGCTTCGCTGAGGGTGTGCTGCGTGAACAGAACGAAGATGTGCGCTCGCTCAAGGAACTGACTGTCTATGGCCTCAAGGGCTTGGCCGCTTACGTAGAGCATGCCATGCGCCTCGGTAAGGAGGACGATGCGATCTACGCCTTCATGGAGCGTGCCCTGAGCGACATGACCATCGGCAATCTGGACGCTGCGGCGCTTACGGAGCTGGTGCTTGAGACGGGTCGCTTCGGCGTGCAAGGCATGGCCCTGCTCGACGGTGCGCATACCTCGGCTTATGGCAACCCCGTGATGACGGAGGTGAACATCGGTGTAGGTAAGCGTCCGGGCATCCTCATCAGCGGACATGACATGCATGACATGGAAATGCTGCTCCAGCAGACCGAGGGCACAGGCGTAGACGTCTATACGCACGGCGAAATGCTTTCGGCGCATTACTATCCGGCGTTCAAGAAATACAAGCACTTCGTGGGCAACTATGGCAACGCCTGGTGGCAGCAGCGTGAGGAGTTCGAGTCGTTCAATGGCCCGATCGTCTTCACCACCAACTGTATCGTGCCGCCCACGCCGCGCAACACCTACCTCAGCCGCATGTTTACTGCCAATTCGACAGGTTACCCCGGCTGCAAGCACATCGAGGAGGACGCTAACGGTCACAAGGACTTCAGCGAGGTGATCGCCCTGGCCAAGACCTGTCAGCCGCCCAAAGAGATTGAGACCGGTACGATCGTGGGCGGATTTGCTCACCATCAGGTCTTCCAGCTGGCTGACAAGATTGTCGACGCCATCCGCTCGGGTGCCCTGCGCAAGTTCGTTGTCATGGGCGGTTGCGACGGCCGCTTCGCCTCACGCAGCTACTATACGGACTATGCCCTGGGTCTGCCCAAGGACGTTGTGATCCTCACCTCCGGTTGCGCCAAGTATCGCTACAACAAGCTGGGGCTGGGCGACATCGGCGGTATCCCCCGCGTGCTCGATGCCGGTCAGTGCAACGACAGCTATACTTGGGCCGTGGTCGCCCTGAAGCTCAAGGAGATCTTCGAGCTGAACGACATCAACGACCTGCCGATCGTCTTCAACATCGCTTGGTATGAGCAGAAGGCCGTCATCGTTCTGCTGGCCCTCCTCAGCCTTGGCATCAAGAACATCCACATCGGCCCCACGCTGCCCGCCTTCCTCTCTCCGGGCGTAGCCAAGGTGCTGACTGAGACGTTCGGCTTGGCTGGAAACGGCACCGTAGAGGATGACCTCAAACTTGTCATGCCTGCCGAGGCTGAGGTTTTGGCATAGTGTTTGACAGATACGGTCTCGAATTTTTCAAGTAAGAACAGAATCAAATCAAAGAATTAGATGGAAACAAAAGCATCAATCATCGAGAGTCTGGCCGATCTGCTGGCCAACCGTCAAGTGAGCTACACGAACCTGCGTGGTTTGCACTGGGACATCAAGGGCGACAAGTTCTATGAACTGCACGCTCTCTACGAAGAGTATTACAATGGCGAAGCCGAGGCCATCGACGAGTTGGCTGAGCGCATCGTCATGCTGGGTGGCCACCCGGAGAACCGTTTCTCGGAATACCTGAAGGTGGCTGAGATCAAGGAGACACACAACGTGTCAGACTGGAAGCAGGGCGTTGACCAAGTACTGGCTACTTGGAAGATGCTCCAGGCCAAGTATCACGCGCTGGATAAGCTGGCTACGGCTGCTGGCGACGTGACAACGCATTCGATCGTTGAGCATCACCTGTCGGCGATCGAAGCCAACTTGTGGAAATTGGGTGCATACGCATCTTAATTGAAGAAGCATTCAGCCCCTTTTATGGATTTTGGGGGCAGATGTATTGTATTCAGGCATAAATGCAATTCGAAGGCGTCCGGACGGGTTCCGGACGCCTTTTTTATACCCCAGCGGAAACGAAACGAAGCCGGGTACATGATCGGAGGACTCCCCCCGGACATGTACCCGGCCTCGTTTCGCTTTTCGTCCTTAGTCTGCCCGCTCTCCGTTGTAGGAGCTGACGAAGTAGACGGGGCGCTGCTTGGTCTCGGTGAAGATGCGGCCGAGGTATTCGCCGATGATACCGATGCAGAGCAGTTGCACGCCGCCGAGGAAGAGGATGGTCACCATCAGCGTGGGGAAACCGGCCACGGGATCGTCGTAGATCAGGTTCTTGAGCAGGATGAAGAGCCCGTAGGCGAAGGCCAGCAGCGAGACGATGGCGCCGCAGACGGAGGCGATGCGCAGCGGTGCCACGGTGAAGGAGGTGATGCCCTCGATGGCCAGATTGAGCAGTTTGAAGAAGCCCCACTTACTCTGGCCCGCCACGCGGTCTTGCTGGTCGAAGAGCAGCTCATGCTTGCGGAAGCCGATCCAGCTAAACATGCCCTTCGTGTAGCGTTGCGACTCGCGCAGGCGGCGCAGGGCACGGATGCAGACGGCGTCCAAGAGGCGGAAGTCGCCCGTGTTGGGTTGCAGGGTGACGCGCGTGGTGTGGCGGAGCAGGGCGTAGAAGGCGGCCGTGAGCCGTCGGCGGAGGAAGGACTCGCGGCCGCGGGTACGGCGGCGGGCATAGACGTCGTCGTAGCCCTGCTCCCAGAGGCGGAGCATGTCGGGGATGAGCTCGGGCGGATGTTGCAGGTCGGCGTCCATGATCACCATGCAGTCGCCGGTGACATAGTCAAAACCGGCCAACATGGCAGCCTCTTTGCCATAATTGCGTGACAGGTCGAGATAGTTGATACGCGGATCGCTCTCGCGCAGTTGGGCCAGGATGGCCAGCGTATGGTCGCGGCTGCCATCGTTGACGAAGAGCACCTCCCACGCGTACATAGGCTGTGCGTCCATCAGGTCGGCCAGTCGGCGGTAGAGCAGGGGCAGGGATTCCTCTTCGTTATAAGCCGGGATAAGGATCGATACGCGCTTCATGACGGTTGGGGCAACGGGGGGTTAGAGGCGCGGCGACTTGAGGGCGGTGCGCACGAGGATGAAATTGATGGGCACGGTGATGGCGTAGACCGGCAGCGGCGCCCAGGTTTCGGGCACTTTCAAGACGTAAATGAAGAGATTGAGGAAGCCCGACTGCAGCAGGTAGTTGACGATATGGCTAAGGGTGAAGCCCACGCCTTTGCCAGCCGAGGGGCGCGTCTTGAAGGTGAAGAAGTTCGAGAGGACGAAGTTGGCCAGGAAGCTCACGAAGTAGCCGATGGAGAAGGCTACGTTGGTGTTCATCACCCGATTCAGCAATAAATAGATGCCGTAATGGATGCCAGTGGCGGTGCCCCCCACGAGGCAGAACCGAAAGAATTCTTTTTGCTTGGTTGATATCTTCATACTGAGCGATGCCCCTCTTCTGGAGGGCGGGCAAATGTAAAGGCAAAACGTTTTTTCGCTGGCCTCCGGCCTCTGCCGAGGCTGGGAAGCTGGCCAGGTACCTCAAAAGCCCGTACCGAGCAAACTTCGCCGGCCTCCGTAGAGGCCCCGAGGGCTCGGAAAGTGTCAAAACACGCCGCTGAACGTTTCCGAGGGGTCGGAAAGCTCCAAAACACGCCGCTGAACGTTTCCGAGGCCTCGGAAAGTGTCAAAACGCGCCGCTGAACGTTTCCGAGGGCTCGGAAAGCTCCAAAACACGCCGCTGAACGTTTCCGAGGGCTCGGAAGGGTCAAAACGCGCCGCTGAACGTTTCCGAGGGGGTCTGCGGGCCCCTGCGGGGGTAGCGAAGTCCTCCGGGTACGAGCTTTTGAAGTATCCGGCAAACTTGGCAGGTGTCCCTGACACCTCGCGGCCCTGTATCTTTGCGCCCATCCAAATCTCAGAGCGAGGTTATCATCATTCATACATTTAATAGAGAGAACTATGACGAAAAGTGCATTACAAATCGCGCGGGCGGCCTATGTGCCCAAGATGCCCGTGGCGCTGCGCGGATCGGTGCGTGCCGTAGAGGGCGCAGCGACGGAAGCAGCGGGCGACAAAGAGGAAATCAAGCGGCTCTTCCCGCACACTTACGGCATGCCGGCCGTGACCTTCGAGCGTGGCGACGCGAACGATCCGATGCCGCCCATCAACGCGGGCGTGATCCTCTCCGGCGGACAGGCTCCGGGCGGACACAACGTGATCGCCGGCCTCTTCGACGGACTCAAGGCGGCTAATCCCGAGTCACGTCTCTTCGGCTTCATCTTGGGGCCCGGCGGACTGGTGGAGCATAAATACATGGAGCTGACGGCCGACATCATCGACGAATACCGCAACACGGGCGGCTTCGACATGATCGGCTCCGGGCGCACGAAGCTCGAGCGACGCGAACAGTTCGACAAGGGGCTGGAGATCCTCAAGGAGCTGGGCATCTCGGCGCTCGTCATCATCGGCGGCGACGACTCGAACACGAACGCGGCCGTGCTGGCCGAATATTACCGGTCGATCGGCGCCGGCGTCAGCGTCATCGGCTGCCCCAAGACGATCGACGGCGACCTGAAGAACGACCTCATCGAAACCTCCTTCGGCTTCGACACCGCCTGCAAGGTCTACTCCGAGGTGATCGGAAACATCCAGCGCGACTGCAATTCGGCGCGTAAGTATTGGCACTTCATCAAGCTCATGGGCCGATCGGCGTCGCACATCGCCCTGGAGTGCGCCCTGCAAACCCACCCGAACGTCTGCATCATCTCCGAAGAGGTGGAGGCCAACGACCTCTCGCTCGACGAGATCGTGAACCGTATAGCGCGCGTCGTAGCCCGCCGAGCCGCCGAGGGCAACAACTTCGGCACCGTGCTCATCCCCGAGGGGCTCATCGAGTTCATCCCCGCCATGAAGCGCCTCATCGCCGAGCTGAACGACTTCCTGGCCCGCAATAAGGCAGAGTTCAAGATGATCAAGAAGAGCGTGCGCCACAGCTACCTCATCTCCAAACTCTCGAAAGAGAACGCAGCGCTCTACGCCAGCCTGCCCGAGGGCGTGGCCCGTCAGCTGGCCCTCGACCGCGATCCGCACGGCAATGTTCAGGTCTCACTCATCGAGACCGAGAAGCTGCTGGCCGAGATGGTCGACAATCGCCTCTCGGAGTGGAAAGAGGAAGGTCGCTACCGGGGCAAGTTCGCCACGCAGATGCACTTCTTCGGTTACGAGGGCCGCTGCGCCGCGCCGTCGAACTACGACGCCGACTATTGCTACTCGCTCGGTTACGCCGCCTCGTGCCTCATCCGCGCCGGCAAGACGGGCTACATGGCCTCCGTGCGCAACACCACCGCGCCGGCCGCGGAGTGGACCGCTGGCGGCATCCCCATCACAATGATGATGAACATGGAGCAGCGCGACGGCGTCATGAAGCCCGTCATCCGCAAGGCGCTCGTCCAGCTCGACGGCGCCCCCTTCCGTGCCTATGCCGCCATGCGCGACGAGTGGGCCATGACCACCGATTACGTCTACCCCGGCCCCATCCAGTACTTCGGCCCCTCCGAGGTCTGCGACGCCCCCACCAAAACGTTGCAACTGGAGCAAGGAAAGTAGGGGCGTATCGCATACGCCCATGGTAGTAGGGGCGACCTTTCAGGCCGCCCTTACATGTATCGCGGTAGGGGCGTATTGCATACGCCCCCCACAAATGCCCCGTCAGGGGCAAGCGTATGTCCCCCTATGTTCAAACGCCATTGCATCACCATTCAAACGTCATTTAAACGCCAATCAAATTCGCCCCCGATGGGGCCGTTGGGGGGGCGTATGCAATACGCCCCTACCATTAACTACCCCCTACCCCCTTACCTACTTATGTTTTCAGGAATCGTAGAAGAAGCCGCAACCATCGTTGCGCTGGAACAAGACAAGGGCAACCTGCACCTGACGCTGCGTTGCTCCTTCGTGAATGAATTGAAGATCGATCAGAGCGTCGCCCACAATGGCGTCTGCCTGACCGTCGTCCGTCGGACGGACGACACCTACACCGTCACCGCCGTGCGCGAGACACTGGAGCGCTCCAACCTCGGACACTTGCATGTCGGCGACCGCGTGAACGTGGAGCGCAGTATGCTGATGAATGGCCGCTTGGACGGCCACATCGTGCAGGGTCACGTCGACCAGACGGCCGTCTGCACCGACGTGCGCGAGGCTGACGGCAGTTGGTATTACACCTTCAGCTACACCGCCGACCCGGAGATGGCTCGGCAGGGATACATGACCGTCGAGAAAGGCTCCGTCACGGTCAACGGTGTCAGCCTCACCGTCTGCAACTCCCGCGCGGACAGCTTCGAGGTGGCCATCATCCCTTATACGCACGACCTCACGAACTTCAACGCCATCGTCAAAGGCACGGTGGTGAACCTCGAGTTCGACATCATCGGCAAATACATCAGCCGACTGATGACGTTCAAGTAAGTTGCCGAAGGCGCGACAATGAAAATGGCCGGGTACATCGTCATGTATCCGGCCATTTTTCGTTAGGGAGGGGGGGGATTTCTCGGCGTCCGTCCGAGTTCACATCCTCCTTTTCTTCCCTTGATGGAAGAAAAGGAGGCAAAAGAAGATCAAGCCCCCTGCCGGGGGCGGGGAAGTCGGGCCGGGGACATCTGACCTGAGGCTCAGACAGCACTTTACATGCTTGCAAAGTCTGATCTGAGGCTCAGATTGCATTTTACACGCTTGTAAAGTCTGATCTGAGGCTCAGATTGCATTTTACACGCTTGCAAAGTCCGATCTGAGGCTCAGATTGCATTTTACACGCTTGCAAAGTCCGATCTGAGGCTCAGATTGCGTTTTACACGCTTGCAAAGTCTGATCTGAGGCTCAGATTGCGTTTTACACGCTTGTAAAGTCTGATCTGAGGCTCAGATTGCGTTTTACACGCTTGTAAAGTCTGATCTGAGGCTCAGATTGCGTTATACACGCTTGCAAAGTCTGACCTGAGGCTCAGATTGCGTTTTACACGCTTGCAAAGTCTGACCTGAGGCTCAGATTGCGTTTTACACGCTTGCAAAGTCCGATCTGAGGCTCAGATTGCGTTTTACACGCTTGCAAAGTCCGATCTGAGGCTCAGATTGCGTTTTACACGCTTGCAAAGTCTGACCTGAGGCTCAGAAGGTGATCCGCAGGCCGTTGTTTACCTCCCGTAGGCGGCGGCCAACTGCTCGGCGCAGCGTTCGCCGTCGATGGCGGCCGAGACGATGCCACCGGCGTAGCCCGCGCCCTCGCCGCAGGGGTAGAGCCCGCGGAGTGTCACGTGGCGAAGCGCCTCACGGTCGCGGAGGATGCGCACGGGCGACGAGGTGCGCGTCTCCACGCCGATCATCACCGCCTCGTTCGTCAGGAAACCTCGCGACACGCGGTCGGCCGAGCGGAAGCCCTCACGCAGTCGGCTCGTGATAAAGTCGGGCATCCAAAAGTGGAGTGGCGAGGCCAGCAGACCGGGGCTGAATGATGATGCAGGTAGGGCGGACGAGTTGCGACGCGCCACAAAGTCGGCCATGCGTTGTGCCGGCGCCTTGACGCCCTGCCCGGCGTTGATGCGGCAGAGCCGCTCGAGCCGCTCCTGAAAGTCCATCATGGCCAGCACCTCGGGCACAGGCTCGCCGCCTGTGGTCGGCAGGCTGAGCGACGCAAGATCTTCCGGCCGCAGCTCGACGACCCACCCAGCGTTGGCCCACCTCGACCCGCGATTGGCGGGCGACATGCCATTGACGACACATTCGTCCGGCGCCGTCGAAGCAGGAATCACGAAGCCGCCGGGGCACATGCAGAAGGAGTAGACGCCGCGCCCCTCGGCCTGCGAGACGAAGGTGTATTCGGCCGCCGGCAGGTGCGGGCCGCGCCCCTCGCGGCGGTGGTAGCGGATGCGATCGATGAGCGGTTGCGGATGCTCCAGACGTACGCCGACGGCGATGCCCTTAGCCTCGAGCGTCACGCCGTGGTCGGTGAGCATGCGGTAGACGTCGCGCGCCGAGTGGCCGGTGGCCAGGATCACAGGGCCGCGGAACTCTTGCCCCGTGCGGGTGGTGATACCCGTCACCTCGTCGTCGTGGATGAGCAGCCCGTTCATACAGGTGCCGAAGTGCACCTCGCCGCCGCAGCCCGTGATGTGGCGGCGCATGCGTTCGATCACGCCGGGCAACTTGTCTGTGCCGATGTGCGGGTGGGCGTCGTAGAGGATAGCGGGGTTGGCGCCGTGCTGGCAGAAGCGGATGAGGATACGCTCCACCGAGCCGCGTTTCTTACTGCGGGTGTAGAGTTTGCCGTCGGAGAAGGCGCCCGCGCCACCCTCGCCGAAGCAGTAGTTCGACTCCGGGTCGATCGTGCCGCGGCGGACGATGTCGGCGATGTCGCGTTTGCGTTCGTTCACCTCGCGGCCACGCTCCACGACGATGGGGCGCATGCCCAGCTCGATGAGTCGGAGGGCGGCGAAGAGTCCGCCCGGTCCGGCGCCGACCACGATGGCGGCGGGTCGGCCGGAGACGTCACGCAGTTCGACCTCGGGGAAGAGCGGTTCGGTCGGCTCCTCGTCGAAGAAGGCGCGGAGGGTGATATTGACGTAGACCGTGCGCTGTCGGGCGTCGATCGATCGTTTAAGGATGCGCAGGGCGCGCGGCGCGTCGCCCGTCTCGCGCGCTACGACGGCGCGCAGTGTGTCGTCATTGGCCGCCTCTTCGGGCAGCAGTCGGAGCTGGAGGTCTTTGGTCATGGGGTGGGTTTATGCTTAATCATCGTGTATTTCTTCTCTGGCGACTCGATAGTTCGGAGGACTACAAATCCGACCCGCTCGTAGAGCTTTCGAGCCGCGAGGTTATAGTCGAACACGTTAAGGGTGATGGATCGAATGGCGTCGTCGCGGAAGAGGATGTCCATAAAGATGAGCAGGGCAGCGCGTCCGATCCCTCGCCCGGTCAGTGCGGGATCTAAGACGAAGTGCCCGATGTGCACGTTGTCTTGCTCCCTTCTGATCTCTTGAATGATGCCGACGAATCGCCCCTGTCGGAAGATGGTGTAGAGGTCGCTCCAGTCGTCGACCTGCTCAGGCGTCAACGGAAAGTGCGGCGTCGGCCCGGCCCATTGGCGTAAGAAGTTCGCCCCCTTGCGGTTCGTCCATCCGATGAGCGTTGCTCGGTCCCGGTCGCTCAGCCCGGGCTGGATGGTGATGTGGTGCATGGATGGATTATCTGTCTGTTTGGTCATGAGGTTTTGAATTCGCTTTCTAATATCAATTGAATACTTGCCTTTAGCGGCAGAAGGTCGGTTTCTATGGTTGCCCAGACGATTTCGTCCCTTATCTGATAATAACCATGCACCAGTATGTGTCTCATCCCTATGACTGCATTCCATTCGATCTCTGGGTGTGCTTCTTTGAACGCTTTTGTCAGCAGATAGGCGGCTTCACCGACAATCTCCAGATTCTTAATCACCGCAAACCGCAAGATCTTATTTTGCTGATAGCTCTCGAAGGTGTCCCTACTCGTAAACTCGAAGATGTTGTCTATTGCTTCGATCATATGGCGCAAACGCGCCTCGTCTCTAATCTTTTCTCTCATATATCAACACTTTATCCGCCTCGGCGCTTGCGCGGGCGAAGTCTTTTAATCGGCCGTCCTCCACGAGATCCACACGCTTGTTCAACAGCTGCTCCATCTTGTGTTGCATGGACGCATATGAGAAGAGCGTTACCCGGGCATTACCCTGAAAACGTACCAGCACGTCTACGTCGCTTTCGGGAGTAGCCTCGCCGCGTGCACAGGAGCCGAACAGCCATGCTTTATCCACCGTCGGCTGTGTGCGGAAGAATGCAGACAGTTTGTCTGCCATCGCTTGATCTACTGTGTTCATATCCTTTATGCTTTACCCAAACAACAATCGGAAGGCTTCCTCCACCTTGCGCACTTGGTGGAGCTCGATGAGGTCGGAGACGGACTCGAGACCCTTCATCTGCGGCACGATGATGCGACGGAAGCCGAGCTTGGCTGCCTCGCGGATGCGTTGCTCGATGCGGTGCACGGGCCGGATCTCGCCCGAGAGACCGACCTCGCCGGCGAGGCATGTGCCGCGGTCGATGGAGAGGTCGATGCTGGAGGAGAGCACGGCGCTGATGACGGGCAGATCGATGGCCGGGTCACTGACGCGCAGTCCGCCGGCGATGTTGAGGAAGACGTCCTTCTGGATCAGCTTGAACCCGGCGCGCTTCTCGAGTACGGCCAGGAGCATGTTCATGCGTCGCAGATCGAAGCCCGTGGCACTGCGTTGCGGCGTGGCATAGACGGCGCTGCTGACGAGCGACTGGGTCTCGATGAGGAACGGCCGCGCACCTTCGACGGCCGCGGCGATGGCCACGCCGCTCAGCCCTTCGTGGTTCTGCGTCAAGAGCAGCTCCGAGGGGTTGTCGACCTCGCGGAGGCCGCCCTGGCGCATTTCGTAGATGCCCAACTCGGCGGTACTGCCGAAGCGGTTCTTGATGCTGCGCAGGATGCGGTACATATACTGCCTGTCGCCCTCGAATTGCAGCACTGTGTCCACGATGTGCTCCAAAACCTTCGGCCCGGCCAGGCTCCCTTCCTTATTAATATGCCCGATCATGAGGACCGGCGTGCCCGTCTCTTTGGCGAACTTGAGGATGGCCGCGCTGCACTCCCTGACCTGCGTGACGCTGCCCGGCGACGACTCGGCCGCCTCGGTGTACATCGTTTGGATCGAGTCGATGATCATCAGGTCAGGCCTGAGTCGGTCGGCATGGGCGAGGATCTGCTCGAGGTGCGTCTCGCAATAGACGTGGCAGTGCGCCATGCCTTCGGCGCCGTCGGAGGAGAGGCGGTCGGCGCGCATCTTGAGCTGGCGGGCGCTCTCCTCGCCGGAGACGTAGAGCGTGTGGAGGTCGGTGAGGCGGAGGACGGTCTGGAGGACGAGCGTCGACTTGCCGATGCCGGGTTCGCCGCCCACGAGGACGAGCGATCCGCGGACGAGTCCGCCGCCCAAGACGCGGTTCAGCTCCGCGTCGTGCATATCGATGCGCACCTCCTCCTCGGCGGTGATGTCGCGCAGGAGTTGCGGTCGGGGGTCGGAGCGACTGATGGCAGCCGCGGCGCGTCGGGCGGCCGGCTCGGTGCGGACGATCTCCTCCACATACGTATTCCATGCGCCGCACGCGGGGCATTTGCCCACCCATTTGGGTGAATCCGCCCCACACTGAGAGCAGACGTAGACTGATTTTGTTTTGGCCATTGTTTCTGTTTGAATGTCGGGTTATCGGGCGGTGAGCGGGTAGGCGTCCGGGTTTTCGAGGATGGATAGGCTGAGGTCGACGTCCAAGGCTTCCCATCGAATGCGACTCCTGCCGCGCATTTCAACGTCGAACACGTCGCTGACCCGTGCCTGTTCGAACCACGGGAACCGGCTGTAAGGCAGCGCGTATTCTTTTCCCCGCACCATTAGGATCAGGCCCTTGCGCGAGATGCCAGTCACTTCGACGGTGGGCTTATTCTGCGTCTCCAAAATGCTTGCTCCATCGTTCATGGATTTCTCTTTCATATCTCTCTATTATTTGAAGAATAAACTTGATCTCTCTTGAACTGAATCCGTAGTTGTAAGCCACTTCAATCATTGGTTCCAACCAAACTTTCGCTTCATGATCTCCTTTTTCCACATGAATATGCTTTCTGTTTTCCTCTTTAGAGTAGAAGAAGAAATCATATCCATGAATCAATAATACTCTTGGACTCATGGGTGCAAAAGTACGCGAATCCCGAGGGTGCCTCTTTGTGGCCAGAGAAGGGCCGGGGGTAGTCGGATAGATTCGTAAGCTCATGCACCAGGTAAAAAGCAAATTGTGTGATCAAAGTTTGTTCGCGCGTCATCAAAATTTGATCACGTAAGAGGTAAAAAAGCTCATGCGTGAACAAAATTTGATCACGCATCAGCTTGTTGTTGCTCGCGTGTCATCAACTATTCCCCTTAAAAGCAGAAGAGCCGATGTCGAAGCAAGTGGACTGATTGTTAGGCGGAAAAGGGGCGATACGCTTTCGATTGCGTCGAGCGTAAAAGGCAGAAAAGTGCGGTCTTAAGCAGAAGTTCAGTTACCAAATTATTACCCAGTCTGGTGGTAGGTAACGACGGTGCAGTGATAGGTAACTGAGCCTTTCTCGCACACGGCTCTTTTGCATTGATATACAGGAGTCTGCACAGGTAACAGGCGCTTTGAACCGGGTAATTTTGCCCACAGTTTTCAAAGCGTATGGATGACATGAAAATGAAGGTGTTGCTCTACCTCAAAAAGAGCAGTCGCGACAGGTTGGGCAAGGCGCCGATCATGGGACGGATCACACTGGGATGTTCCATCGCACAGTTTAGTTGCAAGCTGTCTTGCAACTCCGATCTATGGAACCCGCGCGAAAGCCGGGTGGACGGGAAGAGCCGCGAGGCGGTCGAAGTCAATGGACGATTGGACAACCTCCTTCTCGCCGTTCAGGTATCCTATCAGTCCTTGCTTGCCAAGGGATCCCCGTTTGACGCAACCGACATCAAGGAGCATTTCCAAGGTAGCATGCAAAGTCGAACTATGCTTTTAGAGCGATTTGATGGTTTGATCGAGGAAATGAAGGAGCACGTCGGTGTAGACATCAAAGAAAATTCTTTGGCCTCGTATCGTCAGACAAGAGTGCGATTGCTGCAGTTCATTCGGGCGAAGCACAAAGTCTCCGACTTGACCTTTTCGCAGCTCACGGAGGACTTTATCAAACAATTCGAGCAGTATGTGATAGGAGAAGTTGGTCTGAAACAAAGCACTTGCTATAACATGATCGTCCTTATCAAGAAGGTCTGCAAGCTGGCTTATCGCGAAGGAGCGGCAGACTCCTTGCTATTCGACAATGTACATGTGGACAAGGGAGACCGCCGATTACCCAAGGCGCTTGATAAGGATGCATTAGACAAGTTGAAGACGCTGCGTTTTGACGGTTTGAACGAGGATATGGAAACCTCCCGCGATGTGTTTCTTTTCGCTTGTTACACCGGCGCGGCTTATTGCGATTTGATGGCGTTGAACCGCGAGCATCTTGTCCGCGACGATGAGGGCGCCCTTTGGTTGAAGTTCAACAGGCAGAAGACAGGCGTCCTCTGTCGCGTGAAGCTCTTGCCTGAAGCCCTTCGGTTGCTGGAACAGCTACACAACGATGCCAGGGAGACACTGCTCCCTTATATGAATTATTCCACCTATTTGTCTTGTCTGAAGGCGATCTCGCTAAGGGCCGGACTGTCTTTGCCCATCACCACGCACACGGCCCGACACACCTTTGCAACACTCGTCACCTTGGAACAGGGCGTGCCCATTGAGACTGTCAGCAAGATGCTTGGGCATAGCACGGTGCACATGACCGAGCGATATGCGAAAGTCACTCCCCAAAAGCTATTTGAAGAGTTTGACCGCTTGATCGCCTTCACCAAAGACTTGCACCTAACCATTTAACCGAAACCGATATGAGAAGTACATTCAAAATCCTGTTCTACATCAATCGACAGAAGACAAAAGCAGACGGCCAGACGGCCATCTTTTGCCGCGTCACCATCGATGGCAGAAGTGTGGTGATGACAACCGGCGAAGAATGTCTGCCAGCCGAATGGAACAGCAGACAGGGTATAACCGGCGAAAAGAAAATCAACCAACGCCTCGCAGTGTTCAGGGAGCTTGTGGAAAAGACTCACGCGGAAATGCTCACGAAGGACGGCGTGGTCAGTGCAGAACTGCTCAAGAATCGCTTGCAGGGTGTCGCCGCGGCACCGACTACCCTTTTGACCATGAGTAGGGCGGAGCTGCAATCTGTAAAAGCATGCGTGGGTAGGTCGAGGTCAGAAGGCACCTATCGAAATCACACCTATTCAGACAAGATGCTTCGCGAGTGGATAGAAAGCAAAGGGCAAAAGGACATGCCCATCGACGCTGTTACAGATGGGATGTTTGAGGAGTTTCGCTTCTACCTCAAAAAGAAGCGATTTACAGCAAAGACAGTCAATCGAGATCTCTGTTGGCTCAGTCGATTGATGTATCGTGCGGTCAGCAAAAGGATCATTCGCTACAATCCTTTTGAGGGCGCTACCTATGAAAAGGTAGAACGGAAGATTCGCTTCTTGCAAAAGAGCGATGTGGCCAAGCTCATGGCACTAAAGGTGAACGATAGGGAAGCAGAGCAAGCCCGGCAAATGTTTCTCTTCTCCTGCTTCACCGGACTGGCCATTGCGGACATGGAGCGCCTGAAATTCTCTCATATCCAAACATCAGCCGACGGTAGGAGGTATATCCGCAAGGAACGGCAGAAGACGAAAGTGGAGTCTGTCGTACCGTTACATCCGATCGCGGAGGAGATCTTTAGCAGATGCCGAGAGGACCAGACAGTGAAAGAAGAAGGCGACGACCTTGTCTTTCCATACGATTGCAGCCGTAGCGCGATGAACAACAAACTGAGCACTGTGGGTCTGGCATGTGGAATCAGACAACGCCTGTCTTTCCACATGGCTCGTCACACGTTCGGAACCCTGTCACTCAGTGCTGGTATCCCGATAGAGAGCATCGCCAAGATGATGGGGCACGCGTCCATATCCAGCACGCAGATCTATGCGCAGGTGACGGACAAAAAGATCTCGGAGGACATGGACAAGCTGATCCGAAAGCAACAAGCTGCGTCTGCGTGATCCCTGTACGGCTGTCCAGACAGGTCTTTTTCTCCTTTCGAGACCTCTGTAAAACGAGCACGTTTTCACGTGATTTCTATGTGATGGCTCATTGATGGCTCATTTTCGTAGAAATGCTTTCAATAAAGGGCTATAATGGGTGGTTTCTCTTGGCTTTCAAGCCCCTTTTAGGGGATATTTCCCCCCTTATTTGAGAGAATTGGACACAATGATCCCTGGAGCCCGATGGAGGTTATAAGCCATTGCTTCCATCATATGCTGGGCATGCGTCTTTGCAAGCCCCACATATCGGGCGACTCTCGATCGAAACCATCGGTGGATGGAGCCAAAGGTTCTTTCCACTTTGAGACCTCTGCAAAACTCTACTCGCTCAAAAGATCCATTATTGATTACCAGCAAGTTGTATTTCTTAGAACCTTTGTGTGGGGAGTTTTGCAGAGGTCTCACTTTGTATCTGATCCGGCTGATGGCCACGTTCACCCGCTGTTCCCTCTCGGTAATCTTGTGTGCCCTTGTTCCTCTATGCATAATGCGGCTTTTCAGCTTCATCCGGCTGAGGGTCTTCCTATTCTCGGCTGAATCGTATCCCTTGTCTGCAAAGACAGGAGCCCCCTTGGGTAGCTTTGCTTTCTTCAAAGGGGCTTCGAAATGTTTGATGTCGCTCTCATTAGCAGAGGTGGTTTCCTCGGCGAGGATGAGTCCGTTCACATCCGTAACCGTATGGCGCTTATAGCCGAAGTGTAACTTCCCCGCCTTCTTTACCCACCTAGCCTCCGCATCTACATTAGGCTTAGTAATTTCTTTGAGCATAGCTTTCTCTGATGCTTCCTTACCATCTTCCTCTTCTCTGTCCGTAACAACCTCATACGCTTTGCGTCCACGAGGACGACGAGGGGTGTCCGTTATGCTTGCATCAATGATGGCTCCGCGCCTAACGACGACACCCCTGCTTTCGAGCTGCCTGTTGATTTCGTCCAGTACTCGATCATAGAGATCTGCCTCTACTAGGATATTTCGGAACCGGCAGACCGTGGTACTTGTCCGGGGCAGAGTCTTCCATACCAAGACCTACAAAGCGGCTGAAGGACAAGCGGTCATTTACCTGTTCCTCCACCTCACCATCGCTCGAGACCATACCAAGTACGAAGAAGCTCTGTCTTGAACAGCACAAGGCTGTCGTAACTGGGGCGACCTGTGGACTTGTTGCCTTTGGTATAAGCAACCTCGATGATACCACGGACTGGAGTCCAGTCAATGATCTTGTCTATCTGTGAGAGGAAGGTGCGCTTGATTTTGCGCTGGCCGAGGAATATATCGGCAAAACTGGGGGAAGAAGGCTCTTGTTTCATGCTATAAGCTACGAAAAATAATGGAGATACGAAATGAAGCCGGCAAATGGTTTTGCAGAGGTCTCCTTTCACCGATTAGATCTTACTACATGACTACAACGGGGATAATGCGGTGAAAGAAGAGAGGTTGGGGTGTAGTCGATGTAGTTCCTGCGAATCGATAATGAGCGCAGAAAAGAGGAATGCACAATCTCCCCGACGATGTTGATGGAGGGGATTTTCTATCGAAGAAGGAGAAAGCTGATAATAGATTGTCGAACTCACGTAGCCTTATCTTGGCTACGCTTGAAGTTCTCGGCTTGCTCTAGGATTTCTTTGAAGACAGCATCATTCGTAACTGGTGGGTATCCATACTCTGCAAGCACGACGATAAGATCCATTTTCAGCTCTGCCTTAATGTCACCACGTGTAGCCCAGTCTGTGTAGCGAGACTTATCATCGACCAAACTCTTGATGCGAGCAGCTAAGGCTAGTAGCTTATCCTCAGGATAGTCAAAGCCAAATTGCTGAGCGATCGTCTTGAGGATATCATAGAAGGCCTTTTCTTCATAGGTGATGCCCATTGTGGCGAAGCTATTCTTCTCGGCGCGTAGGCTCTTCAATAGCTCTGTCATCTGATGCGCTACCTCTGTCACCACATCATCCGCAAAGGCTACACTATCTCTGCGGTCGTTGTAACGGTCTATGAGTTCATTGAGTCGCTTAGTGAAGTCAATGGCCTTGATTTTATTCACGCGTTGGAAGGCACGGATGACTTGTCTCAAGAGTCGCTCCATAAGCTTGACTTTGGTGTTGGGTAGTTCCAAGCGAGAGAGACGCTCCATATAAGCCTCGCTCATCAAGTCCAACTCTTCACCCTCCTGACCTATCTGCAAGACCTCCTCAATACCATCAGAGCGCAGAGCCTCACTAATCATCTCCTCCACACGTCTATTCATCTGCTCAGCATCGGGGGCGTCGCCACGAGTAAGCTTTCGGAGGATAGTCGCTACAGCTGAGAAGAAGTGAATATCCTCACGCTCCTCAGGACTGATTGCTTCGCTTGTACTGCAAAGGCTAAAGGCAGAGCGGAGCTTACGTGTATGTCCCATGAAGAGCGTCTCACGTTGCTTGTCGCCTTGCGCATACTCAGCACCTAGTCTCAGGCACTGCAATTGCTCCAAGGGCGAGCCTTCGATGAAGGGCTTGCGATTGAACTTCACGAAGAGTCGACGCAAGATATCCAGCTCATCTTTGACCATACGGATAGACTGCTGTATCGACTCCAGTCCCTGCTCCTCTTCTCCACCTGTGGCGTATTGCTTTAGCGCATCATTGAGGGCAGATTTAATGCCGATGTAATCCACCACCAAGCCCTTCTCTTTACCTGGGAACACTCTATTCACACGTGAGATGGTCTGAATGAGCGTATGCCGTTGGAGGGGCTTGTCGATATACATTGTGTCTAAGCAGGGAGCATCAAAGCCTGTAATCCACATATCTACGACGATGGCCAGCTTAAAGGTTGAGGAAGGGTCTTTGAAGAGCGTCCCCCACGCTTGCCTATCCTCGTCCGTACTGAGGAGCTGATAGAGCTCGGGGGCATCGTCCTTGTGGCGTGTCATGATGAGACGAAGTGCCCCTTCTTCCTTCCATTTGGGGCGTAGGGCGATGAGTCGCTGATAGAGCGTATGGGCGATACGTCTATTCATGCAGACGATCATTGCCTTGCCTCGTACGCTACTCCCCTCCTCGACTCTCGTCTCGTAGTGCCTGAGCAGGTCTTCGGCGACCATCTGCAAGCGTTTAGGATGCCCCAGTATACGCTCCATCTGTGTCACTGCGCGTTTGCTCGCCTCAATCTCTTCGGGGTTAGCCCCTTCTTCCTCACATTGCTTATAGTAGGCTTCGATCTCTCGTATCTTCTCAGGCTCAGGTAGCACTCGGGCGGCTCGCCCCTCGTAGACGATGCGCCTAGTGATGCCATCCGCCACAGACTCTGTCATCGTGTAGGTGTCTACGATGTTGCCAAAGACCTCCAGGGTGGCATCGATGGGCGTCCCTGTAAATCCCACATAAGTGGCATTCGGCAACGAGCGGTGCAAATGATGGGCAAAGCCAAAACTTCGGTGCACGCCTTCATCCGTCAAGGATACTTTCTCCGATAGGTTCGTCTGCGAGCGATGTGCCTCGTCCGAGATGCAGATGATGTTACTGCGTTTGCTCAACAGCTCCGTATCCTCATTAAACTTATGAATGGTGGTGAGGAAAACTCCTCCCGACCGCCGTCCTCCGAGTAGCGTCCTAAGCTCTCTGCGGCTTTGGATGGAGACGACGCTATCATCACCGATGAAACTCTTGGCTCCTGCGAACAGCCCCGCTAGTTGTTGGTCGAGGTCGGTACGGTCGGTGATGAGGATAATCGTTGGGCTAGCGAGCTGCCGTGAGCGCATCAGTTGTCTTGTGAGGAAAAGCATCGTCAAACTCTTGCCACAGCCCGTAGTGCCGAAGTACGTACCCCCTTTGCCATCGCTCCCAGTGACGAAGCGTGCATGATGGAGGATATTCTGGTAGAGCTTCTCGGTAGCGAAGTACTGCGGATAGCGACAGATGATCTTCACCTCCTTCTTACCGCCCTCGGGGAAGAATATGAAGTCACGCACCACGGGGAGCAACCGCTCCTTACTGAGTAAGCCTCCGACCATCGTCTCTAAACTCGCAATGCCTTCAGCCGCTTTGTCTCCTGACTGTAGCTTAGGCCAAGCGTAGAAATATTCGTAGGGAGAGAACTGCGTGCCATACTTACTGTTCACCCCATCACTCAGCACCACAAAGGCAGCGAAGCGCATTAGCTCAGGAATGTCTCGCTGATAGCGCACTGTCACTTGGCGGTAAGCTTCACCCAGAGTAGTCTCTTTACGCACGGCACTCTTCAGCTCGATGACCACCAGCGGTAAGCCATTGACATAAATCACTGCATCGGGGCGGCGTAGCTCTGTGCCTTGCACTTCTAGCTGCGTCGTGAGGAGAAAGCTGTTGCGCTCCGTCTCGTCCCAATCAATGGGCAAGATATATAAGTCGGGCAGACTGCTATCCTCTCTTGGGAGAAAGAAGCCCTCCGTGAGCAAGTGATGTGTCGCCCGATTGCGCTCGTAGTCGCTTCCCTCAGTACTTGCGGTAAGCCTTGCCACGGCACACCCTACTTCGCTCTCGGTAATGCCCTCATCGGCATAACGACAGCGGAGGAACTGCTTCAGCTCCTCCTGCAAGACGACTTCGCGCTTATTCTTGCGCACAAGGTCGCTCCCCAACTGATGCGTATAGCCTTGTTGGGTGAAGAGCTCTGCAATGGCTGTCTCTAAGCTGGCTTCGATAAAAGGATTATAACTCATTTCCTATTGCTTTGTTTACATCTTCGACAAACCGAAACTCATCAAATAAGTCAAAATCTCCATCTGTCCCTAACTTTACCACATCATGGCACGTTCGCAATCTGGAAAGTAAAGGTGTGACAATACTCTTGCCCAAAGATATAAAATCACGCAACTCTTGATGAGTTGAAGGCAATTTGTAACCCTCTTTACTGCTAGAGATAATAACTCTTTCATCTCTTAGTCTAGCTATTATCTTTGTTCGGAAGACTTGGGTAGATATTTTTTCAAACCCCCTAAATTGCAACTGTTTTTTCAACTCTTCAGTGGGTATATAATGTCTTGGAGAAAGATTCATAAATCG
The DNA here is from genome assembly GCF_003033925.1 of Tannerella serpentiformis. NCBI lineage: Bacteria > Pseudomonadati > Bacteroidota > Bacteroidia > Bacteroidales > Tannerellaceae > Tannerella > Tannerella serpentiformis. Next base: position 2,205,424 of record NZ_CP028365.1, read on the forward strand.
AAAGAGAAGATAATCGAGCACGACTATTTGTCTTTGCACAAACTCATCAGTCGTTCCACTGTTCTTTTCTCTGAATGTTATTGCTTGCCTATAGCTTATCTCTGCTATGGTGCGATCGTAACCGCTTGTTAAGGTTCTCTCTGGCGGTGTATATGAGCTGAAATCTCTAGGATAGTTCCTAAGTAATAAAGTCTTTGCTTTAAGTATTGACTTGTAGTTGTAGCCTTCTGCCTGAGTAATCTTACTCGGTTCGTAATTAAAAGACAAAGAACCCGATATAAAATCTGCAAGTTGGATAAGAACTTGTTCCTTGCTATCTTCTATATTACGATAACCTTTTCCGAAGAGATCGGTAGCTCGAGCCTTTTTGGTCATATATTGACTAAAAGACTGCTGATAATCATTACCTCCTACTCCATCTGCAACTATGGTTAATCGTTGAAAAACAATACTAAGCTCCTCATACACGAGGTTGTTCAAGAACTTATAGAACGACTTTTTGTAATGCAAGCCTGAGTTTTCGCCAATCTTTTTCTTGTCACAAACAAAGGCATAGAACTTGTAAGGTAGGTCTTTAAGGTCATCAAGTATTCTTTTTCGACGTTGATTATTTTTACCCACCTTACTTGATTTCATCTCTCCTGTTTGGAAGTACTTAGCCCTTACCTCCTCCACCCTAGCCTCCAAAATCGGGAGCTCAGACTCTTTAACTATAACAGCACAGATGATGAAGTATTGGCTACATCCTGGTTTATCAAAGTCAAAGCCAAAAGCTCCAGACTCATCAATAAATGCATACATTCTTTCCATTGCCCTTCTTTACTTGATTTGTGTCAGCAGCACCGCCTTGAGTTTTTCTAAGCAGGCGAGCTGACGTTGGTTATTATCCATTGATTTATTGAGCGTCTTGACAAGCTCTTCATACTTCAAACAAAGAGCAAGAGGAGGTATAACTACACCAAAACCCTCTAAGCTACTTATCGTTATCTGAGCTTGTGCAGAGCCTGAGCGAAGAGATAGAGTATCAAGCTCTCTCAAATGATGATAGAGGTAGTACCGCATCCCTGCATTCCGTCCTAATAATACAGCGATTGAGAGATTTGTCAAAAAGAACGACTCAGGAGATAGAACTACTTTACCAGAGCCAGAGTCTCCTCGAGCAATAACAATGATATGCTGGTACTTGAACATTTCTTGATGCGTATAGCCAACAATACCATAGCCACTAAATACAGGAACTATTCCTTGTTTATCTACCTGTGGCATTTTACCATAGCAGAAAGCTGCCACCTCTCCCAGCGTGCCCATGCGCCAGCCTTCGGGTAAGTGGATTCTATCGATGCCCTCGACGAAGGTCTTGCGATAGAGCGCGGTGGCGGTGCGCTCCAAGAGGGCTATGTGTGACTGACACTGACGCATACGCTCCTCGATGGTGGCGAATTGCGAGACGATGCGCTCCTGCTCCGCTAGCGGGGGTACGGGAATAAGCGTAGCACAGAGCGTCTCCCAGTCAAAAACCTCTCGGGCACTGCCGTGCGAGTGGAAGCGTGCATAGCGGTCAAACTCGGGGCGCAAGAACCATAGCATGAGATACTTTGCCAACAGCCCTGCTCCTTCAATGACCTCAAAGACCGTATAAGCCTGCGACACGATGCACTCTTCTTCTTGGAAGTGAGCAAGCGCAATCTTATCTCCTCTACGAGAAGTATCAGAGATATAGACAAACTGTCCTTTTCGTACAACCTTATAGTTGGTCATATCCGTGCCGATGGTGTTGGCTACGGAGGGGATAAAGCTCTTGTTTACGCTTACACCGAGGAGGCGAGAGACCGCGCCCGAACGGTTGCGCTCATCTACCGCACGGATGAAGTTACCGAGGGGATGGTGAGGATAGTGCTTATGCATCGGCAGAGGTATTGAGGGGGAAGCCCAGTTCGGCAAAGAGCGCACTGAGTGCAGTAGTGTTCTTCGCCTCTTGCTCCATCAATGTAGAGAGTCTGCTCTGTATAGTCTGCATCTCCGAGGCAAAGTCCACAGCTTCGTCACGGCTAGCAAAAGGGATGTACTTACTAGGTACAAGCGAATAGCCCTTCGCTGCGATCTCTGCGCGTGTGGCGGAATAGCAGTATTCGGGGATATCCTCGTAAGGTTGGTCGTAGCCCTCTCGTTGCCAAGCGTGATAGGTGGAGGCAATGCTGGCGATCTGCTCAGCATTGAACTGGATATACTTCTTCTCAAAGGGTTCGCCCACCGCCCGAAGGTCAATGAATAGCGTCTCCTCACAGCGGTCACGATAGCGGATCATATGTCCGTTCTGCTCGGCAGTATGTGCTGACCGGTCACGAGCGAGTATCCACAGCGTCACACTGATGTCGGTGGAGTAGAACATATTTCTTGGGAGGAGAATAATGGCTTCCACGACGCCTTGCTGGATCAGCTCCTTGCGTATCTCCTGCTCCGTACCATCGCCCGAGAGGGCGCCATTAGCCAAGAGGAAGGCAGCCGTCCCAGAGTGCGAAAGCTTCGAGAGGATGTTGAGTATCCAGCCGTAGTTGGCATTGCTTGTGGGTGGTGTGGGGAAACCCATCCAGCGAGGGTCGTTCACCAGCTCATTCACACCACGCCACGCCTTCTGATTGAAGGGCGGATTAGCGAGGATGAAGTCGGCCTTGAGGTCGGGATGCTGGTCACGATGGAAGGTGTCGGCAGCTTGCTCCCCAAGATTACAGGTGATACCACGAATGGCGAGGTTCATCTTCGCCAGCTTGTAGGTGGTGTTAGTATATTCCTGCCCATAGACCGAGATATTGAGCTTATTCCCTTGGTGGGCTTCGATGAACTTGAGGCTCTGCACAAACATACCGCCCGAGCCACAGCAAGGGTCATAGATGCGTCCACTATACGGTTCGATAAGCTCCGTCATCAGCCGTACAATGGTCTTAGGCGTATAGAACTCACCCTTACCCTTGCCCTCAGCGATGGCAAACTTGCCGAGGAAGTATTCATAGACCCGCCCCATGAGGTCGCCATCGGCTGCTGTGAGCGTATCGACCTCGTTGATGCGGTCGAGGAGTGTGGCGAGCTTCGTGCGGTCCAATCCCAACGAAGCATAGTAGTTATTCGGCAGGGCACCACGTAGCGACTCATTCTCCTGCTCCAAGGCAGCCAGTGCCGCATCGATGTGCAAGGCCAGATCTGCTTGCTTAGCTTCCTGCATGAGCTTCGACCAGCGGGATACTTCGGGGATGTAGAAAACATTCTTGGCCGTGTAGAAGACGGCATTGTCCACGAAGGCTTCCCGACCTTCGGCAATCAGTTCTTGTCTTCGCTCCTCAAACTTGTCGTTGGCATATTTGAGGAAGATGAGACTCAGCACCACGTGCTTGTACTCGCTGGGTTCGACGGCTCCACGGAGCTTGTTAGCACTCTCCCAGAGACTAACCTCAATTGGCTTGGGTTCTAGTGTTTTGTTTACTTTCTTCGCCATATAATAATAGTTGTCCTACGGAGACCTTGCTCTGCAAGGCCCCTTTTCCCCTACAAAGATACCAAGCGAAAGAGATATACTATGAAATCGCCTATTTGACACCTCTTGATCGTCCACTCTTTCCCGATATCTCTCTGCCATTCCTAAGGCATTCAAGTACATTGATTTGGCCATTACTTTTACAGTGTTAGAGCTATTCAAGGGCTATCTCTACAGCTCGCAAGACATCGTAACGCATAGCTCAATATCAACACACTATTAAACATCGATACGCGATGACACTACACAAACTCCTCGACAAACCTGTGTGGCCGATGATTGGCGAAGAACTTCTCTTCCTCGCTCAGCACGGGCTGGCGCACGCAGAGGGAGCCACTGCAAAGAAACCTCCCACCAAAGAACAAAGACGCTTCATCTGGACTTGCCTGACTCTTTGAGTATAGTCTTTCTACCGCCAACCATATCAAACAGAGTGGAAAGATTGACTGAGCCATCACACAAATTGGACGCAAGATTATCCCAAATCGGTCATTCGGAAAGAAGGGTGCGCTGTAAGTCAAAATTTTCGGCCGTTTTCCATAGTCCGAGAAAGGCCTACCGTTGCTTGGTTGACCGGACAAGACGTAAGACATTTTTGCTTCCTCTTTTTCGAGAGAGGCCGGTATGGAGAGGATCTGACACCGGATCGTTTTTAGAAAGTATTGCTGTTTTGAATTGATGATGTAGTGACGAAACAAACTGATGAAATTGTAGGCTATGATGATAAAGGATTCACAGAATTTGATTGCCCAAAAGTCTCTGGAATTTAACTGGTCTGCAGAAAAATCGTTCTTGATTTCTTTGATCCTGTTTTCAGAATCGGCCCTATTTTTGTACAGATCATAGATGGTTTTGTTCGGCAGAATAAGTGAGGTGACAAAACAGCCATAACGATAACGTCGGTCCTACGTAAGATACTCCCGGCAAGCGACTCGCCAGCGAAAAAAAAGTGCACTTATATCGAGCTTACGTTAACAAGAAACGGCACTTAATGCAGAGAGGTCCCTGCCTAAGTGCCGTTTTCAATTCAATTATGCGCCTTTCGCGTCTTACCGTTTCCCGCCTCCCTTGTAATTCTCCTCCAGGATCCTTGCTAAGTCTGAGGCCTTGTAGAGGATCTTGCCGGCAAACTGTGTGTAGGGGATGATCTTTCGATCGCGATAATCCTGCAAGGTGCGGGGGCTGATATAAAGCTGTTCGCAAACCTCCTTGCCTGTGAGAAAGTGCTCACCGCTGAAAAGCGGCCGGTGCGTCTCAGACACTTCTCGAATCCGTTCCCTGACGCGTCGCAAGGCGGAGAGGACCACCTGCATCTCACCCGTTTCCATACTCAATTCTTGAATTGCTTTCATCATCGCTTCGTCGTGTTTGTCGTTTTGTCAGACTTTACGCAGAGTAGTCGCTCCACGTCCTCCCGCTTGTAATAGCACTTATGCCCGATCTGCGCAAAAGGTAGCACGTTCGTATCCCGGTAATGTTGCAGAGTGCGTTTGCTGATGCCGAGCAGTCGGCAAACGTCTCCGTTATGCAACCAATCCGTGTGTTTAGATGGTTCTCCGAAAGCCTTCAGGTAACATTCCGCAAGGCTCAGCACCTCGTTCCGCAGGCAGAGCCAATCGGCCTCCGTAATAACTAAGTACTTCATGGTCTCACTTATTAGTTTTCTGGTTGGTATTTAGGTTTTACTGTTTTCGGCGGCAAACGTAATTGCACGCAAAATGCTGTCAACGCAATCGGGAACAGGAGGGATGCAAATGGAACAGCAGGGATACAACCGGCGCAGCAAGGGGCGACTTTCGCTTATTCGGAAAACAGCCGCAACGGAAAGCAGATAGCAGCCCGCGAATCATCCCCCTTCCCCTTCCTTTCACTGCCATTTTGTCTTATCGAAGGAGCGAATCACTTCCTTGTAAAGCCTATTCTCTGAAGAAATCGGCCGCAAACAGATGCAACATTATGCCGGAATACACTGCATGCTTGGATGCCGGGGATGCTCATCACACCTTCACCCCCGAGAACTCATCCAAACCAACCATGAAGAAACAGGCAGATAAAAGCAAGATAAACACCAGCAAAACACCGAACAGTGGCGGACGCTCATCCAAGAACGGGGAGATCGAGACTTACCTCTCTCAGCATTACGTATTCCGATACAACACCGTTTGGGGACGGGCGGAATATCGCGGCCGGGAGGACAGCCGATTCGTGAAGGTCGGCCGCTATGAGATCAACACGCTGCGCCGCGAACTCGATAGCGAAGCCGGGATCATGACCTCCCCGGATAACCTCTACTCGATCATCGAAAGCAGTTTTTCTCCGCGCATCAATCCCATACAGGAATATTTCAAAGCCTTACCCAGCGCTGCATTGGATGCCCCAAATGCACACGCCATCCATGAATTGGCCGACTGCGTCGTCGTCCGTAACCCGGAGAAATGGCTGCCGTACCTAACAAAATGGCTTGTGGCTGTAGTAGCCAATGCGATGGACGACCACGCGTGCCGTAACCACACCTGCCTAGTCTTAACCGGCGAACAGGGACGATTCAAAACAACATTTCTCGACCTGCTTTGCCCGCCTAAGCTGCACGATTACAGCTATACCGGCAAGATCTATCCACAGGAAAAAGACACGCTGACCTACGTCGGGCAGAACCTCATCATCAACATCGACGACCAGCTCAAGGCGCTCAACAAGCGGGACGAAAACGAACTGAAGAACCTAATCACCTGTCCGATGGTCAAGTACCGTATGCCTTACGATAAGCACGTGGAGGAGCACCCCCACATGGCGAGCTTCGTGGCCTCGGTGAACGGTAACGACTTCCTCACCGACCCCACTGGAAGCAGGCGCTTTCTACCCTTCGAGGCACTTTCCATCGACATCGATCGGGCAAGGAACGTCTCGATGGACGCCGTCTATGCGGAGGCGAAATGGTTGCTGCAATCGGGCTATCGGTATTGGTTCAACGACGAGGAGATCGCGGAGCTGTACCGCGAAAGCGAGGCGTTCCAAGTGCAGACCGCGGAGATGGAGCTCCTGTTGCGCTGCTTCGAGCTGCCAACCACCGACAGCGATTGCTCCTACCTGACGACGACCGAAATCCTGACTTACCTCGGCGCCTACACGCGCCAGCCGCTCACGGCCAAACGCATGGGCGAGGCGCTGAAAAGGGTTGGATACATCAAGGTCAGCCGGCGGCGAAACGGCGGCAGCCCGCTGTATGTCTACAAAGTCCGAAAGATCCTACCCTGCCCCCTCCTTCGATCCTGTAGTAGTGACATGTAGTCAACTGTGTAGTGACATCGATTCGACCAATTTCCATTGGAAAACAGGCACTTACTACGGTTGTAGTAAGTAGTAAGAAGGGGGCTAAAAAGTCCAAGTGTTTGATCGGAAAACAATGAAATCAAGAAGAAACACCATCGTATTTAATCTCATTTCATTTGAAATGAGACAAATCACTATAGGAATTCATTGTAATACGTATGGAGTATAAATAATCACCGCAGAGTTTGATCAAATTTCATTTGAAATGCGAAGAATCACCGCAAGCAATCATTACAATGCATCTGGAATAGAAAGAATCACCAGTGTGGTTGATTAGAAATCATATGAAGCGTAATAAAACACAAGTGTAGTTGATCTCATTTCATTGGAATAAGATCAAACACCGAAGTGATTCATCGCAAATCATTTGCATTCGGATAAAACACCGCGCCATTTCATTACCTAATCTCATACCTCCGAACCATGAAAGAAGAAGACTTATCGGCCATCAAGCGGTACCCTATCACGGCGTACTTGGAAAGTCTGGGCATCGCGCCTGTCCGACGGTTGGCGAACTACGCGATGTACCGCTCGCCGCTGCGGGATGATCGTCACCCGAGCTTCAAGGTGGACACCGAAAAGAACCTGTGGCTCGACTATGCCGAGGGCCGCGGCGGGAGCATCATCGATCTCTGTATGCGGCTGGAGGAGTGCACCCTCCCGGAGGCCATACGCCGTTTGGGGCAGATGGTTTTCGGTCGCACGACGAACGACTATCCACGGACGGAATCCTACAGCCATGCCGCCGAGAGCGTGTCCAGTTGCAGAAAGCAGATCAGCATATCGGACGACCTTCCGCCACATTTGCAGGACTACCTGACAAAAGTGCGGTGTATCGACCTCGGCCGGGCTCAGCCCTTCCTTCGATGCGTCCGCTACGAAGTGCAGGGGCGGACGTACAAAGTCATCGGCTTTGCCAACGCCTCGGGCGGCTACGAACTGCGGGGCGCCGGGCCGTTCAAGGGGACGCTGGCGCCGAAAGACATCACGCCGGTCTTCCCCGATGGGCGGCATCCGGTCTGCGTCTTCGAGGGCTTCATGGATTTCCTCTCCTTCCTTTCAATGAAAGAGAGGGTCGGCAGCCATTGCCTCGTGATGAACTCCGTGGCGAATGTCGGGCGGTGTATCCGTTACCTGCGCGAGCAGCGCATCACCGCCATCCGTGCCTTCCTCGATAACGACGAGGCCGGAAGGCGAACCCTGAGTGCATTCATCGAAGCCGGGTTCCAGGTGGAAGACATGTCCGTGCACTACCGAGGATGTAAGGATCTCAACGAGTTTCATGTCAGCCGCGTCCGTTGCCAGCAGGAGGGGCGGGAACAGGCGCCACACACAACCAAACCATCCCACACCATCAAACTGAAAAGGAGATAACAACCATGAAAGAGAAAAACACCAACAAAGAGGAAGCAACATTTCTCGATGCCTATTTAGGAGAAACGCAACCACAGCGTGCAGAGCCATCCGAACAATCCGTGCATGCCGAGCGTGCTTCCACACCGAAACGCATCAGCGCCAAAATGAGGCGGGGGACGCTGGAGGCTTACAAGCAGACCTTCCTCGTCCCTGCCAAACTGACAGATCGGCGGGCGGTCTATCTCAGCCGGGAGACGCAGGAGCGCGCCGACCTTGTTGTCCGTCGCTTGGGCGATCGGGGCGCCAACCTGTCGAGCTTCGTGGAGCGCATCGTGCGCGCCCATTTGGAGGACTACGCCGAGGAGATCGAAGAGTGGCGCAAACTGTAATCCGAGCACGCGGATTCGTTGAAGAGTCCATGAATGACGTGCACACCAGGCATGCAGTAGCCATCTGAATGCACGGAATGTATTGATTATAAGAAACATACCGGGATCGTACCGGAGCGTGACGACGGTAATGCAAGACGTCAGTTTGTTCCCACAAACTGCGCTTGCTCCCCTGGCCTTGCGGCCCGAGGGAGAAGGCCGTAATCACATCCGTTCTCATCGGCCCAAACCATAGAATAAGTATCACAGAAAAGACCTATCCACATGAAAAAGCACAACAAAAAGGAAGACAAGAAGCCGAACAAGACGGCCTTTATTAGGGTCCGATGTACGGCCGAGGAGAAGGAACGGATCCGTTCGAGGGCCGCGAACGCGGGGCGGAAATACTCCGACTATTGCCGCGAGATGTTGCTCGGCGGATCCGTCGTCGCCGTGCCCCCGATGAGCGAAAACGAGAGGGAGGCCCTCGCCATCCTCCGTCAGACGGCGCTGTTCTACGCGCGCATCTCCAACCTGATCAAGGTCAAGGATGCCTCCTGGGTGGACGCCACGAAGGCGCTTGCCACCTATGCCAAGATTGCGTTTAAGCGGTTCTTCAGCCCCTGCTATCGGGTCGACGAAGAGGTGTTTAAGCGCTTAAATATCGAGCGGCATGATTGCAATATGTAAGGCCATCGCACACGGAAGCAACGCGCTGGAGTACGTTTTTCGCGAGGGCAAGCTCGGCCGCGTCCTCGCCCTCCACAACCTCTGCGGCGAAACGCCGAAGGAGATCCACGAGGAGATGAAGCTCATCAGCGACTACAACAGCCGTTGCAAAAACAAGTTCCTGCGCATCGAAATCGGCATCGCCCCGCAGGACGAGCCGCGAATGATGTTCAAGGCGCTGAACCGCATCGCCCTGCTCTTCGCCAAACAGATGGGCCTGGACGACCACCAATGGGTAGCCGTCACACACAAGGACACCGACAACCTGCACATCCACATCATCGCCAATCGGATCAGCCTCTGCGGGCAGGTCTACGACACCACCTTCGTGAGCAATCGGGCGGCGAGAGTAGCCGAAGAACTCAGCCGCAAGTACGGGCTAACCATCGCCAAAGAGATCCACGCCGTGCGACCGTACCGGAAAGCTCAAGCCGATCCCGCAAGAGAGGTGACAAAGCAACAAGTTCAGAGCATCTGCTACGCCCTACTCGACAAGCACCGCGGAAAAGGCCTGTCGGGTCACTCCATGTTCCTCTACGAACTTTACCGAAGTGGCGTCACAATCGAGTGCATGAAGAACCAGTAGGGGAAAGTCTACAAGCTGAAGTTTACCTACGGCGGTCACAGTTTCAAGGCCTCCGAAATCGGTCGTGAGTTCGGCTACCGCACCCTGCCGAAACAGTTCGAGCCCGGCAACATACTGAAGCCCATCATCCAATCCTCCATGATCCCTACGAAAGACAGTACCCCTATCGTACAAGTCACAGGTTCTGTTGTGGACACTGCTTTAGATGCCGCGGAAAGCCTTCTTTCGGAGGTTGGCGAAGTCACAACCCTGCAGACACACGGCGCAGACTACGCCGAGATCGCATGGCAACGACGATTGAGGAATGAAGCCGGGAAAAAGAAGAAGCGGGGTCAGGGGATGTGAGCTTTAACGCTCATTTGGTCGTTCATTCCGAACTGCCCTAAGCCGAAAGCCAAATAGAGAGAATCGCATCAAAAACGCCTGTAATTCAAATAGTCATAGTAACATTGCACCCTCAAATGACAAGCGCCCTTTGTTTGTGCAGATTCCAGCAACCCCAAGCGCTTCGCTCGTTTCCACTTCGTTACCCGTCCAATGCCTACGACCGACTAACTTCTTCTTTTTCAGCGGAATACTTCCGAATGGTTTTCTGCGTCATCAAAATTTGATCAAGCGCCATTGGATTTCGCTAGCATAGGGGACAAAAAAACTCGTGCGCGAGCCGAAGCAGCTCAACGCACGAGTCGAACAATATAGATATGAAGTCAAACGGATGATCTGAAGATCAGAGCGGGTGTCAGAGCTCGCCTGAACGGCGGCGCTGCAAGAAGTGAGTGTACATCTTGCGCACCTGTGGGGCAAGACAGACGATGGCGATGAGGTTGGGGATGGCCATGAGGCCGTTGAAGGTGTCGGCTAGCTCCCAGACAAGGTCGGCGGCGAAGATGCAGCCGCAGAAGATGCAGCCGCAGACGATCAGACGGAAGGGCAGGACGCCGTATTTGCCAAAGAGGTAGCGCACGTTCATCTCGCCGAACATGTACCAGCCCATGATGGTGGTGAAGGCGAAAAAGAAGAGGGCGATGGCCAGGAAGGTGACGCCGCCGGAGCCGAAGGCGCGGTTGAAGGCCTCTTGCGTGATGGCTACGGACTTGAGGTCGGTGCCCTGATAAGCGCCGGTGAGCATGATAACGAAGGCCGTGGAGCTACAGATCAGGATCGTGTCGACAAAGACGCCGGCCATGGCCACGAAGCCCTGAATGGCGGGGTCCTTGACGTGCGCCATGGCGTGGGCATGCGGCGTGGAGCCCATACCGGCCTCGTTGGAGAAGAGGCCGCGCGCTACGCCGTAGCGGATGGCGTATTTCATCACCGTACCGGCTGCACCGCCCGCCGCGGCTTTCGTGGAGAAGGCCTCGCTGACGACGCTTTGGAACATGTGGGGCACGTCGCCGATATAAAGGAAGAGCACGACGAGCGAGCCGAGGATGTAGATCAGCGCCATGAAGGGGACAACGAGCTCGGCGATGGCTGTGATGCGCTTCTGTCCGCCCATGATGACCACGCCCACGAGCAGCGCCAACGCGACACCTATGAGGTAGGGCAGGTAGGCCATGGTGTCCGGCCCGGTGCCGAGGGAGTTGACGATGGCGATCGAGATGGAGTTGGCCTGCACCATATTACCCACGCAACCAAGGGCGAGGATGATGGCCAGGGCGAAGAAGACGGCCAGTGGGTGGCATTTGAGGCCTTTGGAGATGTAGTATGCGGGCCCACCGGAGACGCCGTCATCCTTCACCTCGCGGTACTTCTGCGCCAGTGTGGCCTCGGAGAAGATCGTTCCCATGCCCAGCAGCGAGGACACCCACATCCAGAAGATGGCGCCCACACCACCGGTGGCGATGGCCGTAGCTACGCCGCCAATGTTGCCCGTGCCCACCTGTGCGGCCACGGCTGTGGCCAGGGCTTGGAAGGAGTTGACCTTGTGGGCCTCGTCCTGCTTAGCGTGCTTGTCGCGCTTCTTGCGTCGCTTGAAGGCTGGCCCGAAGGCGTACTTAAACATGAGTCCGAAGTGTCGGATCTGCGGGAATCCGAGGTAGATGGTGTAGAAGATGCCGACGGCCAGGAGGACGTACATCAGGAAATCGTTCCAGAGGAACCCGTTGAATTGCTTTACGTAGTCTAATGCGTTCATGTGACTGTAATATTAAGTGGTTGGAAAGTGGCGGTTGAAGTGGTGTTCGAATGGTGTTTGGAAGGTTTACGCCATGCAGCAGGCGGAGACGTCGGTGCCGTTGAGAAACTGGTCGGCCGTCATGCGGCGTTTGCCGGCGGGCTGCACGTCGAGGAGTCGGAGGAAGCCGTCCTCGGTGGCCACGTCGAGGTGGCGTCGGCCATCGGTGCGGATCGCTCCGGGCGAGAGTGCGTGTGGCTCGGCGATGCGCTCGCTGCGGAACACTTTGAGCGCCATCCGCCGTCCGTCGGCCGAGAGGATCTCGGTCCAGGCCGCGGGATAGGGAGCCAAGCCGCGAATGAAGTTGTAGACGCGTTCGGTGGGCTGACACCATTCGATGTGGCACGTATCGCGGAAGATCTTCGGGGCGTCGCGCAGCGGGGCGGTGTCGGTCGTGAGCGACTCCTGCTCCGTCGTCTCCACATGTCCATCATGGTCGATGATTCGGTCTACGGTCTCGACAACCAATGCGGCACCGATAGCCATCAGTCGGTCGTGCACCGTGCCCGCGTCGTCAGTCTCGGCGATGGGCACGCGGCGTTGCAGGATGATGCGCCCCGTGTCGATCTCATGGCGGAGGAAGAAGGTGGTGACGCCTGTTTCCTTGTCGCCATGGATAACGGCCCAGTTGATCGGCGCCGCGCCGCGGTACTGTGGCAGCAGAGAGGCGTGCAGATTGAACGTGCCCAAGCGTGGCATTTCCCAAACAACGCGCGGCAGCATGCGGAAGGCAACGACGATTTGCAGATCGGCGCGGAGCTTGCGGAGTTCGTCGACGAAGGCGGGGTCAGAGAGGCGTTCGGGTTGCAGCACGCGTAGGCCGTGCGCAGCAGCGTATTGCTTGACGGGCGATGCTTGCAGCATACTGCCATGCCGGCCCATGGGTTTATCGGGCATCGTCACCACGCCCACGACGCAGTACCCGCCTTCTACCAAGGCCTTGAGGGAAGCCACGGCAAAGTCGGGCGTCCCCATGAATAGAATTCTCAGATTCTGTTTATCCATCAGTATTTCTTTCTGTGAGTGAACGGCGCCAAAATTAGAAATGTTTAGTAGCGAAGCAGCGCCAGACGTGCATTCTTCATCTTTGCCCACAGATAAGCAGAAAAGAATAGAGCACTCGAAAGAACGAACCCTCATAGAATAGAAAGGAAAACAGGTTATGAAGAAGCTGAGTCGCAAATTGATCCGCGGCACCAACTGGGCGCTGGCGGGCATCTTGTCGTTGTTAGGATTCTCCGGCTGTGGCGAGATATTTCAGTTGGAATACGGATCGCCGAATGCCGACTTTAAGGTGACGGGCTATGTGACAGACGAGCAGGGCCGACCACTCTCTGGGGTACGTATCGTAGCGCCGAATGTGGACGGGAAATGGGGCAGGCAGGACTATCCCTCTCCTCACGACACGACGTACACCGGTCCGGACGGGAAGTACACGTATCGTTACAATTCAGTAGGGGCATCGGATTCGTTGTACATTAAACTGAGGTATGAGGATCCTACAGCGCGCCCCGCTTACAAGTCGGATAGCGTCACCGTCGGCTTTGCCAAGGGCGACTTGAAGGGCGGCGACCGAGGCTGGTATTTAGGCGCGGCTGAAAAGGAGGTCAACGTTACGCTGAAGCGGAAGTACAAGTAGTAAGAAGTATAAGTAACCCGATAGAAAGGAAAAGAGATTATGAAGAAGCTGAATCGCAAATTGATCCACGGAACCAACTGGGCACTGGCGGGACTGTTGTCACTGCTGGGATTCTCCAGCTGTGGCAATCAGGTGGAGGAGTATGGTACTCCGCATGCTGATTTTAAGGTGACGGGGCGTGTGACCGACGAAGCGGGGGAGCCGCTCTCCGGGATCCGCGTCGTGCCGACCAACCCGAAAGACCACTATCCGAGCCCGCACGACACCGTCTATAGCTCTCCCGACGGGAGCTACAAATACCGCTACAACGCCGGTTTTGCGCCCGATTCGTTGTACCTCAAGCTGAAGTTTGAAGACCCCGCGGCGCGATCGGCCTATGAGTCGGACAGCATCACCGTCGGCTTTGCCAAGGGCGACCTGAAGGGCGGCGACAACCACTGGTTCAAAGGCGAGGCAACGAAGGAGGTCGACGTGAAGCTGAAAGCAAAGAAGAAATCATAGAAAGGAGACACCAATCATGAAGAAGCTGAATCGCAAATTGATCCGCGGCACCAACTGGGCGCTGGCGGGGCTGCTGTCGCTGCTGGGATTCACCGGATGCGGCAAAGACAACAACGGAGACGGAGAGATCAGTGTAGAATACGGAGTCCCGAGCGCCAACTTCAAGGTGCTGGGGCGTGTGACGAACGAGCAGGGACAGCCGCTGGGAGGTATGCGTGTCGTGGCGTCGGAGGTGACGACGATTTGGGGCAAAGGCCCCGAACAATGTTACTCCGGCCTCCTGCGTGACACGGTCTACACCGCGTCAGACGGCTCATTCGTTCGGGAGTACAGCCTCTTCCCCGCGGATTCGGTCTACATCCATATGAAGATTGAAGACACGACTGAACCGTCCGTTTACGACTCGGACAGCATCGCTGTCGGCTTTGCCAAGGGCGACCTGAAGGGTGCCGACGGGAGCTGGTTCTTGGGCGCGGCCGAGAAGGTGATCGACGTGAAGCTGAAGTTAAAGAAGAAATCATAGAAAGGAGACACCAATCATGAAGAAGCTGAATCGCAAATTGATCCGCGGCACCAACTGGGCGCTGGCGGGGCTGCTGTCGCTGCTGGGATTCTCCGGTTGCGACAAAATATTTCAGATGGAATACGGATCCCCGAGCGCCGACTTTAAGGTGACGGGACGCGTGACCGACGAGGAGGGCCGACCGCTCTCCGGGGTGCGCATCGTAGCGCCGAACGTGGACGGGAAGTGGGGTAAGCAGAGCGACCCCTCGCCTCACGACACGACCTACACCGATCCGGACGGGAAGTACACGTACCGCTACAACGCAGGATGGGCACCGGATTCTCTGTATGTCAAACTGAAGTATGAGGATCCCACCGCGCGTCCCGCCTATGACTCGGACAGCGTCACGGTCGGCTTTGCCAAGGGCGACCTGAAGGGCGGTGACAATCGCTGGTTTGAAGGCGCGGCGGAAAAGGAGGTCAACGTCACGCTCAAGCGTAAGAAGAGATGAACGACATCAAGATCAACCTCAAGAAACGGCTCGCGCTCGAGACCTTCCGCCGCCTGCACCGCAACCGCGTCAAGCTGCACGAGCTCCGCACGCTCTTCTGGGAGTGCACGCTGCGCTGCAACGTGGCCTGCCGGCACTGCGGCAGCGATTGTCGCGTCTCGTCCCTCATGCCCGACATGCCGATGGCCGACTTCCTCCGCGTGGTGGACGAGATCCGGCCGCACGTCAATCCGCACAAGGTGCTCATCATCTTCACCGGTGGCGAGGCGCTCGTGCGCCCGGACATTGAGGCTTGTGGCCGCGAGCTTTACCGCCGCGAATTTCCCTGGGGCATCGTCTCCAACGGACTGCTTTTCGCCGAGCGGTTGCCGGGATTGCTGGCTGCCGGCATGCGGTCGGCCACCATCAGCCTGGACGGCTTTGAGGACGATCACAACTGGATGCGTGGCCACCGCAACAGCTTCCGCGCAGCCACGGCTTCCATTCGCGGCCTAGCGCAGACGACGGACGTCAATTGGGACGTCGTCACCTGCGCCAACCGCCGCAACTTCGACGACTTGCCTCGCTTCAAGCGCTACCTCATCGACCTCGGCGTTCGCCACTGGCGCATCTTCACCGTCTTCCCCGTTGGCCGCGCGGCGCATGTGCCCGAATTGCAGCTCACCGACGAGCAGTTCGTCCGCCTCATGCGCTTCCTCCGTGAGACGCGCCGCGAGGGCCAGATCGACGTCTCTTACGGCTGCGAGGGCTTCTTAGGCGGCTACGAGATGGACGTCCGCGACCACTTCTACGAGTGCTCGGCTGGCGTCTCCACCGCCTCCGTCCTGGCCGACGGCTCCATCTCGGGTTGTCCCAGCATCCGGGCCGACTATTACCAGGGCAACATCTATCGCGACCGCTTCATGGACGTCTGGGAGAACCGTTTCCGGCCCTACCGCGATCGCCAGTGGGCGCGTCAGGGCGAGTGCGCCGACTGCCAACTGTTTCGTTACTGCGAGGGCAACGGCATGCACCTCCACGGCTCCGATGGGCAGTTGCTCGTGTGCCATCATCGGCGTATCGAGCGGGGGTTAGCGGCGGAAAAATGAACTCCCACTGGGAGCCGTTCGGGTGACGGCATCGCGGCGTCGTTTCCGTTCGTCCGCAGCCTCTCGAGAAAGATATTCAAGAATAAGTAATCGTGCACTACGTCAGATGGGATAACCTATGACGTGGTGCACGATTGTTTTATGCCGTATGCCATCCTCTCGGATCATTTGCAAAATTGATTCGGGTCAGATTGCACGCAATCCGATCCGATACAAAACTGATTCATCCCAGATTGCACGCAATCCGATTTGATACAAAATGGATTTGCTTCAGATTGTACGCCATTCTATTAGATATAAAATTGATTCGCTCCAGATTGCACGCAATCCGATTCGATACAAAATGGATTTACTATGAATTGCATGCAATCCGATGTAAAACAGAATTGATTCGCTTTAGATTGCACGCAATCCCATGTGATACAAAATTGAATTAGGTTAGATGGCACGCCATCTTGAGTGGATCAAATACGTATCGATAGGTATGGAATACCATTCGGGCGAATACAAAATAGGATGATATAAAAGGTGATGTCATACGGTGTCGATCAGATAAGTTTGGGGATAGATGGCGTGCAATCTGAAGTGTATCTGATTCGGTTGATTTCGAAGGGTGCCGTAGGTGGGCGCAAAACGGTGCGGCCGGATGCTTCGCTTGGGATCTTCCTTCGGAATAAATGCGAAACGGCTGTCGTGTAAAGCCTATTGGATCTATTTTTGCTACGGATAGAGCGCGGTGCAGCGGTTTTTCTCCCCCTCTCGCACCGATTTCTATCTCTCAAAATACAACCAACCCATTAATTATAGGAGGAACGAATGATGAGAAAATTGAAGACAATGATCCTGGCGCTGTTTACGGCCTGGGGAGTGTATGCGGCCGACATCACGCCCATCACGGAGGCGATGAAGAGCGGCAACACGGGCGCCCTGTCGGGATCGATGTACACGGAGGCCGACGTGTCCGTGCCTGGCGTCTCGCAGCGGGCGAGCGCGGCGGAGGCGGCAGCCATCCTCGGCCGATTCTTTCAGGGTAACCCGCCGACGGGCTTCACCGTCGTCCATCAGGCCGATAAGAACGGCGGCGGATTTGTGGTCGGCAAGTTGCAGACCGCCAGCCGCGAGTATCGCGTGAATATCACCTACGTCCTCAAGGACGGACGGGCGCTTATGCAAACGATTCGCATCGAGTAAATGGCACGTGAGCGCATATCCATGAGCCGTTTTCGCCTCCTCAGCCACCAGCGGGGGAGGCGTTGTTGTGTCCGGGCGTTGGGGCTCGTCTTCGGGTTGCTCCTTAGCCTTACGGCCAGCCTCAGGGCGCAGACGCTGCAAGGCGAGGTGGTGGACGATCGGGGGCGCCCCGTCGCATACGCCACGATCTATGTCCGCGAGACGGCCACGGGCATCGTGGCTGACGAGGCAGGCCGCTTCATCTCGCACCTCGGGCAGGGCGACTATACGGGCGAGTTCTCCGCCCTGGGTTATGAGAAGGTCGTGGTGCCCTTCACCGTTACGGGCGACGCCGCGAAGGATCGCCTGCGCGTCGAGCTGCGAGAGATGGCTTATGCGCTCCGTGAAGTCGTCGTCCGCGCCGGCGCCGAAGACCCCGCCTATGCCATCATGCGCCGCGCCATCGCCCACGCGCCGCAACACCGCTACATGGTGCGTAGCTACACAGCCGACGTCTACATCAAGGGGACCGTCAAGACCGGCAAGCTGCCCGGCATCGGCTCCGTGAACATCGACGGGCGCAACGTCAAACTCAAGACCTTCTCGAATAAAACCTTCCTCCTGGAGTCTCATAACGAGGTGCGCTTCACCGCGCCGCGTCGCTTCGACCAACGCGTCCTGGCGCTCTCCACCACCGTGCCTGCCGAGCTGGACGACGACGATGCCGCCGCCGCGGCCCTCACCACCAACGTCTACGACCCGGAGATCATGGGTTGCGTTTCGCCGCTGGCACCGGGCGCGTTCAGCTATTACCGCTTCCGGTTGGACGGCGTAACGCACGAAAATGGGCACGTGATCAATAAGATCTACGTCACGCCCCGGCGGAACGACAGCCGCTTGGTGGATGGCTGGATCTACATCTTGGATCACACCTGGAGCCTGCAGCAGGTCGACCTCAACATCCGCCGCCCGGGTGTCACCGTCAGCCATCGCATGGTCTTTCACGAGGTGCGGAAAGACGTCTGGATGCCCACCGCTTATGACACGCGGATACACCTCAGCGTGATGGGCATTAAGGCCGACGGGCGCTATTACTCGTCCGTCCGTTACCGCAATGTGGTGGCCAACGAGGCCTCGACGACGGTCTACATCCCACCGCTCCCCACGGCTCCGGCCGCGCGACCCTCACTGACCAAGCGACAGGCCAAGGCGCGCCGCAAGCTGGAGGAGCTGGCCGCGAAGGAGGAGCTGACGACGCGCGACGCGTATCGCATGGCGCAGCTCATGCAACAGGTGTCGGAGGACGAACAGAGAGGGACGGATCTGGAGCGACAGCCGCGAGACTCGATGGTGCACATCACGCGCGACTCGCTGGCCTTGCTCCGCGACACAGCTTACTGGCAGGCTGTCCGTACGCAGCCGCTCCAGCCCGACGAAACGGTGAGCTATCAGCGCCGCGACAGTTTCCGCGCCGTGGTGCGGTCGGAGCAGGCGCGCGATTCGGTCCGTCGGCGCTCCTGGGTGTGGTGGCTTGGGACGGGTTTGGTGGGCGAGACGGTGCGCTTCAGTCCGAGCGTCTCCTTCGGCTACGAGGGACTGCGCGGGGCCGTGCCGGAATACAATTTCGTGGATGGCTTTTGGATCGGGCAACGGCTGATGTTCTCCTATCGTCGCCCTGACAGTAGACGCTCACTGCAGATCACGCCTGCGGCTTACTACGCTACGGCACGTCGTGCCTTCATCGGCCAACTCGACGCCACCTTCCGTTACAATCCCCTGCGCCACGGCGAGCTGACCCTCACGGCCTCCGATGCAACGGTGGATTATGCCGGTGAGTATGCCACGGCACGCCTGATCAATGCCCTCTCCTCGTTACTCTTTGCCGAGAACGCCTCCCGACTCTATCGCCGCCAGACAGTCGGACTCACGCACCGCATCGATGTGGCCCACGGGCTACGTCTTTCGGCCGGGCTGCACGTCGAGCGACGATCCGCGCTCGCGAATGCCACCTCGTACAGCGTCTTCGGCGGCCGACCTGCCCCGAACGTGCCCGGCGATCCGAACGATCCGCCCATGCCCTCCCATACGGCCTGGATCGCCGACGTCCGCGTGACGTACACGCCCCGGCGGCCGTATTCTGTACGGTTCGGAGAGAAGTTCTATGCCGAAACGCCGCGGCCTACGTTCATGCTGCGCTATCGCGGCGGACTGCCCATCGGCGGTGGAGAGGCGGCCGACTTCACCATGTTCTCGGCGTCTGTCGTGCAGACGGTGCGCGTCGGTCTCTTCGGGCGCTTCTTCTACGGTGTGGAGGGCGGCTTCTTCCCCACAGCGCGACGCGTCTACCGGCCCGACCGTCGCCACTTCGCCGCTTCGCCGCTGCACGTCTCCGACCGCCCGATGTCGGCCACCTTCCAGCTGCTCGATCCCTACGCGCAGTCGGCCGACGATCGCTGGTTGCAGGCGCACTTGACCTATTCGTCCGACTACCTCCTGCTGAAGCAGCTCCCCGTCCTACAGTCCGCCCTCTTCAACGAGGCGTTGCATGTGCACGCGCTCCTTCGGCCCCGCTTCAACCACATCGAAGCCGGCTATTCCCTTGGCCTCGACGACGTGGGGCGCCTCGGCGTCTTCGTCGGATGGGAGAATGGTCGCTATCGATCCGTCGGCTTCACCGTCAGCCTGCCGCTGCTCAATCAGAACCACTAAGGTGTCAGGGACACCAGCCAAATTAGCCGGGTACGTGATGGATCTCTCCATACATGTACCCGGCTAACTTCTCTCGTCCCTTTCTCCGTGTCAAGACAAGAAGCGGAGGTTACTCATCCACCCGCACCACCTTTCCTTCCTGCAATAGATACCGCGCACCGCTTTCGGGGCACGTGGCACGTCCGTCGGTATCGAAGCGGAGGCGATGACCATACTCGCTCACCCAACCGATATGCCGCGCCGGGTTACCCACCACGAGGGCATACGGCGGGACATCCCGCGTCACCACCGCGCCCGCTCCGATCAGGGCATAGGCACCGATCGTATGTCCGCAAACGATCGTGGCATTGGCCCCGATCGAGGCGCCCCGTTCGACACGCGTCGGGCGGAACTCATCCTTGCGCGGCACGGCGCTGCGCGGATTGATCACGTTCGTAAACACGCAACTGGGCCCGAGGAAGACGTCGTCCTCGCAGGTCACGCCCGTGTAGACCGAGACGTTGTTTTGCACCTTCACGCCATTGCCCAGCACGACGCCCGGCGAGATGACAACGTTTTGCCCAATCGAGCAACGCTCGCCAACGATGCATCCCGACATGAGGTGCGAAAAATGCCACACCACAGTACCGCGCCCAATGCGGCATCCGGCGTCGATCACGGCCGTCTCGTGGGCCTGAAATTCTTTATCCATAAACGAAAAACAAAAAGTATAAGAGGTAAAATGAGATCCAGAAAAAGGCCTTATGCGCTACGCGTGGCCGCCCGCCAACCGATAACCCGCGGCGACGGCCACGAGGCCCGCCACCACGCTGCCGCCGACATAGAGCGCAAAGGCCGGTAACCGGCCTTCCTGCCAAAGCGTCAGGCCATCGCGCGAAAAGGTGGAAAACGTGGTGAAGCCACCGCACACACCGATCGTCAGGAAGCGTTGCGCCGCCAGCGAGACGTTCGGATGGCGCGCGAAGAGTCCCGCCAGTAGCCCGATCAGCAGACACCCGAGCAGGTTGACCGCAAGCGTGCCCCACAAAGAGGCCACACCCAAATGACGCACGCACAGGCCCACCAAGTGGCGCGCCATGCCGCCCAGACAGCTGCCGAGCCCGATCAGAAGCAGATCTTTCATCCGTGCAGGTCGTTCGGGGGCTATTTATACAGTGCGAAAATCGTCGGCCGGTGACTCAGGTCCGGGGCCTTGTGCGCCCACTCCTTCACCGGCCGCGTGCGGATAAACTCATCGGCGCACGTCACGTTTGCGGCCACGCAGAGCCGCGTCGAGGGGCGGCAGGTGCGGACCAGCTCCTCCAGCAGTCGCTGGTTGCGGTAGG
Organism: Tannerella serpentiformis; assembly: GCF_003033925.1. Lineage (NCBI taxonomy): Bacteria > Pseudomonadati > Bacteroidota > Bacteroidia > Bacteroidales > Tannerellaceae > Tannerella > Tannerella serpentiformis. Next base: position 2,226,943 of record NZ_CP028365.1, read on the forward strand.
GCGTTTCGATGAAGAGCTGCGTCTCATCCTCGGCATAGATGCGGGCTTCAAGCTCCTTGATGCGGCGCGTGCGGCGGTCGGCCTCGATGGGCAGGTAGCCGTGGAAGGCGAATCGCTGGCCGTTGAACCCGGAGGCCATGACGGCTAACAAGATCGACGACGGCCCGACGAGGGGCACGACCCGCAGCCCCTTGCGCTGCGCCACGGCCACCACGTCCGCCCCCGGATCGGCCACCGCCGGACAGCCAGCCTCGGACAGTACGCCCACGGGCTGCCCCTCGGCCAGCGGCGACAGCATGGCGGCCACGGCCTCGGGCGGCGTGTGCTTATTGAGTTCGCTGAAATGCAGCGCGTCGATGTCGATCGCCGGGTCGGCCCGCTTGAGGAAGCGGCGCGCCGTGCGCAGATTCTCGACAATGAAATGCCGAATGCCGCGCACCACCTCGCGGTTGTATTCCGGCAGCACCCGCTCATGCGGCGTATCGCCCAGCGTGACGGGGATCAGATAAAGTGCAGTTTCCATCCGTTCTGAAATCGTTAGGGGTAATCGGGTTGGAGTCGCGTGTTCACGCGCTCCGGGGGGGCAAAGAAAGGGCCCCTGCCGGTTCACTCCAATCTACGCAATGGCAAACAGGGCCTTGCGGGGGGTAGCGAAGTTGGCCGGGTACCTCAAAGTTGGCCTGCGTTTTCGCTTCAGTTTTTTGTAACCCCGAACAGGCGCCTGTTTGGGTCTACGCAGCCTGCGCGGTGGTAAACAGCCGCCTGTTTGAGGTTACGCAATCTGCGCAATGGTAAACAGGCGCCTGTTTGGGGTTACGCAATCTGCGCGAGAGTAGACAGGCGCCTGTTTGGGGCTACGCAATCTGCGCAATGGTAAACAGGCGCCTGTTTGGGGGCGGCTGCGGCCGCCGGCGAAGTTTGGCCGGGTACAGGACAAATCCCTGTCATTTCTTGTACCAGGCAAACTTCCTCGGCCTCTGCCGAGGCCTGCCGCAAGCCAAACGCATACTCGATGGGGGTGCCCAAAGCCGAAAGTAAGGGCATAAAAAAAACGTGGAGCTGGGGGCGTCTTTCGCCTTCCCGAACTCCACGTCAACGATCGATTGATCGTGTTGCTGCAGTGGGATTATACCGCTGCCGGATGAATAGCCTCTGAGGGGCAAACTGCTGCGCACGAACCGCAGTCGGTGCAGAGCTGTGGATTGATGAGGTAGATCTTACCTTCTGAAATCGCCTCTACGGGGCACTCGTCAATGCATGAACCGCATGCAACACAATCGTCATTAATTACGTAAGCCATATTTCTTCTCTGTTTTTGTAAGTCGGGGGCAAAGATAGACGAATCCCCAATAATGGGGATATGGGTGGTGAAAAATTTTTGGGTGGACAGGCAATAAACAGGGCCGATTAGGGGGTGTCTATACCCTTATAAGTGGCTCTACAACTCGATTCCTGTCGATTTTTACCCTTCCGTGGACAGGGCGTAAGATTTTTCCCCTTTATCCCCATCGCATCCCCATCGTCCCCCTGTTGTATCCCCATTGGCTACCCCATCCTCCCCGATCGTCTACCCACCGATTAGATCTTCTTTCGGGGCGTGGTAGCCACGAATTCCTTGAGATAAAATGGCTCGAAGTAGGCCGTATCCACGAAGCGACGCTCGGCATATGCACGCTCGGCGATGGGCACCATCTCAGCCGCCACAGGGGTGATCTGCCCGAGGAACGAGGCGCGAGGTGAGCGAATCACGTCGCGACATTTCTCCGCACCGTCGCCACAGAAGCAGACGTCCGCGTCGGCCAGCTCCGTGGCGAAGCTCTCCGGCGTGATGATCTCCGGACGTGTCTCACAGAGCGGCTTGAGATTGCCGTCGAAGAGCGTCGCGTAGACCTCCATCCGACGGGCGTCAATGAGGGCGCAATAGAGGCAGTCTGTGCGCCGGTGCACCTTCTGCGCCATGGCCGCGATCACTTCCGGCGTGGGGACGGCGACGAGTGGCACGCCCCAACCGACGCACAGTCCCTTGGCGAGCGAGACGCCAATGCGCAGACCCGTGTACGATCCCGGTCCGGCGCTCACGGCCACGGCGTCCGGCGGGGTGCCGCCCATGTGTGTCAGCGTTTCCTCGGCGATGGCGCCGGCGTAGGCCGAGTGGCTCATCGGTTCAAAAATGGTTTTGGCAAACATCACTTCGCCGTCCGTCGACCAGGCGACGGAGCAGAGTTTGCCCGATGTTTCGATATGCAGCAAGTTCATTTCTCTTGAGGTTTGTTGATGTGGGCGGCAAAAATAGAGACGTTGGGGCTCGAGCGCCTACCTTTGCGGCCGTCGGAGGTGACACACCTCCCTCATAACCACTTTCCACTACGCATCACAACGTCTCCTCGATTTGTAACTCCCGGCCTCAGGCCGATAACTACCTATTATTATATGATTCAATCAATGACCGGCTTCGGTAAAGTCACCGCCGAACTGCCCGACAAGAAGGTGACCGTAGAAATCAAATCGCTCAACAGCAAACAGCTCGACCTCTCCGTGCGTATCCCCGCGGTCTATCGTGAACGCGAAATGCAGCTACGCAACGAGCTGCTGCAACGTCTGGAGCGTGGCAAGGTGGATCTGAACATCAACGTGGAATACATCGGCCGGGACACCTCCGCGCGGATCAACGCGGCGGCCGTCACGGGTTACTACGAGCAGATTCACGAGCTGGCGGGTCGCCTTGGTGTGCCCGAGCCTACGGACTGGTTCGCTACGCTGCTCCGGCTGCCTGAGACGGTGCGCAGTGAGGCCGGCGAGGTGAGTGAGGCGGAATGGCAGGCGGTGCACGGCGCAGTCAGTGAGGCCGTCATGCGACTGATCGACTTCCGCACGCAGGAGGGCGCCATGCTCCGCCGTGTCTTTGAGCAGAAGATCGGCCTCATCGGCGATCTGCTCCGTGAGGTGGAGCCTTACGAGCAGGAACGCGTGGAGAAGATCCGCGGTCGGCTGACGGAGAACTTGAAAAAGATCAGTGAGGTGGAGTACGATCGCAACCGCCTCGAGCAAGAGCTGATCTATTACCTCGAGAAGCTGGACATCAACGAGGAGAAGGATCGATTGGCGAACCACCTCACTTACTTCCTCCGCACGCTCGACAGTGAGCACGGACAGGGCAAGAAGCTCGGCTTCATTGCGCAGGAGATCGGCCGCGAGATCAACACGCTCGGGTCGAAGAGTAACCACGCCGAGATGCAGATCATCGTGGTACGTATGAAGGACGTGCTGGAGCAGATCAAGGAGCAAATCCTCAACGTACTGTAAGCGATGAAACGAGGTAAGCTGATCATCTTCTCCGCGCCGTCGGGGTCGGGCAAGTCGACACTGATTCGGCACTTGTTGCAGCAGGGATTGCCGCTGCGATTCTCCATCTCCGCCACCAGTCGGCCGCCGCGTGGTGAGGAGCAGGACGGACGGGAGTACTACTTCCTCTCGCCCGACGAGTTCCGCCGGCGCATTGCTGCGGGCGACTTTTTGGAATACGAGGAAGTCTACAGCGATCGGTTCTACGGCACGCTGCGCTCCGAGGTGGAGCGCATTCGCGAGCGTGGCGAGACGGTGGTCTTCGACGTGGACGTGGTGGGCGGATGCAACATCCGCGAGCAATACGCTGGTGAGGCGCTCTCGATCTTCGTCCGACCGCCGTCGGTGGAGGCGTTGCGGGAGCGGCTCGTGACGCGTGCCACGGACGCGCCGGAGGTGATCGAGGATCGGCTGCGGAAGGCGGAGTTTGAGTTGACGTTCGCTCCGCGTTTCGACGTGGTCATCCTCAACGACGATCTCGAGACAGCGCAGCGCGAGGTAGTGCGCGTGGTGCGGGAGTTTATCGAAGGGTAGGGGAGGGGCCGACGGATGATGCGTCACGTGGGGATCTTTTCCGGGTCGTTCAACCCGATTCATATGGGCCACTTGATGCTCGCCAACTGGATGTGCGAGTACGGCGGTGTGGACGAACTGTGGTTTGTGGTCACACCACGCAACCCGCTCAAGTCTGAGTACGTGTTGCTCGACGACGCTTTCCGGCTCGAGATGACGCGGGCCGCCGTGGGGGATTATCCGCGGTTTCGGGTCAGCGATGTGGAGTTCGGCCTGCCGCGACCGTCGTACACGATCCACACTCTGCGCACGCTGCGCGAGGCGCACACCGACTGCCGATTCTCGCTCATCATTGGCGCCGACAGCTGGGCGGACATGGGGCGATGGCGCGATGCGGAGGCACTCCGGCGTGAGTTCTCGCTCGTGGTCTACCCACGTCCTGGTTATCCCGCCCCAGAGATCGCTGCGGACGAGAAGGCCGACGTGCGGGCTGTGGCGGCGCCGATGATGGACGTCTCGTCCACCTTCATCCGCGAGGCCATCCGTGCGGGACACGACGTGCGATTCTTCTTGCCCGAAGGTGTGCGGCGATATGTGCCGGAGATCGCGCGACGGTTGGCGGCGATGTGATAGCTGACGTCTCGCGACGCATAGTTCTAAAACGAAAAGCGGGGAGCGTGTTCCGACGGTTGGAACGCGCTCCCCGCTTGGTTTGTGTGGTGTATGGGCCTATCTGATGCGATGGTTATGAAGCAACCATCTCGGCTTGCATCTGGAAGCCTTCGGGTACGGGGGTGTCTTCATCGAAGCGAAATTCAAATGCCAATTCGGGAAATGCTTTTCCCTCTTCGTGAAAGAGCTCCTTCATCTCTTCCTGAGCAATGTAGAGATCGTCAATGGCTTCTTGAACCGTGTCACCGTAGCCGGCAAGGCCAAAGCCCGGTATATCGTCCAGCATATAGCAGGCGAAGAAATCCTCGTCGCCCGGCTGCTTTTCTACTTGTATCGTCACTTTCTGTGCCATAATCATCATGTCTATGGTGTAGTTGGGGGCGTTGCCCCCGAACCCCCACTTCCTTTTCTTGCCTTGATGCAAGAAAAGGAAGCAAAAGAAAATCAAGGCGTCAGGGACACCGGCCAGATTGGGCGGGTACGGAATTCGTCTATGTAATGTACCGGGCCCATTTTCCCAGCCCCGGCAGGGGCCGTCAGGGACGCCGGCGAAATAGGCGGGGTGCCAGATCTGGCTTCGCTGGCGGCCGCAGTAGCCCTCTTGATGGAAGAAAGATCACCAATCTCCGCGGCACCAGAGCACTTCCCAATGCTTCTGGGTGGCGATGCCTTCGTTGCCGGCACCCGTGCGACCGGGGGGCAGGGCGTCTTCGTTGAGGATGAAGATGTGGCCCGGTTCCTCCTCGGTGGTGCGGTCGGGCAGGGAGCGATAGAGATCTTCGGTGGCGGCGTAGCTGAAGTCGTTGTCGCAGCAGTAGGCGGTGCGGAGGGAGTTGCAGCCGGAGAAGTCGAGGTTGGGGAGGTAATTCTTTCCGCAGCTCAGCTCGGTGAGCCAGGCGCAGCCGCGCAGCTGTAGTTCGGTGAGCTTGTTGCGGTAGCAGTAGAGGACGGACAGCTTGCTGCACATGGTCACGTCGAGCTTCGTAAGACCGTTGTTGATGCAGGCGATCATCTCCAGTTTGGGGCATTTGGAGAGGTCGAGGGCTGTCAGCAGATTGTCGCTGCAATTGAGGCGCTCCAGGGAGGGGCAGCGCGAGACGTCGAGGGTGGTCAGGCGGTTGGAGTAGCACTCGAGGATGCGCAGCCCGGAACAGCCGCCGACGTTCAGCTCGGTCAGCGCGTTGTCGTGACACTCCAGACTGCGGAGCATGGTGTCGCGGCTGCAGTCGATGGCTGTGATGCCGCCGCCGTTGGTGCTGCAATTGAAGGCCGCCACCTCGCCGTGGATCGTCATCTTCTCCGCGTCGGCGATGAAGTAGCGTGCCGGCGTGCGCTTCTTGCCGATGACGAAGCTGGTGTCCAGCTTTCCGCATTGGATGCGGATGGACGTGGTGTCCGTCTTGCCGGCGAAGCTGAGGAAGATTTTGCGCCCGGGATCGACGGTGAGCGTGATGTTGGGCACTTCGTGAGCCGCTTTATGGCAGGCTGTGGTGAGGCTTAGGGCCGCGAGGGCGAGGAAAAGGAGCGTCTTAGTTTTCATAAAGAGAGAGGTTGTGAATGCGTGAATGATGAGGAAAGAGGGATGAATGGCGGCCGGACACCCCGTATGGCCGAGGCATCCGGCGCGGGCCGTTCATCAATGAACAAATGATAGGAGTATATAGGATTACTCTTCTGGCAGATGGATCTCCGGGCCGCCGCCTGAGCCTCCCGTACCGCCCGTACCGCCGCCCTCGCCGGGTTTCTTGGGATCGGGCTTCTTGGGGTCAGGCTGCTTCGGATCGGGCTTTTTGGGCTCCTCCTCGGGCAGTTTGATGTCCGGCTTCCCGTCGTCCTTACCTGGCTTTTTGGGCTTGGGCTCCTTCGGCGTTTTAGGCTCCTTGGGCGTGTCCTTTTTGCGTGGCACGACGAGGTTGCGCTGCATCGTTTTGAAGTCGTTCGAGGTGGCGTTCATGTGGTCGGCCAGGCGCTCGAGGAGGGCCTTGTCGTCGGCCGAGGTGGCGCTGTTGTAGGCCGCCTGGATGTATTGGCAGACGACCTCCAGGGCGGCGTCCGTTTGCGGGCGGATCGCGGAGGCCAGGGGCAGCTTCGTGTCCGTGTTTTCGACGCGGCGGCCGACGTGCAGCTTCTCGAACTCTTCGTTGAGCTTAAAGAGGTTGTCGAACTCGTCGTTCAGGCCCAGCGTAGCGACCTCGGCGGTGCGTTTGGTGAGGTCTTTTTTCATGCCTTCGAGGCGTCCACTTTCCATCTCGTAAGCCAGCGAACGAATGTTTTCGTACGGGCTGAGCGTGTTGGAGAGGCGGATGGCGGCCTCGCGGATGTTGGTTTTGTGCGAATGGCGTTGCGCGCGAATGATTCCGAAGATGTTCGTCAGCTGTTCGTCGCGCTCTGCATCCTTGACTTTGAGCAGGGCGGTATCGTCCGAGATGGTGGCCTCTTGGTCGATCATTGTCTCGTAGTCGATACCCTTGTTCCACGCCTCAGGCAGTCCGAGGGGGAGTTTGAGTTTCGTTTTGTCCACAGCCATAACCAGCTCATACTGTTTGCGATGATACTGCACGTGGAGGGTGTTGTTCAATCTTGTGCTACTCACTTTGGTGAAGATTAGCACGCGGGGGATGTCCAATTTGACTTGTTCCATAATGGGTCTTGTTTGATGATTTAGCTCGATCTCTGTTGAAAACCACGGCGAAACTACACGTTTTTTCCAATCCTCAAAGCGTCCGTTTTGGCCTCATTGCATGTTCCTATGGTCGATTGTATCGTACAATCGCATGAAAAAGTTTTTTTCGGCTGATTGTATCGTACAATCGCGTGAAAAAGTTTTTTTCGGCCGATTGTATCGTACAATCACGTGAAAAAGTTTTTTTCGGCCGATTGTATCGTACAATCGCATGAAAAAGTTTTTTTCAGCCCATTGTATCGTACAATCACGTGAAAAAGTTTTTTTCGGCCGATTGTATCGTACAATTGCCTCCAGTCAATACCTCTCATTGTATCGTACAATCGCCTGCCCCCGAATGATCGTTTTCACTTTTCGCGGCCGGCCTATCTTTGCCCGCGGCAAGGCCATGGTGGCCTATACGTATTATATACAGCAACAAGATGAAGGAATCCATCCATATCCAGAACTTCGGCCCGCTGCGCGACGTGCGGATCGACGACATCAAGCCCCTGACCGTCCTTATCGGCGACTCGGCCAGTGGCAAAAGTGCGTTGATGAAGGTGATTGCTTTTATGCGATACATGTACAAAAAGGGCAACGTTAGAGCCTACTTGAAAAAGGCGAATATCGATGTTTCCATAAGTACCCAGCCTTTTTTCAAAGATGAGCTGGAACCAATGGTTAGCTTAGATACCGAGATCGTATACACCGTGCAGATGGATAGTAGGTTGATGTATACTGTCGAATACAATTCCAATGAGAACCGGCTGACAGTTGATTATAACTCAGGTAATGAGGACTTGGTTTTCTTCAAAGAATCATACGTATCCGAAACACGTAGCATTATCCCCTTATGGTCTCTGCGTGGTGCAAGGTTCCCGGGAGCCGATTTAGGCTACTATTTCAATGAGACATTTCGTGACTTCTCTGAGGCTACCGATCGCATCAAAGAACAATCGTTGGATTATATAGGAATGAAGATGGAAGTGAAGACCGAGCTTACACGCAAGCACTTTCTGATTTCTCCGAATGACGAAAGCCATGAAGTGTTCGAGTTGGAACACACTTCGTCCGGCATACAGGCTTCTGTTCCATTAATGACCATCGTGCGCTACTTCGCTCATAAATTTTCGTTCACTAACGCCTTTCGTCGCTCTGTGTTGGATCAACTTTCCGATGATGATATTTCGCAGTTCCGCCCCGAGATCAACTTGAAAGACCTCAAGAAGTACATCCATCTTCATATCGAGGAGCCAGAGCTGAGCCTCGATCCGAAGACGCAATGCCTCTTCATCAACGACCTGATCCGCGAAGCCTTCTATCGCGGGGATAACAAACGCCCGGACGACGGTCGGCAGCTCGGTCTGATGTTCGCCACCCACAGCCCCTACATCCTCAACCACCTCAACGTGCTCCTCAAAGCGTCCTACAACGAAAAGGCCCGTGAGCACTATCCCTATATCAACCCGGACGAGATTGCGGTGTATCGGTTGCATGACGGAGAGGTGCATTCGCTGGTGGAAGACGATGAGGAAACAGGCGAACGCATCATCGACACGTACAAGTTTTCCGAGACGATGGAGTGGATCCTCGATAAATACGAAAGCGTAGACTGATGACTGATATGGACAGCGCACTGGTGAAGTTCTTGCTGGTGGATTACCCTGCACACCGCCATAAGAAGGCCGAGCAGATGAAACCACTCCGAAGAGAGTGTCCCCAATACAAGAAGACATTCGAACTACACGACGACAAAGAGAAGTTGGCGGACATCCTTTGCTACAAAGACAAGGGAGAGGTCGTGATTCAAAACGATACGAACGTGCCGCTCGAAGTTGTCGACATAGAAGATTACATCGAGCAATTCCCCGAGGAAGCCAAAGAGCAAGGCCGAAAAGACGATCAAGTCAATTGCAAATGCGACTTCATTATCGGCCCGACAGAAGGCGATCCCTTTATCCTCTTCGTTGAATTGACCCAAAGCACAAGCAAAAACATCCGAGATAGCAAATTGACTCATGCCGCCCAGCAGCTCGCAAGAAGCATTCAACGGTTCTACGAGAAGGACAAGTTCTTCGATCGATATGAGAAGAAGGTCGCGCTGTTTGCATATCGAGTTACAGGCAGCGAAAGGCTTAGCAAGAAAGCATTGAAGAACATGGAGATCATGCTAAAGAGTCCGATCGCCGTAGCACGCCAACCCATAAAAAAGGCGACCCATATCATCAAATCTCACGGCTTCACCTTCGAGCAACGCCTTTACCCCACGCCCTACATCATCGAGTAGTTTTATATATGCACATAACCCCCAAACACATACACGCAATGCAAACGAAACGCTTCCCTTTTGCGGCGATACTCTTAGCGTTTATCGCGTTCGTCGCCCCACTGGCGCTCCATGCGCAACACGAGAAACCGGACAATTCGGCCCTCCTCGCCGTCGGTACAGAGGCGCCGGACTTCAGCCTGCCCACTGTCGACGGTGAAGCTACCATCGCACTCTCGGACTACGCCGGCCGCTACCTCGTCATCGATTTCTGGGCCTCTTGGTGCCCCGACTGCCGCAAGGCTAATCCCCGCATGGTGGACCTCTACAAGCGCTACGCGGACGAGGCCGTCGGTATCAGCTTCCTCGGCGTATCGTTCGACACCGATCGCGAGGCCTGCCTCCGGGCGGTTGAGAAAGACGGCATCACGTGGCCTCAGGTGAGCGAGCTCAAGAAGTGGAAAGAGACCGAGATCTCCCGCCAGTACGGTATCCGCTGGATCCCGACCGTCTACGTCGTCGACAACGCGGGCAAAGTGCTCTACGCCGGTAATAACCTCGACGAGCTGGAAGAACTCCTGCGCTACCTCGGTGGCGTCGGCAGCGGCGAAACGAATTAGAACGACTCCGCACCGTCATGTCCACAGCCATAGCAGACGACAGCCGCAAGGTCACCACCCACCGGCTCTACGAGATGAAGCAGCGCGGCGAGAAGATCGCCATGCTCACGGCTTACGATTACTCGATGGCGCAGATCATCGACTGCGCCGGCATGGACGTCATCCTCGTCGGCGACTCCGCCTCCAACGTCATGGCGGGCAACATCACCACGCTGCCCATCACGCTCGATCAAATGATCTACCACGGCAAGTCGGTCGTCAAGGCCGTCCGCCGCGCCCTCGTCGTCGTCGACCTGCCCTTCGGCTCCTACCAGGGCAACTCCAAAGAGGCCCTCGCCTCGGCCATCCGCGTGATGAAGCAGACGCACGCCGACTGTATCAAGATGGAGGGCGGCGCCGAGATCCGCGAGTCCATCCAGCGCGTCCTCTGCGCTGGCATACCCATTATGGGTCACCTCGGCCTTACACCGCAATCCATCAACAAGTTCGGCACCTACACCGTCCGCGCCCGCGAGGAAGCAGAGGCCGCCAAGCTCGTTGAAGACGCCCGACTGCTCGAGGAGCTGGGCTGCTTCGCCCTCGTCTTGGAGAAGATCCCCGCCGAGTTGGCCACACGCGTAGCCAGCGAGCTGCGTATCCCAGTGATCGGGATCGGTGCCGGCGGCGGAGTAGACGGACAAGTGCTCGTCATGCACGACATGCTGGGCATCAACCAAGACTTCTCGCCCCGTTTCCTGCGTCGCTACGCCGACCTCAACGCCGTCATCACCGACGCCGTCCAAGCCTACATCGGCGACATCAAAACGCGCGACTTCCCTAACGAAAAAGAACAGTATTAGGCACCCACGAAGTATAGTCAGGTACCCAGCCAACTTCCCCGGCCTCGGCAGAGGCCTTGATTTTCTTTTGCTTCTTTTCTTGCATCAAGGCAAGAAAAGAAGGCCCCCCCCTCAAGAGAAGAAAAGAAGGTCCCCTCAAGGCAAGAAAAGAAGCCCCCCAGAGAAAAGAAGAATCGATCAAAGAAAGAACCAGGCAGGCACAAAGCCCGCCCCCACACCTATCACATCACCTTCATGGCAAAAGAATTAAAGGAACTCACCAGTAAAGACGCGAACTACGCGCAGTGGTATCAAGACCTGGTCATCAAGGCCGGGCTGGCAGAAAACTCAGCCGTCCGCGGTTGCATGGTCATCAAACCCTACGGCTACGCCATCTGGGAACGCATGCAGCGCATCCTGGACGACAAATTCAAGGAGACGGGCCACGAGAACGCTTACTTCCCCCTGCTCATCCCCAAATCCTTCCTCAGCCGCGAGGCCGACCATGTGGAAGGCTTCGCCAAGGAGTGCGCCGTCGTGACGCATTACAGGCTCAAGAACGCCCCGGACGGGAGCGGTGTCATAGTCGACCCAGCCGCCCGACTCGAGGAGGAGCTCATCATTCGCCCCACCTCCGAGACGATCATCTGGAACACGTATAAGAACTGGATCCAGTCCTACCGCGACCTGCCGATCCTCGTCAATCAGTGGGCCAACGTCATGCGTTGGGAGATGCGCACGCGCCTCTTCCTCCGCACCGCCGAATTCCTCTGGCAGGAGGGTCACACGGCCCACGCCACCCGCGAGGAGGCCGAGGCCGAGGCCATTAAGATGCAAGGCGTCTATGCCGACTTTGCCGAGAACTATATGGCTGTGCCCGTCATCCGCGGCGTCAAGACGGCCAGCGAACGCTTCGCCGGCGCCGTAGAGACGTACACCATCGAGGCCATGATGCAGGACGGCAAGGCTCTCCAAGCCGGCACCTCGCACTTCCTCGGACAGAACTTCGGTCGCGCCTTCGACGTCACCTTCATCGATCGCAATGGCAAGACGGACTACGCCTGGGCCTCATCCTGGGGCGTCTCTACCCGCCTCGTCGGCGCGCTCATCATGGCGCACTCGGACAACAACGGCCTCGTCCTGCCGCCGCACCTCGCGCCCGTGCAGGTCGTCATCATCCCCATCTACCGCTCCGCCGAGCAGCTGGCTGCGATCAGTGAAAAGGTAGACCGCATCGCCGCCCGACTCCGCGAGCTGGGCGTCCGCGTCAAGTTCGACAGCGACGACACGAAGAAGCCCGGATGGAAGTTCGCCGAATACGAGCTCAAGGGCGTCCCCGTACGCCTCGCGATGGGCGGTCGCGACCTGGAGAACGACACCGTTGAGATCATGCGCCGCGACACGCTCGAGAAAGAGACGCGCCCCTGCGCCGGACTCGAGGAATACGTCCGCGACCTGCTCGAAGAGATTCAGTCCGGCATCTTCCGCAAAGCCCTCGACCACCGCGCCCGCCGCACCGTCCGGGTCGACACCTACGACGAGTTCAAGGAGCGCATCGAGGAAGGCCTCTTCATCATGGCTCATTGGGACGGCACACCCGAGACCGAGGAGCGCGTCAAGAACGAGACCAAGGCCACCATCCGCTGCATCCCCCTCGACGACACCGACGCCGAGCCCGGCCGCTGCATGGTCACCGGCCGCCCCTCCGCCCGCCGCGTCCTCTTCGCCCGAGCGTATTAAATCGGTGCTCGGCCAACTGGGCTGGCGTCCCTGACGCCTTGACCTTCTTTTCGCTTCCTTTTTCTTGTGTCAAGACAAGAAAAGGAAGATATCAAGGCAAGAAAAGAAGATAGAAGTCAGCCGGACGCCAGTCATCATCCCGCTCAAACACAACACACATAATAGATAAACAAATGGAACTCACAGGAAGAATCGTAGCCGTGCAGCCCGTCCAGACGGGCGAGGGCCGCAACGGCACGTGGAAAAAACAAGAGTATGTCGTCGAGTACGACCGTCAGGCGCAGTATCCGCGCAAGATGATGTTCGTCCTCTGGGGCGACAAGATCGACCAATACAACATCCAAGAAGGGCAGGAGCTGAAGATATACTTCGACATCGACTGCCGCGCCTACAACGGTCGCTGGTATAACGACATCCGCGCCTGGAAGGTCGAGCCGGATACGGAGGCCGCACCCGCCGTGCCCTCCGAACCCGCGGGACGCTTTGCGGACAACGTGCCGCCGCCCCCGCCCGAGCTGCTCGCCTCGCCGTCTGACGCCTCGTCAGATCTGCCCTTCTAAAGCCGCGCACGTAGTGCATCCACCTTCGGGGCCTGTCTCTCGGAAACATCAAGAGAGGCAGGCCCCGATTGCGTGGGTGTAAAGGCGCGTCCGCCCCAAGCCGAGGCGCCCCTTTCATCCAACCACCTGGTTTGACCCTTTCCAGGGGTCGGTTTTGCTTCAAACCACCTGGTTTGACCCTTTCCAGGGGTCGGTTTTGCTTCAAACCACCTGGTTTGGCCCTTTTCAGGGGTCGGTTTTGCTTCAAACCACCTGGTTTGGCCCTTTTCAGGGGTCGGTTTTGCTTCAAACCACCTGGTTTGGCCCTTTCCAGGGGTCGGTTTTGCTTCAAACCACCTGGTTTGACCCTTTTCGGAGGTCGGTTTTGCTTCAAACCACCTGGTTTGACCCTTTCCAGGGGTCGGTTTTGCTTCAAACCACCTGGTTTGGCCCTTACTCAAGGGGCAGAAGAAACCAAGACACCCAGATCGATTTTTCCGCCAGTAGGGCAGGGGCACACCCGCCTCCGTAGGCCGACTTGAGCGGACGAAAAAGTCGCAATGGCCTAAAGAATGATTTGACTTTACCTTTGCCCGCGTTTCACGAAAAGAGAATCAACAAGAGAGAGAATGAAGAAACTCCTTACCCTATGCTGCATCGCCGCGAGCCTTCTCGTGGTCGGTTGCAATCGTACAGCTGACAAAGGCGGGGCCGACGGCTCCGAACTCTACGGCTACGTCAATATCCGCCTACCGCACATCGAGGGCATGCACGAATGCCACACCCACCCCCGCGTCATGGCCTTCACCGAGCGCTATCGCCAGAGTGGCCCCATCCTGGGTTACTATCTCGACGACGCCACCTACTCCCGTGTCGATAGCCTAGGACAGATCACGTTCGACAATTATTTCATGATCTACGGCGACTATAACCGCGAGAACTACGACGCTACACCCGCTGACCTCCCCCTCATGCAGGAGCAACTCGAGCGCAGCTTAGTCGGCACCAACTGGCAAGAGCAGGGCCGACGCACGGAAGACGCCTACAACACGCTCATGGTCGGTCAGCCCGCCATCCTCCAGAAGTATAGCCCGCAGGAAGGCGTCCTGACCATGATCATCCTCATGAAATACCGTCAGGAGAACGGCTCCGAATCGACCGTCGTCAGCGCCGCCAACTGCCTCCTCATCAAGAAGCGCCTGCTGAGCATGGCCTACTACATGGCCTATCAAAACGCCTCCACCATCGACGCCCTCAAGCAGCGCAACGACGCCGCGGTCAAGGCCGTCATGGCTGCCAATTGACGCCCGCCCTTACCTTATATATATGAGAGAAAACCGAAGCGCCCGCCTCTACGCTCGCCAAAGCGACGGCGAGGACGTTGCCCTTTTCGAGGGGGGGAACCCGCTACCCTTCTTTTGGCTCATGCTGCTCGGCCGTGAGGACGTCGAGCTGTACTGCATACGCATGCGCCGGCTCATCGCTGCCGGAACCTCACCTTCACACGCCACCCTCCGCCTCGACAAGCTGCAAGCCCTCATGCAGGCCACCATCCGGCGCCCCTATCTGGAGCGACATTTCGCCTCTTGGCTCGGACTCTTCGACGACTGGATCTACTTCCTCCAGATCTCCGACTTCTCGGATATGAAGATCTATCTCGACCTCTACAGCGTCAGCCTCTACTATCCCACCCTCAGCCAGTTTGAGGATAGTCTCCTCCGCGCCCTCGACTGTTTCGATCGCAACATCGCTACCGGTTACGAGGAGTCGATCGCCGGCACCTGTGGCCACGAAGCCCACAATCGCAACCGCCGACGCTTCGAGCGCTTCTCAGAAAGCTATCGGGTCAAGGCGCAAGACGACATCTACGGACTCTCCAACCGTCGCATCCATTTGGAGAGAAACTCCCTGCCCAACGAACGTGGCCGCTTCGCCACGCTGGCCTTCCTCCTGGCCCTCATCACTCTGGTGATCGCCGCCATCGTGGGGCTACTCATTATCAAGAAATAATCGCATACACACATCAAGAGACCTATTATAGAATGACTGAAGAAAAGAAACTGGAGACCGTCGTGAGCGGTATCCGCCCCACGGGCAATCTGCATCTGGGCAACTATTTCGGAGCCGTCAAGAGCTTTCTGCGCATGCAGGACGAGTATCGCTGCTTCTTCTTTATTGCCGACTGGCACTCCCTGACCACCCACCCGCGCCCCGTCGACATCCGGCGCAGCGTCCGCACCATCCTCTCCGAATACCTCGCCTGCGGCCTCGACCCCGACAAAGCCGCCATCTATATCCAAAGCGACGTCCATGAGGTGCTTGAGCTTTACCTCTACCTCAACATGAACGCCTACCTCGGCGAGCTCGAGCGTGTCACCACCTTCAAGGAGAAAGTCCGCCAGCAACCCGACAACGTCAACGCCGGTCTCCTGACCTATCCTACCCTCATGGCCTCCGACATCCTCATCCACCGTGCCGTCAAGGTGCCCGTCGGCAAGGATCAGGAGCAGAACATGGAGATGGCCCGCAAGTGTGCCCGCCGCTTCAACATGATCTACGAGACCGACTTCTTCCCCGAGCCTGCCTCCTTCCACCTTACTGAGCGTGCCGTCAAGGTGCCCGGCCTCGACGGTTCCGGCAAGATGGGCAAGAGCGAAGGCAACGCCATCTATCTCGTCGATGACGAAGCGACGATCCGCAAAAAGGTCATGAAAGCCGTCACCGACTCCGGCCCCACCACCCCTGACAGTCCCAAACCCGAGCCCATTCAGAACCTCTTTACGATGATGGAGATCGTCTCCTCTCGCGACACCTACGACTTCTTCAACGACCAATACAACCGTTGCGCCATCCGCTACGGCGACATGAAGAAGCAGCTCGCCGCCGACATCAACGCCTTCTGTGCCCCCATCCGCGAACGCATACTCGACATCGCCGCCAATGAAGCCTATCTCGACAAAGTAGCTCGTGAAGGCGCAGAGAAAGCGGCAGAGAGCGCCTCGAGTACCATCAAGGAAGTTCGCCGAATCATCGGCTTCAGAACTGCTCCGTAATACGTTCTGGGGCACATGGCGTGAAAAAATATTTGCGCATACCGATACGCCGTATGCCGATTCGTCTACTTTTGCGCCGCTCTTTCAGAGCAAATAATAAGAGAAAAGAAGATGCATAAACAGATCATCATAGCACGCGCCCGGGTGAAAGTCGGCAGAGAGAACGCTTTCATCGACTCCGCAAAGAAGCTGGCCGATATGGCACGCACTGAGCCCGGTAACCTCTGCTATTCCTTCTATCGCTCCGTTACGGAGCCAGAGAACTTCATCTTTTACGAGGAGTATAAGGATGCCGTTGCGGTAACTGCCCACGCCTCATCAGAGGCCTTCAAAGCCTTTACTGAAGCGGTAAGAGAGCTGCTGGATGGCGATTTAATCGTGGATAAATACTAAGCAAATAGCCCGCAAGGCGTCACTCTTATTTGGGAAAAAAAACGTTTTTCGTGTTGCGAAACATTTTTCTGCTACCTTTGCGGCGAATTAGACCAATCAGATTTTAAATTCAAACGAGATGAAAAAGATTTCAATGTTTTTGGTGGCTTCGGCCATGGTAATGATGGTTGCTTGCAACAACAAGAGTGCAGCAACTGAAGGTGAAACGACAGATTCTACGGCTGTAGAAGCTCCGGCTCCCGCAGCTGAGGCCGCTCCTGCTGAGGGTGGAAGCGCATTCGATCAGTATCTGAGCCTTGTTGACGAGATGCTTCCTCTGTATGAGAAGGCAGCTGCCGGTGAAGCTGAGGCTAATCAGAAGCTGGCAGAGCTGGGACAGAAGATGCAGGACTTGGCTCCGAGTCTTCAGAACGAAGCAGCCAACCTGACACCGGAGCAGACGCAGAAGTATCAGGAAGCTATGCAGAAGCTGGCTGAGGCCGCTAAGAAAGCTCAGGAGAAGAAGTAAGTTCTACCCTTATTTCTGGCAAGAAAATGAAGAAGGCAATCCGCGTAAGCGGGTTGCCTTCTTGTCGATATATACCTCTGCATAGTGGTCACAGCTAGGGCAACCGCATCAAAACCATACCTACGTCCCAGTCGTCCCAGTCGTCTGCTTATCTACGGAGATCCCACCCACACGTGGTTCTGCTTTCCGTAGGGGTACAGACATTAA
Source organism: Tannerella serpentiformis (assembly GCF_003033925.1). NCBI lineage: Bacteria > Pseudomonadati > Bacteroidota > Bacteroidia > Bacteroidales > Tannerellaceae > Tannerella > Tannerella serpentiformis. The sequence goes on from NZ_CP028365.1 coordinate 2,244,279, forward strand.
AACCACGCGTGGTTCTGCTTTCCGTAGGGGTACAGACATCAAAACCACGCGTGGTTTTGCTTTCCGTAGGGGTACAGACATCAAAACCACGCGTGGTTTTGCTTTCCGTAGGGGTACAGACATCAAAACCACGCGTGGTTCTGCTTTCCGTAGGGGTACAGACATTAAAACCACACGTGGTTCTGCTTTCCGTAGGGGTACAGACATTAAAACCACGCGTGGGTGGGATCTCCGTAGGGCCGTGGAGAGTAAAAAAGCGCCTCAGGCCCGCAGCTATTTGGGTGCGGTGGCCTTAGAGTGGTCAGCCCTGCCACTCAGTGTGATACAAAGCAGTCTCTATCTTTGGCGCCCGAAATGAAGTACAGCATATACACCTTCACCTTCCTCTTGGGAATCCTGTATATCACGGCCGTATCCGCGCAAGATCGCACTCGGAGCCGGGGCGATCGCGGCGGGCGTAGATTCTCACTCGCTATGCGTAATGCCGCTCAAGCAGCCGATAGTCTCCTTTCCCCAGACAGCGCGCGCATCGGTGTCGCGCGTATCAACGCCTACCGTCTCACCGATAAGCTCGGCGATCCATACATCGCACCGATGGATACGGACAGACTCAACACCGCAGATCATACCCTGATGGAAAGTCGGAGTCTGGCGGGTGCATATACGGCTAATATGGGTGCACCGTTCCAGTCTCGGATCTTCAGCGAACGGTCCGAGGCGCGCGATTTCATCTTTGCTGACGCCTTCGATGGAGATATTCTCACGCCCACGAACGCCTATTTCTATGACGTTAAAGTGCCCTACACCAACATCCTCTACACCCGTGCCGGCGGATCGACCAAACGCGAGGAGCAGCTGCGTGGTGTCATCACCGGTAACTTCGGGCGGAAGATCAACTTGGGCGCAGATTTCAACTACACCTACAGCCGTGGCCAGTACACCTCGAATAACAACAAACTGCTCTCCTACCGCCTTTTTGGCAGTTATCGTTCGGACCGTTACGAGGCTTTCGCCCACATCCGTAACCTGAATTTCGTTACCAACGAAAACGGTGGCCTGACTGACGACCGTTACATCACCGACCCGGACAATTTTGAGGACGGTCGGCGTGGTATCGACAGCAAATCATTCCCCACGCGATTCACGGAGACCTATAATCGCCTGCGCGGCCGCGACTTTTTCCTCACGCACCGCTATAATCTCGGTTTCTATCGGCGCATGACCGCCGATGAGGCCGATCGCAAACGAAAACGTGACGAGCGACGAGAGAAGATCCGTCAGCTGAACGCGGAGAAAGAGGGCACGACCGACGTGCGGCCTCTCACTCCTCGGAGTCAAGATGATGTGCCAGACGACGACGGTGGACTTCACGCGGACGAGGTGTTCGTGCCTGTCGCGAGCATCATCCACACCTTTGAATGGGAGGATTTCCGTCGCCGATTCATCTCCAACGACGCGGGGATTGACACCTGCTACACCCATCGATTCGATACGACCACGGCACATCCCGACGATCTCCAGTCGGCCCGTACGTTTCGCAACACATTCGCCCTCTCTCTTCGCGAGGGCTTCCAGAAATGGGCGCAAATAGGCCTCACGGCCTATATCTCCTTCGAAAATCGACGCTTCGAAATGCCCGGTGACACCGCGCGTGGTGTCTTCCAAGGGCGCACGAAGACCGACGAATACGCGGCCTTCCTTGGTGCTGAACTCTCGCGCACCCGTTCCGAGTGGCTCACCTTCCGCGCCCGGGGAGAGTTCGGTCTGCTCGGCAATGACATCGGTGAAATCCGCCTCATGGGGCATGTCGCGTCCCGTTTTCGCGTCTTCGGACGTGAAGCGTCGATCCGTGCCGAGGGCGCATTCCAAAATCTCAGAGCACCTTTCTATCAGCGCCACTTTCACAGTCGATACTTCATGTGGGACAACGATTTGCACAATACGCAACGTATCTATGTAGGTGGTGTGGCCGAGTGGGAACAGACGCGCACCCGCATTTCCGCCGGCGTGGAGAATGTCACGAATTATGTCTACTTCGGCACCGACGGCCGACCGGCCCAGCACACCGGTAGCCTCCAAATTGTCACCGCACGTCTCCGCCAGGACTTCCGTTACCGCGCCTTCGGCTGGGACAACGAGATCATCTACCAGGCGACTGGCCACGATGACATCGTTCCGCTGCCCCGGCTTGCACTTTACTCCAACGCCTACGTCGTCATTCACCCCGTGCGTGTCCTGACCCTCCAACTTGGCGCTGACGTTCGCTATTTCACCGCCTACCATGCCCCTTATTACGAGCCCGCGACCCAGCAGTTTCAGAATCAAACCGAGATAAAAGTGGGCAATTACCCCCTCATCAACGCCTACGCCAATTTTCACCTGCGCCAAGCGCGCTTCTTCGTCATGGCCTATAATCTCGGCCGCCTCTTCACCGACCCGCGCTACTTCTCCATGCCCCATTACCCGCTCAATCCGATGGTCATCAAGCTTGGCATTGCTGTGACCTTCAACAATTGAGGCGTGCAGAGGGCGCGCACCCCATACGACCCATTCTTTTTGTATTTCACCCCCGCAACCGTTCATAAAAAATGAGAACTCGCAGAATGCTTCAAGTCTACATCGGACTTCTCCTCGTAGCCGTAGGCACGATGGGCCTTATTGGTGTCTATCGCGCTATGAATAAGCGCACGGAGGTGGTGCGCGATTATGCTGACATCCGTCGTGAGGGCATCCTCCGCTTCGTGGCTGAATATGAACGCCCCGGGAGCTATGTGGCTGTCGATGACACGGCGTTGCAAGGCTTCCAGTACGAGTTGAGTCGTGCCATTGCCCGTTATGCTGGGCTCGAGATGGAGATGCACTTCGAGATGAGCCTCGAAAACAGTTTCGACGGGCTCCGTGATGGGCGTTACGATATCGTCGCTCGCAATTTGCCCACCACCGACGAGCTGAAGGCTGACTATTTCTTGACCGATCCCATCCTGACAGACCGTCAGGTGCTCGTGCAACGGCGCGATACGGCCCGCCTACTCCGTAACCAGCTCGATCTCGCGGGCCACACCATCGTCGTACCCCGTGAATCCCCCGCCATCTTGCGGTTGGAGAATCTCAGACGCGAGATGGCCGACACGTTCCGCATCGTTGAAGATCCGCTCTATTCGTCTGAGCAACTAATCGCTATGGTTGCGGCTGGCGACATCGATTACACGGTCTGCGACCGCCGTGTGGCCGCTGCGGCCCTCGAGCTCTACCCCGAAATCGACATCAATACCGACATCGGTTTCACGCAACTCCATGCCTGGGCCGTCCGTAGGACCTCACCCGTGTTGCGCGATAGCATCAACGCTTGGTTTGCCCGCATGCACGCCGATGGCACCTTCGATCGCATCCTCCGGAAGTATTACCCCGCCGAGGACGCTGCGACTGACAGATCGTCAGCTAAGAAGGACGGCGTGAAGGCCGTCGCACCCGTCGGGACGAAGGCCACGCCCGATCAGGCAGCCCCATCAAAGACGAAGGCAGCAAAGTCAAAGGCTAAGTCGGCCCGACAGAAAGCGAAATCGACGAAGTCAAAAGCCAAGTCGGCCCCGTCGAAGACGAAAGTCACAAAGTCGAAGTCCGGAGCGGACCGACAGAAGGCGAAAGCGACAAAGGCCAAGTCGTCCAAGGCCAAAAAATCCACCTCGAAACGTACCCGCACCAAGCGTAAGGGGTAAACTGGAAATGCCTGCAACAGGAATGACCATTGAGACGCCATCGTGTCGCACGATGGGACCAAAATGGTCGTTGAGACGCCATCGTGTCGCACGATGGGACCAAAATGGTCGTTGAGACGCCATCGTGTCGCACGATGGGACCAAAATGGCCATTGAGACACCGTCGTGTCGCACGATGGGACCTAAATGGTCGTTGAGACGCCGTCGTGCCACATGATGATCGAACTATCACGACATGTAAGCCTCAAAAAAAGGACAGATGAAGGCTTCGCGTTCCTTAGCGGGAGGTTCGGATCGAAGCGACAAAATGGCACACGAGGAGCAAGACCATCATGTCGTGATTTTTAGCTTTTTACTTTGCTGGCCAGGTCTATTTTTGCGCGCCGAAAATGGCCCGCAGTAGAGGTGGTTCGGTCGCGTGGCTGTGGACACGGGTCGGACTACCGATGCAGCGGATGCTCACCGCGCACCATCACACTACACGATAAATGAAAATGAACAAGCGCCCCACACACGCGGCAACGACGGCGTGAGGGACCCCAAAACAAACTGCTAAACAGATGAACATTAAATGGATGCTACTCTCCTGCGCGTTATTGGCAGGGCTCACCTCGGGCTGCGAGGAAAAAACGGAAGAGGCACCACCGCGCAACTCTTACGAACTGAATCGGCGCAATAGCGCGAGGCTCCTTTTGGGTATAGCGACGGATCTGATGCGAGAAGATCGGTTTATCCTGGTGCACATTTCCGACGCGCACCTCTCGAGCTGGTCGAGCAACAATCCGTGGCGCCGTCCGGAGAATCTGATCGAGGCTGTCAACTTTGTCAACCGTCCGCCGACCAAAGTGAACGCCATGGTTGCCACGGGCGACTTCATTTCGAACTCGCCAAAGACACCCCGACAGACGGCCTTGGCCTATCTGAGCGCCTTTGCCACCCATTACTTCAACGCGAACCTCGTCCCCTCCTTCGTTTGCACCGGCAACCATGACGGTAACATGATCAATCCCGCGCCCGAGGAGTGGATCACCCGCGAGGACTTCTATTCCGCCGTCACCGCGAGGATCAACTACCCCGTCTATACCGACGGGCGCAGCAACTATTACTACACCGACCTGCCGGACAGCCGTGGCGGCCGGATCAGAATCATCGCCCTCGACGAGATGGATCGTACCTACAACGCCGAGAACACCCAGCGCATGGCGGTATACTCCCCGCGCCAGATCGAGTGGCTCACGCACGTGGCGCTAAAGCAAGGAATGACGGCAGGGCATAGCGTGATCGTCCTCTTGCATCATTCGCTCCCCTCGGACAACGCCACGGCGCGCCGTTACATCGCCAACGAGCACGTTTATTCGTGGTACATGATCCCGGAAATCATCGAAGCCTTCCGCAGCAAAACCCACTTCCAGAAGCGATACCCGAATAAAGTCGTCCCCGGGGATACGCTCACCGTGGATGCCGATTTTACCCAGGCACCGGGGGAATTCATTTGCTATATGGGTGGCCATGTTCATACCTATTTGAATTACGAAGTCTCGTGGATGTCGAACATCAACCGTGCGCTGCCCAAGCAGCAGGTGCTGGTGGCGAACAACATGTCGCCGTCGGAAAAGAATCCCCTGTCGCCTATCGAACGTCAGCCGCGCGGCACCCAGAATAATACGTTCAACATCTACGCCATCGACACGCGGGAGAAGATGATCTATGTCACCTTTTTCGGCGCCACCTTGTCCTATTACCCCCGCGTGATTACCCTCAATTACGGCAACGCGCCCATCAACGATCTCACGAAGGGGAAGTAAGACAGCTTCTTCTAACCAGTAAGCCCTGCCTGCGAAGCCCTGAGGTGTGAATACCTCGGACTTGGCAGGCAGGGCTTGTCGTTTCTGCGCCGCGGTGCAGCCTATCCACGCTGTCGCAGGGCCTCGTAGAGCAGTACGCCGGCGGCCACAGAGACGTTCAGGGAGGCGATTGTTCCGCGTTGTGGGATGCGCACCCACTCGTCGCACAGTTTGAGGTGCGCGGGCGCCACTCCTGTGTCCTCGGCGCCCATCACGATCGCCGTGGGACCGGTATACGTGATGTCGGTGTACGTCGTGCTCGCTTTTTCGGTGGCAGCCACCAGGCGCACGCCGCTGTCGCGCAGGAATCGGAGGGCGCTGTGTAGGCTCCGCTCCCGACAAACTGGGACGACGTTGAGTGCTCCGGCTGACGCCTTCATCGCGTCGGCCGTGGCGGAGGCGCTCCCCTCGGTCGGGATCACAAGCGCGTCGACGCCGACACATTCACACGTGCGCGCGATGGCTCCGAAGTTGCGGACGTCGGTCACCCCGTCGAGCAGGACATATAAACCGTCGCGCCCCTGCTCATAGACCGCGGGGACGATGTCCTCGATCCGTTGGTAGGTGATTTCAGCCACGAACGCGATAACGCCTTGATGGTTTTTTCGGGTGATCCGGTTGAGGCGCTCCACAGGAACGTGTTGCACGGGGATCAGCCTGCCGCGCAGGAGGTCGTGGAGCTCGCGGAGGAGCTCGTTACCCTGTCGATCCTTCTTGATGAGGATTTTATCGATGTCTCGCCCGGCTTGCAGGGCCTCCATGACGGCGCGAGTACCGAAGATGATGTGGTTGTCGGTCATTTTGTCGGAAATAATAGGGAAGTAGTATCTGGTGGATAGGTAGGCTGGGAAATGCTTATTTCATGTCGAGAAGCTCTCGTGCGTTGGCGATGGCTGCATCCGTGAGTGAGGCACCGCTAAGCATGCGCGCGATCTCACCGACACGCTCGTCTGGGGTTAATGGGCGGATGCGAGTCAGGGTGCGATCGGCCGTATCCTCCTTATAAACGTAGTAATGGGCCGCTCCCTTGGCTGCGATCTGGGGCTGGTGCGTGATGGTGATGACTTGCATGCGGTGTCCGAGGGTCTGCATGATGTCGGCCATACGATCCGATATGTCGCCGGACACTCCGGTGTCGATTTCGTCGAATATGATGGCGGGCAAGGCCGCAAATCCCGCGATCATGGCCTTGATACAGAGCATGAGGCGCGAAATCTCTCCGCCTGAAGCGGTCTGCGCCACCGGACTGAGGGCTTCGTTCTTGTTGGCCGAAAAGAGGAAGGCCACCTCGTCCATACCGTCCGCCGCGGGACGGGCGCGCCGGGTGAAGTCGATCCGAAAACGTGTGTTGGGGACACCCAGCGTGCGCATCCGCTCCGCAATTTCTCGCTCGACACCAGCCGCCGCCTCGGTGCGGCGCCGTGTGAGCGCGTCGGCCTGGGTCAGCACGTCTTGCAGAGCCTCGTCGCGCTCGCGGGTGAGGGCTGCAAGGCGTTCGTCGAACGAATCGATGGCCGCGAGACGGGCCTCGAAGTCGGCCTGAAGGCTGAGGAGCGCTTCGACAGACTCCACTCGGTGCTTGCGCTGCAAACTGTAGATGATGTTCAGACGATCATTGACGTACGTCATGCGCTCGGGATCGAAGTCGACATCCTCCTTGAGGTGATCGATATCCGCGTACAAGTCTTCGAGATCAAGCCTTGCGGTGCGGATCCGCTCGGCGTAATCGGCCGCTCCCGGCAGGTAGTCCTTGATTCCCTCCATCAGCCCGAGCGCCTCATGCAGGCGGATCAGGGCCCCCGCGTCGTCGTCGCCCAGCATGCTCGCGGTGCGGAAGAGTGCTTCGCGGATCTCTTCGGCATGCGACAACGTCTTCAGCTCCTCCTCGAGCTCCGCTTGCTCACCCTGCTTGAGTCGCGCGGTCGTCAATTCCTCGACTTGGAAACGGAGATAGTCCTCGTTCTGATTATTTCGCTCAGCGGCATCCTTTAGCTCGTCCAGCCGGCTCTCCGCGTCGCGGTAAGCCCGGAATCGCTCGGCGTACGCACGCTGAAGATCCACCGTTTGCGCCATCACGTCGACCACGTTGAGCTGAAAACGCGTGTCGGCCAGAAGCAGGTTCTGGTGCTGGGAGTGAATATCAATGAGATGCCCACCCAGCTCCTTGACCGTGGCCAGCGAAACGGGCGTATCGTTAATGAACGCGCGTGACTTGCCCGTTGCGCTCAGCTCGCGACGAAGTAGGCAGGAGGTGGGATCATATTCGAGGTCATTTTCTTGGAAGAACGCCTCGAGGCCATAGGCCGAGATGTCGAACTCGGCCTCAATAACGCACTTGTCGGCTCCCGCGCGTGCGCTTTTGGCATCTGCACGCCCGCCAAGGACGAGTGCGAGTGCGCCGAGGATGATTGACTTGCCGGCGCCGGTCTCACCGGTGATGACGGAGAAGCCTTGATCGAAGGTGATATCCAGTCGGTCGATGAGCACAAAGTTTCGTATGTGAAGCGATTTAAGCATGAGGGCTATGTGAACTAAAAACTAATAGTGATGATCTAAAAATGTGTGTTTTTGAGGGAGAAACACGAAGCGAAAGTCTGAAAATTCGGGGATTTTTGGCCGATCCATAGGCGAGGGCCTCAAAATGAAGTGTGTTTTGGAGCCGTTCCTCGGGATATTTAATACCCTTCGGAACGTGGTGAAATACCGTTCGGAGGTGGTCATAATCACGTTCCGAACGTCATTAAATATGGTTCGGGAGAAAACTATTTAGAAATATCCCTCTGTAAAAGAAGAAGTTAGTCGGTCGTAGACATTGGATAGGTAACGAAGTAGAAACGAGCGAAGCGCTTGGGGTTGCTAGAATCTGCACAAACAAAGGGCGCTTGTCATTTGAGGGTGCAATGTTACTATGACTATTTGAAAAACAGGCGTTTTTGATGTAATTCTTTCGGTTTGGGAAAGGTCGGGATGGATGGAGCGGATGAATGTCAAACATCATATCCCCCTCCCTCGCTTCTTCTTTTTCCCGGTTTGGTTTCTTAAGCGCCGTTGCCATGCGATCTCGGCGTAGTCTGCGCCGTGTGTCTGTAGAGCTGTGACCTCTCCAGTCTTCGAAAGAAGGCTTTCCGCGGTGTCTAAAGCGGTGTTTACAACGGAACCTGTGACTTGTATGATAGAGGTACTGTCTTTCGTAGGGCTCATGGAGGAATGGGCGAAGGGGATGATGGGCTTCTGCGCATTGCCGATTTCGAACTGTTTCGGCAGGGTGCGAAAACCAAACTCACGACCGATCTCGGAGGCCTTGAAACTGTGCTCGCCGTAGGTAAACTTCAGCCCGTAGACTTTGCCCTGTTTGTTTTTCATGCGGTCGATCGTGACGCCGCTTTGGTGGAGTTCGTAGAGGAACATGGAGTGACCCGACAAGCCTTTTCCGCGGTGTTTGTCCAGTAGGGTGTAGCAGATGCTCCGCACTTGTTGCTTCGTGCGGTCTCTTGCCGGATTGGCTTGGGCTTTTCGATGCGGTCGCGCGGAGTGGACTTCGTTGGCGATGGTCAGCCCGTACTTGCGGCTGAGTTCTTCGGCCACTCTCGCCGCACGATTGCTCACGAATGTGGTGTTGTAGGCCTGCCCACCGAGACTGATCCGATTGGCGATGATGTGGATGTACAGGTTGTCAGTGTCCTTATGCGTGACGGACACCCATTGATGGTCGTCCAGCCCCATCTGCTTGGCAAAGAGCAGTGCGAGGCGGTTCAGGGTCTTGAACGTCATCTGCGGCTCGTCCTGCGGGGCGATGCCGATCTCGATGCGCAGGAACTTGTTTTTGCAGCGACTGTTGTAGTCGCCAATCAGCCTCATCTCCTCGTGGATCTCCTTTGGCGTTTCGCCACAGAGGTTGTGGAGGGCGAGAAGCCGGCCGAGCTTTCCCTCGCGAAAGATGTACTCCAGCGCGTTGCCTCCGTGTGCGATGGCCTTACACTTTGCGATCATGGTCTTCAATATTTAAGCGCTTAAATACCTCCTCGGGGACCCGATAGCGGGAGCTGAAGAACCGCTTAAAAGCGATCTTGGCATAGGTGGCGAGTGCCTTCGTCGCGTCTACCCAGGAGACGTCCTTGACCTTAATCAGGTTAGAAATGTGCGCGTAGAATAGCGCTGTCTGACGGAGGATGGCGAGCGCTTCCTTCTCGTTGTCACCCATCGGAGGGACGGCGATGACGGATCCACCCAGTAACATCTCGCGGCAGTAGTCGGAGTATTTCCGCCCCGCGTTTGTGGCTCTCGAACGGATCCGCTCCTTCTCCTCGGCCGTGCATCTGACCTTGATAAAGGCGGTCTTGTTCGGCTTCTTGTCTTCCTTTTGGGGGTGTCTTTTCATGTGGATAGGTCTTTTCTGTGGTACTTATTCTATGGTTCGGGCCGATGAGAACGGATGTGATTACGGCCCTCTCCACCGACCGACAGGGGCGGGGGAGCAAGCGCAGTTTGTGGGAACAAACTGACGTCTTGCATTACCGTCGTCACGCTCCGTTACATACCCTATAATGTTTCTTACAATCACAGCTTGCTGTGCATTCAGGCAGTTGTTGATTGCTTGACGTGCTTATCGTTCGTGAACTCTTTGATGAATCTGTGTACTTGGATTACAGCTTTCGCCACTCCTCGATCTCCTCGTCGTAGTCTTCCAAATGGGCACGCACGATGCGCTCCACGAAGCTCGAGAGGTTGGCGCCTCGATCTCCCAATCGACGGACAACGAAGTCGGCGCGCTCCTGAGTCGCCCGACTGAGGTAGACCGCCCGACGATCTGTCAGCTTGGCGGGGACGAGGAAGGTCTGCTTGTAAGCCTCCAGCGTCCCTCGTCTCATTTTGGCGCTGATGCGTTTCGGTGTGAGTGCACTCTCGGCATGCACGGATTGCCCGGATGGCTCTGCTTCCTGTGGATGCGTTTCTCCCAAATAGACGTCGAGAAACTCCCGATCTGCTTTGTTGGTGTCTTTCTCTTTCATGGTTGCTATCTCCTTTTTAGTTTGATTGTGTGGGTTGGTTTGGTTGTGATTGGAGCTTGTCCATGTTGTTCTCGTAGGCGACGGATGCGGTTGACATGGAATTCGTTGAGATCCTTGCATCCTTGGTAGTGTACGGCCATGTCTTCCACCAGAAACCCAGCTTCGATGAACGTGCCCAAGGTTCGCCTTCCAGCGTCGTCATTATCGAGGAACGCACGAAGGACCGTGATGTGCCGCTCGCGCAAGTAACGGATGCACCGCCCGACATTAGCCACAGAGTTCATCACGAGGCAATGGTTACCGACCTTTTCTTTCATTGAAAGGAAGGAGAGGAAGTCCATGAAGCCTTCGAAGAGGCAGACTGGCTGCCGCCTGTCGGGAAAGATGGGTGTAATGTCCTTCGGCGCTAGTGTACCCTTGAACAGCCCGGTGCCCCGTAGTTCGTAGCCGCCCGAGGCATTGGCAAAGCCGATGACTTCGTACTCCCGTCCCCTCACTTCGTAGCGGACGCATCGGAGGAAGGGCCAGGCCCGACCGAGGTCGATACACCGCTCTTTTGTCAGGTAGTCTTGCAAATGTGGCGGAAGGTCATCCGATATGCCGATCAATTTTCTTCCTCCGTCTGTTCTCTCGGGGCTATGAAGGTGGGATTCCGTCCGCGGGTAATCGCTCGTCGTGCGACCGAAAATCATCTTCCCCAAACAGCGGATGGCCTCCGGAAGGGTGCACCCCTCGAGCCGCATATAGAGGTCAATAATGCTACCTCCACGGCCCTCGGAATAGTCGATCCACAGGTTCTTCTCGGTGTCTACCTTGAAGCTGGGGTGGCGTTCATCCCGCAATGGTGAACGGTACATTGCATAGGCCGCCAGCCGTCGGACGGGCGTGATGCCTTTACTTTCCAAGTACGCCGTGATGGGGTACCGCCTGATGGTCGATAGGTTTTCTTCTTTCATACTGATCAAACATTGAGATGGGGAATGAAATGGTGTGGTGTTTTATTGGAATGCAAGTGATTTAAGATCAAACGCCCGTACTTTTTGGCTTCTTCTTACTACAAACTACAATCGCCATAATCGACTGTTTCCCAATAGCATCCATGCAAATCGAAGTCACTACGCGGCTGACTACATGTTGCTACTACAGATTTGAAGGAGGGGAGTTCAGTGATCCACTGAAGTCATTTATGTTGCTTCTATCTGCCTGTTTGGTTGGTTTGGATGAGTTTTCGGGGGGTGAAAGTGTGATGAGCATCCCCGGCATCCAAGCATGCAGCGCATTCCGGCATGATGTTGCGTCTGTTTGCTGCCGATTTCTTCAGAGAATAGGCTTTGCAAGGAAGTGATTCGCCCATCCGATAAGACAAAATGGCATTGAAAGGAAAAGAGCTTAGAGACGATTCGCAGGTTGATATCTGCATTCAAATGCCGCTGTTTTCCGAATGAACGGCAGCTGCACCCATGCTATGCCAGCCATTTCCTCACTGTTTTGCGAACGACTCTACATCAGCCCTCGCACTTTGCAGGATTATCGCGATCGAAAGATCATCCCCCTACACGCAGTTCGCCGGTAAGATCCTTTACAAGGTCTCGGATCTTGAAAAGATCTTGGAGGAGGATTACAAAGGGAGAAGCTCCTTATGAACAACCGTCCAAGCGAATAGAGGATTCTGCAAATAATATGCAATATCAGCATGTTACATCGGACAGATGAGATCAAATCGTCATCTTTGCAACGTGATAAGGAAAAAGGCATATTTATTCAATCTGTGGCTGGCAACACTGTTGGTGCTGTCAGTTACTTTTTTGCCTCATCACCACCATTTGAAAGCGGTGTGCTTTACGGAGGAAATCTGTGATGTTGACGGTAACATCAACGATCAGCACACGGCACATCACGCTACAGAGCAGGAATCAAACTCAGAAGACTGCTCTATTGACCAAATCAAGCAAATATTTATAGGAGAAAAGGGCCTGCAACAACTCAAGCAGGCTGTTTCACAACAGGCACATATGCTGTATGCTGTGGTATTGTCCATTCTCGCAATACCTCAAGCCGACGTTTCACCTTATGAAAAAGCATTCCAAGAGCCGCTAATCCGCTTTTTAGATTGTTGTATTTCATCGGGTGGATTGCGTGCACCTCCCATACTGTAATTATATCTCGTTGTTTTTCTCGGGATCTGCAAGAAGCGGATTCCGGCAATTTCACACACATATAATTCACAGTATAGAAACATGATCAATCGAATTATTTTCTTCTCCATCAAACATAAGTTTTTGGTGGTGCTGCTATTAGTTGCCATTATTGGAGGCGGCCTTTACTCGATGAGCACCATCAACATCGACTCAACACCGGATATTACCAACAATCAGGTGCAAGTCATCACTGTATCAGAAAATCTTTCTGCGGCCGATATAGAGCAGTTTGTCACTTATCCAGTAGAGCTGGCCATGTCAAATCTGCCGGGCGTAGAAGATATTCGTTCTGTTTCCCGTTTCGGCCTTTCGGTCGTTACGATTGTTTTTAAGGATGATTTCGGGACTTATCTTCCACGACAGTTGGTTCAAGAAAAACTCGAAGAAGTCCGCGCAGATATACCCGAAGGATTCGGCACACCCGAAATGGGCCCCATTACTACAGGACTTGGCGAAATCTATCAGTACACGCTCGTACCCAGGGATTCGGCCCGATATACAGCACAAGAATTACGCACAATGCAAGACTGGCTTGTGAAGCGGCGCTTATCCATGCTCCCCGGCGTAGTAGAGGTCAATTCGTTCGGCGGAAGTGTAAAGCAATACGAGGTGTCCCTTAATCCGGAAAAGCTCAAAGCAATGAGTGTAAGCATTAGCGACGTGTATGAGGCCTTGAGCCGCAACAATGCCAATACAGGCGGTGCATACATTGAGAAGAACCATATGGCCCACTTTATTCGAGGTGAAGGCTTGGTGAAGTCATTAGACGATATAAAAGACATTGTCGTAAAGAACAACAACGGCCGACCGATGCTCATTCGCGACATAGCCGACAAGGTGGATTATGGATCACAGGTCCGCTATGGCGCATTTACGCAAGATGGGCGAGAAGCTGTGGGTGGAATGATACTGATGCTCAAAGGAGCTAATTCAGACAAAGTGGTAACCGCTGTGAAGGAAAGGATGAGGCAAGTACAAAAGTCCCTTCCGTCGGACATTGAGCTGAAACCTTTCCTCGATCGATCCAATCTGATAGGCCGCACCACAAGCACCATCGCTCGTAATCTGATTGAAGGTGCGCTCATTGTCATCTTTGTGCTCGTCTTATTGTTAGGCAGTGTACGCGGCGGAATCATCACGGCCTCTGTCATACCACTATCACTGCTTTTTGCTTTCATTTTAATGCGTGTCTTCGGCGTATGGGCCAACTTGATGAGCCTTGGTGCCATAGACTTCGGCATTATAGTGGACGGCGCTGTGATTATTGTCGAAGGCGTTGTTTTCGAAATAGAGTGCCGCATTCGTCAGCAGCAAGATTCCCTTAGTCGCACGGATATGGATGAGATCAGTTATAAGGCCTCTTCCACGATGATGCATTCCGCATTCTTCGGTCAACTCATCATCCTCATTGTGTTTACCCCTATTTTATTCCTCGCCGGCGTAAGTGGAAAGATGTTTGCGCCTATGGCTTACACCTTCTCGTTTGCTGTACTGGGTGCTCTCATACTTTGCCTAACGTATGTGCCGATGGTGTCTTCATTATGGATGAACCCTTCAAGCCATGCGGATAGTTATATGGCACGTGCAGAACAAAAATTAGAGCAGCTGAGCAATCGTTTTATCGGGGCCATAATCCGTGTTTACAGGCCGATGCTTACCTTCGCTTTGCGGCATAAACGGAGTGTTATTCTCTCCGCCATAGGACTGTTTGGGGTGGCTGTCTTTGTTTTCTCGAAAATGGGTGGAGAGTTTATTCCCGAGCTGGATGAAGGAGACATTGCCATGCAAACGTTTCTGCGACCGGGCAGCTCACTTTCAGAGACTATTGAAAGGGAGAAAGAGGTGGAAAGGCTTTTGTTAAGGAGCTTTCCGGAGATCAAGACCGTATGTGCCCGGATCGGTGTGGCTGACATCCCCACGGACCCAATGGGCTTTGATTATACAGACAGCTTTATCATCTTGGAAAAAGATAGGAGCAAGTGGACATCAGCCAAAAGCAAAGAAGAGCTGATAGAAAAGATCAAGGCGAAACTGCAAACGTTACCCGGACTCAATTTCGCTTTCTCTCAGCCCGTAGCGCTCCGTTTTAATGAGTTGCTGACCGGGGTACGCGAGGATGTCGCGGTAAAACTTTACGGTGATGATCTCGAACAATTGAATAAGCTGGGCGAACAGATGGTAAATATCATCAGTAAGGTGCCGGGGGCAGGTGATGTGGCTCTTGAACGCACAGCCGGACTACCACAGATCACTGTAAAGTACGACCGTCGCCGCTTGGCTCAGTACGGGTTGGAGGTAGATAAGCTCAATCGCTATGTGAGTGCAGCCTTTGCAGGAGGTCCGGCCGGAGTCGTCTTCGAGGGTGAAAAGCGCTTTGACCTTGTGTTACGCTTGAGCGATACTTATCGCAAAGGCATCGACAATCTGAGGTATCTGTTCATCGATCTTCCTGACGGTAGACAGATTCCGCTTGGTGAGGTGGCCAACATCAGCTATCAATCAGGCCCTATGCAGATCTCGCGCGACCAGGCTTCGCGCCGCATATATGTTGGGGTGAATGTTCGTGGGCGTGATGTGGCGTCAGTGGTGGCCGACATACAAAAGCAATTAGAGAGACAGCTCGAATTGCCTCCCGGCTACCATCTGACCTATGGCGGAGAGTTTCAGAATCTACAAGAAGCTAAAGAGCGCCTGGCCGTTGTACTGCCAATCGCCTTATCGCTCATTTTCTTGCTCCTCTATTTCGCTCTCAATTCGCTTAAGCAAAGCCTGATGATTTACATGGCTGTTCCGCTGGCCACGATAGGCGGTGTTTTTGCTTTGGCCTTACGGGGAATGTCTTTCTCCATCTCGGCCGGTGTTGGCTTTATCGTGTTGTTCGGTGTGGCTGTGCTTAACGGACTTGTGCTTATCAATCGTTTCAACGCTCTCAAACAAGAAGGTGTGACCGACATAAATAGAAGGATCATCTTGGGTACGAAGGAGCGCATCCGCCCTATTTTACTCACAGCTACGGCGGCCATGCTGGGCTTCTTGCCGATGGCGGTGTCTGCTTCTGCCGGTGCAGAGGTGCAGCGTCCGTTGGCTACGGTTGTAATCGGTGGCCTTTTTACAGCCACGTTACTCACGTTAATCATCGTCCCTGTGCTATATGCTTTGGAAGAGAAATCGGGGCGGCTATCGTTCAAACGGTCGCTTCCCCTTACGCTGTTAATCATAGCATTTGGGGTAGGTGCTCCCGTCCAAGCCCGTTCTCAACAGAAAGTAGATCTCAAACAAGCCCTTGTGTTGGCCGAGCAGTATTACCCGACGATGAAAGCTGCGCAATTGTCCGTAGATCATGAAACGGCGATGAAGGCCGGCGTAAACGACATTGGGACGACCGAATTCTCTGCCGGTGCAGACGAAATCGGTAGGGGAAATGAGGGCACTTTCACCCTGCTCAGTGTGCGGCAAAACCTTCACTTTTTGGGTAACAAGGCGCGCAGTCGCCATCAATCTCAAATGGTGTCCACGGCCAGCGCTGCGGCAGAACTCACCCGCAAGCAGTTGCAGAAGAGGGTCAGCCAGGCCTATGTCCAAGCCTATGTCGCCGGCCAACGAATGGAGGTTTATGCGACAATAGACTCTATCTATGGTAGCTTTGAAATGGCGGCAAAAGCGAAATACGATGCCCGAGAAACCTCCTATCTGGAATACCTCACGGCCAGGAAGAAGGCCATACAGACGGCTGAAGAAAAGCGGCAGGCTGCAGATGACTATCGCATAGCCGTGATGCAGCTCTCGCTGTGGTTAGGCGATGGTGTCTACGAGCCGACGGTTGCCCCGGAAGAGCCTTTGCAGGTCGCGGATAGAGACAGCGTAGCCGATAGCCCACTGTCGAGACTTTACGCCGAGAAAGTGAAGCTGGCAACTGAGAATATCTCTTTGGAAAAATCGAAATCACTCCCCACGTTCTTCGTAGAAGGAGGAACGAAAATGATGGGAAATCGCATGGGCTATTGGAGCATCGACGTCGGGGTGAGCGTTCCCCTGTTCAGAAAGTCTTATCGGGCACGGGAGAAGGCAGCACGCATCGAGCGTGATATGGCTACGGCTGACTTCGAGGCGGCTCAAATAGCACTCCGCGCAACGGAGAACAGCCTCATGGCACAGTATCAGAAGTGGAAACGTTTGCTGATGTATTATCATCAAACGGCCTTACCCACCGCACGCGAGCAGCAGAAAGGGGCCGCAGCGGCTTATCGCTTAGGGGCCACCGACTATATCGGATTCATTCAGACTATGGGCGATGCCGTCCAAACAGAACTCGACTATTGGACGGCCTACGAACAGTTACTTCAAACACAAATCGATTTACAATATCTCAACCTATGACGACAATGAAAAAGAAAGCATGCTTATATATCGCCGCAGCCCTGCTCGTAGCATCATGCGGCACAAAGAATGAACAGGAAGAAGGCCGAAGCGAGGACTTGCCCGAAAAGAACACCGTGGAGCTTACCGACAAACAAATGCAACAGCTGAACATCACGACCGGTGCATTGGCCGATCACACCTTTGCCGGAACCATTCAAGCAAGTGGGCGGCTCACCACCTCGCCGCAAGGCGAGGCTTCGATAGCGCCCAAGATGGGGGCCAATGTGGAGCGCGTGCTGGTCAGGGAAGGGCAAGAGGTGACGAAGGGGCAAGTGTTGGCCTACCTGTCTCATCCAGACTTATTAGAGATCCAGTCGCGTTATCTCACGGCGGTTAACCGTCGCGATTATCTCAGTAAAGAGTACCAGCGACAAACTCAGATGATGGACGAAAAGGTAGGCGCCGGCAAAGACTACGACAGAACAAAATCGGAACTGCAAATCATCAACAGCGAGATTCGCATGCTGACGACACAACTGCAACAATTGGGAATCGCACCCTCATCCCTAAGGGCCGGAAAGGCAGTCTCGGCCATTGCCGTAACCAGCCCCATAGCCGGAACCGTGGAGCGGATCGATGTGGAGACGGGGCAGTATGCCGCCCCTGAAACGCCTATGATGAGAATCATAAACACGCAAAGCCTCTTCGCCGAATTGCAGGTCTATCAGAGCGATCTGCCCCGATTGCAAAAAGGGCAAGAAGTCGATCTGCAGGTGCAGGCTGCCGGAGATGGAGGAAAGGTCTTCAAGGGTAAAATCTACGCCATCGGGAAAACGTTTGACAGCAACATGCAGTCCGTCCCCGTAAGGGTGGATATGGATGGGGCTAAGGATGCACTCATCTCAGGTCTCTATGTGGAAGCGCAAATTGCAGCAGGCGTTTCGACGATGAAAGCTGTACCGGCAGAAGCCGTGGTGGATGAAGAGGATAAGTCGTACATCTTCGCGGCGGTAAGAGTCGGTGACAAATGGACGTTTACCCCCATTGCTGTGACGAAAATCAAAGAAGAGAATGGCATGGTGGCAGTAAAGCCCGTCCAAGAAGATTTGAAGATGGAGGGAAGAACGGTGGCTCTTTCTGGGGCTTACTATCTACTCTCCGAAATGAAAAAAGGAGAGACCGGCGAGGAGTAGCAGAGGCGATAAAGCCTTCCTTTCCTCGATGGGGAAATGGCCTCTCCCGAAGGTTGGACCCATTTCCTCAGTCGGGAAATGACCTCTCCCGAAGGTTGGACCCATTTCCTCAGTCGGGAAATGGCCTTTCCCGAAGGTTGGACCCATTTCCTCAGTCGGGAAATGGCCTCTCCCGAAGGTTGGACCCATTTCCTGACTCGGGAAATGGCCTCTCCCGAAGGTCGGACCCATTTCCTCAGTCGGGAAATGACCTCTCCCGAAGGTTGGGCCCATTTCCGAGGCTCGGGAGTGGCCTCTCCCGAAGGTTGGGCCCATTTCCGAGGCTCGGGAATGCCCTCTCCCGAAGGTTGGACCCATTTCCGAGGTTCGGGAATGCCCTCTCCCGAAGGTTGGACCCATTTCCGAGGCTCGGGAATGCCCTCTCCCGAAGGTTAGACCCATTTCCGAGGCTCGGGAATGGCCTCTCCCGAAGGTTGGATTCCTTTGAGGCTTGGGGAAGAAGGTGGCTGGCATACGTCGAATCATTACTGCATAAGAATTGCATATCCAATCACATCATCATGATAAAGAACAAGAAATTACAGCGAATCATCCTCTCCGCACTCCTACTCATCGCAGCCGTGGCGGTGGAGAGAAACGCCGTGTTGCCCGTATGGCAACTACTGTTGATCTACTTGCCTTCCTACCTGCTCGTGAGTTACGACATCTTGGCTGAAGCCTGGGAGGGCATTATGGAACGAGATCCATTCAACGAACATCTGCTGATGAGCATAGCTACGCTTGGCGCTATGCTGATCGGCTTCCTGCCCGGCGCCGAGCCGGAGTTCACCGAGGCTGTCTTTGTGATGCTCTTCTTTCAGGTGGGCGAACTGTTTGAAGAATATGCCGAGGATCGCAGCCGACGCTCCATCGCCGAGCTGATGGACATCCGTCCGGATACGGCCACGGTGGAGCGTAACGGTGTAACCGAGGCGGTGCACCCCGAGACTGTAGCCGTGGGAGAGCTGCTTGTGCTGCGACCAGGAGACAAAGTGCCGATGGACGGCATCGTCATCGAAGGGACATCAAGCCTGAACACCGTGGCGCTGACGGGCGAGAGTGTTCCGCGCACAGTGGGCCGCGGCGACAGGGTCATCTCGGGCTGCGTCAATGTCAGCGGAATGATCAAGATGCGGGTGGAGAAGAGCTTCGGCGAATCTACCGTCTCCAAGATCATTCGTCTGGTAGAAAGCGCCGGAGAGAACAAGTCGAAGAGCGAAAACTTCATCACCCGTTTTGCGAAGGTCTATACTCCCATCGTGGTCTATATCTCTCTTGCGCTGGCCATCCTGCCGCCACTGCTCTCGGGCGACTTTGTAGCCGTCTTCCCGCTTTGGCTGAATCGCGCACTCACCTTCTTAGTTGTGTCCTGCCCCTGCGCCTTGGTGCTATCCATCCCTCTGACCTTCTTTGGTGGCATCGGTGGGGCTTCGCGACAAGGCATCCTTATCAAGGGCGGAAACTACATGGACACGTTGGCCAAGGCGGACACGGTGGTGTTTGACAAGACGGGCACCCTCACGCGGGGCGTGTTCAGCGTAAACGCCATACACCCCAAGGCAATCAGCGATCGGGAGCTGCTCCATTTAGCCGCTCACGTAGAGCGTTTCTCCACGCACCCCATCGCACAGTCGCTGCGTGAGGCATACCCCGAAGAGTCGGACGACTGCACGGTGAAGGATGTGGAGGAGATAGCCGGACATGGCATCCGCGCTCAAGTCAATGGCCGCAGCGTGAGCGTGGGTAACACGAAAATGATGGACAGCATTGGCGCCCAATGGCTGCCTTGCAAGCTGATAGGTACAATCATACATCTGGCTGTGGATGGCACATACATGGGGCACATCGTCATCTCTGACGAGATCAAAGACGACGCCAGCGAAGCCATTGATGCGCTTAAAGCCTTGGGCGTACGAAAGACCGTCATGCTTACCGGCGACCGCAAAGAGGTGGGTGAGGATGTGGCCAAGCGGATCGGAATCGACGAGGTGCAGACCGGATTGTTACCGGCCGATAAGGTGAGCCACCTTGAGCGATTGATGAAGGAGAAGAAAGCCGGAGGCAGTCTGCTCTTCGTCGGCGACGGCATCAACGATGCGCCTGTACTAGCCCGTGCGGACGTAGGCGTGGCTATGGGTGCCCTCGGATCGGACGCAGCAGTAGAGGCTGCCGATGTGGTATTGATGGACGATCGTCCGTCGAAGGTGGCAGGAGCCATATCCATCTCTCGCAAGACCATCGGTGTGGCCATGCAGAACGCATGGTTTGCTATTGTGATCAAGGTGCTCGTACTCCTTTTGGCCGGATTTGGCATCGCCACGATGTGGATGGCCGTCTTTGCAGATGTCGGCGTCACCGTCTTAGCCGTGTTCAATGCCATGCGGACACTGCGAGTGAAGAGTTGAATCTCTCTCTCTACACAAAGGCATATCACATGAAAGAGGAATGAAAAAGAAGGGGAGTAAGGTGTAGTCAGAATGGTTTCATCTATCCTGACTACACCTCAACCCCTCTTCTTTCACTGTATTACCCCCATTGTAGTCATGTAGTAAGATAGAATCAGTGAAAGGGAAAAAGTATGCCGTTTTACGTTAGACAGCCGTCCTAGGAATCACACTGAAGCCGCTTGTTGCTTTTGGATCAGCTTGTCCATGTCTTCCGAGATCTTTTTGTCCGTCACCTGCGCATAGATCTGCGTGCTGGAGATGGAGGCATGTCCCATCATCTTGGCGATGCTCTCTATCGGGATGCCTGCGCTGAGCGACAGGGTTCCGAACGTGTGGCGTGCCATGTGGAAAGACAGTCGTTGCCTGACGCCACACGCCAGTCCCACAGTACTCAGTTTGCTATTCATCACACTGCGGCTGCAACTGCGTGGAAAGATAAGGTCCTCGCCTTTTCCTTTCACCGCCTGATTCTCCCGGCATCTGCTAAGGATCTCCTCCGCGATCGGATGTAGCGGCACGACAGACTCGACTTTTGTCTTCTGCCGTTCCTTGCGGATATACCTCCCGCCATCGGCAGCTGTTTGAATGTGCGAGAACTTCAGGCGTTCCATATCCGCAATGGCCAGTCCGGTGAAGCAGGAAAAGAGGAACATCTGCCGGGCCTGCTCTGCGTCCCTGTCGTTCACTTTCAGCGCCATGAGCTTGGCCACGTCGCTCTTTTGCAAGAATCGAATCTTCCTTTCCTCTTTTTCATAGGTGACATCTTCAAAAGGATGGCAGCGGATGACTTTCAAGTCTACCGCACGATACATCAATCGACTCAATCGGCAGAGGTGCTTGTTCATGGTCGATGCCGCCAAACCGCGTTTTTTGAGAAAGAAGCGGAAGTCCTCAAACAGATCTTCCGTAATGCCTACGAGGGGGATGTCTCGCCCTCCGTTTTCCTTCATGAACGCCCGAAGCAGCTTGTCCGAATAGATCAGGTTTTGGTAGGTGCTTTCAGCTTTCGACTTGCCTACGCATGCCTTCACAGATTGCAGTTCCGCCTCGCTCATGGCCAAAAGGGTGGTCGGTACGGCGGCAACGCCCTGCAAGCGGTTCTTGAGCAGTTCTGCACTGACTATGCCGTCCTTCGTGAGCATTTCCGCGTAAGTCTTTTCCACAAGCTCCTTGAACGCTGCGAGGCGTTGGTTGATTTTCTTTTCGCCGGCTGTCCCCTGTCTGCTGTTCCATTCGGCCGGCAGACATTCCTCACCTGTGGTAATAGCTGTGCTCCTACCATCGATAGTGACGCGGCAAAAGATGGCTGTCTTGCCGTCTGCTTTTGTCTTCTGCCTGTTGATGTAGAACAGGATCTTGAATGTACTTCTCATGTTGGTCTGTGGTTAAATGGTTAGGTGCAAATCTTCGGTGAAGGCGATTAAGCGATCGAACTCCTCGAATAACTTCTGCGGTGTCACCTTCGCATATCGCTCGGTCATGCGCACTGTGCTATGTCCAAGCATCTTGCTGACGGTCTCGATGGGCACGCCCTGTTCCAAGGTGATGAGCGTAGCGAAGGTGTGTCGAGCGGTGTGTGTGGTGAAGGGCAGCGTGATACCGGCCCGCAGTCGGAGGGCTTTCAGATGCGATTGATAGGTTATGTAATGGATGTGAGGAAGCAACGTATCCCTCGATTCATCATGCAATTTGTTCATCAGTTGAAGGGCCTCGGGCAACAGCTTTACACGGCAGAGGACACCCGTC
This sequence comes from Tannerella serpentiformis, assembly GCF_003033925.1. NCBI lineage: Bacteria > Pseudomonadati > Bacteroidota > Bacteroidia > Bacteroidales > Tannerellaceae > Tannerella > Tannerella serpentiformis. The sequence goes on from NZ_CP028365.1 coordinate 2,266,830, forward strand.
TTCTGCCGGTTGAACTTCAGCCAAAGGGCGCCTTCGTCGTCGCAGACAAGATGCCCACGGTTCAGTGCCATTAGATCGCAATAGGCGGCGCCGGTGTAACAGGCGAAAAGAAACACATCGCGCGCTGTCTCCAAGTCAGCCTCCCAGCCGTCAAAACAGAGCGCCTTTAACATGTCCAACGCTTCCCTATCGAGCGCTTTGGGCAGTCGACTGTCTCCCTTGTCTACATGCACATTGTCGAATAACAAGGTGTCTGCCGCGCCTTCTCGATACGCCAGCTTGCAGACCTTTTTGACAAGGACGACCATGTTGTAGCAGGTGCTTTGTTTTAGCCCTACCTCTCCGGTTGCGAACTGCTCGAACCGCTTGACGAAGTCTTCCGTGAGCTGCGAAAAGGTCAAGTCCGAAGCGTTATGCTTCGCCCGAATGAACTGTTGCAGCCTCATTCTTGTCTGACGATACAAGACCAAAGACTCTCTTTTGATGTCTATCCCGACGTGCTCCTCCATATCCTCGATCAGGCCGTCAAACCGCTCCAAAAGCATGGTTCGACTCTGCACGCTGCCTTGGAAATGCTCCTTGATGTCGGTTGCGTCAAATGGAGATCCCTTGGCAAGCAAGGACTGATAGGAAGACTGAACGGCAAGAAGGAGGTTGTCCAATCGTCCATTGACTTCGACCGCCTCACGGCTCTTCCCGTCCACCCGACTTTCGCGCGGGTTCCACAAATCGGGATTGCAGAACAGCTTGCAACTGAACTGTGCAATGGAACGCCCCAGCGTGATCCGTCCCATGATCGGCGCCTTGCCCGACCTGTCGCGACTGCTCTTTTTGAGGTAGAGCAACACCTTCATTTTCATGTCATCCATACGCTTTGAAAACTGTGGGCAAAATTACCCGGTTCAAAGCGTCCGTTACCTGTGCAGAATCCTGTATATCAATGCAAAAGAACCGTGTGCGAGAAAGACTCAGTTACCTGCTTTTGCACCCTCGTTACCTGTCGCGGGGCGGGGTAATGCTTTGGTAACTGAACTTCTGCCTAAAATCGCACTTTTCTGCCTTTTACGCTCGACGCAATCGGAAGCATATCGACCCCTTTCTGCCTAATTATCAGTCCACTTACTCCGACATCGAGACTTCTGCTTTTGAGGGGAATAGTTGGTTCAGGACGTGATTAAATACCCCGCCGAACCGTATTAAATACCCTTCGAAACGGTATTAAATACCCCTCAGGACGTCATTAAATACCCCTCTAAACCATATTAAATACCCCTCGGAACGTGGTTAAATAACGTCCAGAACGTGGTTGTGACCACCTCTGAAGGGTATTTAATGAGGTTCGGAACGTATCGACGACCACCTCCGAACGGTATTTCACCACGTTCCGAAGGGTATTTCACGTGGGCTCGTACGCGTCGAACTCACATGATTTAGAGGATTCAGGCTTTGCGGGTCGTGCAGGGTGATGAGCCCTTTGTTGGGGTGCACGTGGTGTGAGTCATGCCCAGTCAATTACGGAGCGACTCGAAGCGACTGGTGGATCCGGGGAAGAGGTTGGAGAGCAGCTTATATCCCTCTTGCTTTTCCTGCGTGGTCGCCTTGGCATAGATGGCGGTCAGCTCGTCGAGTTTCGCGTCGGAGAAGAGGTTCAACAGGACTGAGGTGGGACGTGCGCTTTTGAGCGCAGTCAGCGCGGGGAGCGCGGCGATGATGTTCGTGCGCCCGCGATCCGGATTGGCGGCCATCTCGTCGAGCCCCTTGCGGTGATAGTCATACCAGAACTGCCGGAAGCCCTCGCCCTGCGGTTCGGTGAGTGCCGTGATGAGGGCGTGGCGATTGGCCGTGTTGTCGAAGGCCTTCCAGCCGTTCCAGGAGGGCTCGGACTGCGCGAGGGTGACTATCTGCTGTGCTTGGCTCAGAAATGGGCTGCCACCTTTGGGGGAAAAGCTGTCGAAATCCAACCCGAGGATGGTGTAGATATAGAACACGATGGTGGCGGTGAGATTACTCTGGAGCGTGGCCTCGTTATACTCGAGCGGCTCGTGCTCGGTGTAAGTGAAATCGAGCTTCGTGTCGCGAAAATTCAGAATGGTCGTGGTGTAGGCGGAGTTATAGACGGGGCGGCGGGCTTGGACTTGGAGTTCGCAACTAAACCTATCGTTTTCCATCGTGTTGACGATGAGCGTGAAGGTGCAATCGATGCGCTCATTGGGCGCGAAGCGCGCGTTAGTCCATTTCCTGTTGTTGATGAACTCGTTGAGCGCGGTTTGAAGGGTCTTGAAGATGTCCTTATTCGTGCCTTGGATCTTATCGCTGTTTATCGTCAGGCGGGCATTCAATTCGGAGACTTGTGCGGGGGCTGCCACGGCGGTGAGAAGGGTAAAAACCAAGAAAAGCGTGGCTCGGATGCTGTGCTTCGTCATTGTTTACTCGTTTTTTGGGGGGAGGAAGGGGAGCAGGCAGTCGATGATGTCGTCGGCCAGCTCTGTCTTGCTTTTGAGAGGGAAGTCGCGTGCGTTCCCGAGGGTGTCGATCACGGTGATCTTGTTCGTGTCGACGCCGAAACCGGCGCCCGCGTCTTGCAGGGAGTTGAGGACGATGAGGTCGAGGCGCTTACGGCGGAGCTTCTCCTCAGCGTGCGCGCGCTCGTCGTTCGTCTCGAGTGCGAAGCCCACGAGGCGCTGGTCGGGACGTTTGCGACGGCCGAGCGCGGCGGCAATATCGCGGTTGGAGACGAGCGGCAGGGTGAGGTGGCCCGTCTCTTCACGTTTGATTTTCACCTCCGCGGGGGTGTGGGGCCGATAATCTGCGACGGCGGCGGCCAAGATGGCGATGTCGCACCCCGGGAAGAGTGCAGTGGCGGCGTCATACATTTCGTCGGCCGACTCGACATCGGTGCGAGTGATGTGCGGGTGTGTCGTGCCCAGCGCCACGGGGCCGGCCACGAGTCGCACCTCTGCGCCGCGGCGTGCGCAGGCCTCGGCGAGGGCAAACCCCATTTTGCCGGAGGAGTAGTTGCCGATGAAACGGACCGGATCGATCTTCTCATAGGTCGGCCCGGCGGTAATCAAGACTGTACGCCCGCGCAGATCGCCCACCTCGTTGAGTGCAGAGGCCAGTATGTCGACGATGCGCTCCGGTTCCTCCATCCGCCCACGGCCCACGAGTGTGCTGGCCAGCTCTCCCTCAGCGGGCTCAATGATCCGGTTGCCAAAGGTGCGCAAGCGAGCGAGGTTTGCCTGTGTGGCGGGGTGCGCATACATGTCGAGATCCATTGCAGGGGCCACGAAAACGGGCGCCTTGCACGAGAGGTAAGTGGTGACGAGCATATTGTCAGCCACGCCCTGAGCCATCTTGCCGATCGTAGCCGCCGTGGCGGGCGCGATGAGCATGGCGTCGGCCCAGAGACCCAGATCGACGTGGCTGTGCCACGAGCCGTCGCGTCGGGAAAAGAACTCGCTGACGACGGGCTTTCGACTGAGGGTAGAGAGGGTGAGCGGGGTGATGAACTCCTTGGCTGCGGGCGTCATAACCACCTGCACCTCTGCGCCCTCCTTGATGAGGGCACGAGTGAGGTAGGCCGCCTTATACGCGGCTATACTTCCCGTGACGCCGAGGATGATCTTCCGCTCCGCGAGTCTTGGGGAGGGGGATTGACTATTCATCGTGCTTGGGTTGGGGGATAAGCGGTGTGATTCGCAGGCTACTTGAGGCGCATGCGTATCTCGGTCAGTTTTTGTTTGGTGTTCAGCGGGAAATCGCCGCTCATCATCCACGCATAATAGCCCGGATCGGCCTTCAAGACCTCCGTGACGAGGCGCCCCTTGTATTTGCCGAAGTTGATCACCTCTTCGCCCTTGTCGTTGTAGATCATACGGCCGGCAAAGTCCACGTTGTTCGTGAAGCAGGAGAACTCCGATAGGAAGCGGATGTCGTTTTTGAGGTCCGGGTAACGGTCCAGTTGCGCCTTGAGCACCTCGTACGTAGCGAAGGTATCTGCCGCGGCACTGTGGGCGTCCTCGAGGCTTTTTCCGCAATAAAACTTGTATGCGGCAGACAGTGTGCGCTGTTCCATCTTATGGAAGATGGTCTGCACGTCGACAAATTTGCGTTTGGAGAGATCGATATCGACGTCCGCCCGCAGAAATTCCTCGGCAAGGAGGGGAATATCAAATCGGTTGGAATTAAATCCCGCTAAATCGCAGCCTTCAATCTGTGCAGCGAGTGATTTGGCGATCTCTTTGAAGGTGGGACAGTCCTTGACATCTTCGTCGCTGATACCGTGAATAGCCGTCGCCTCTGGTGGGATGGGTATGCCCGGATTGATACGACGAGTCTTACTTTCCTCCTTACCGTTGGGGGCGACTTTCAGGAGAGAAATTTCGATGATCCTATCCTTACTGATATTTACGCCGGTGGTCTCGAGGTCGAAGAAGACGATAGGGTTGGCTAAGTTCAGTTGCATGACTTAGAAGCTGTTTGGAATTTATTGAGCGATTGTTTTATGGAACTGTTTGGGCGGGTCATTCTCCTTTCTATTTCGGGTCTATCGGGGCCTGTTTCTGCCTTTTTGTTCCATCATTAATCCTCACATAGCTTACTATGCTCGTCTAATGATGAAACAAAATCATCAGAAACATACTTCCGATATCCTCCGAAATAAATTCCAAACAGCTTCTTAATTGTTCAGCATCATGGGCATGAGTAGGGCAAGCAGCTGTTCGTCCTTCTCGTTTTCTGTGGGTACGATGACGCCCGGGCGCGACGGATCGGCCAGTTCGATGCAGATCTCGGTGGCGTTGATGTTGTTCAACATTTCGATTAGGAACGTCCCCTTAAAGCCAATGTCTAAGTTGGTACCGTCGTATTGGCACTTAACGATCTCCTCGGCCGAGGTGGAGAAGTCGATATCCTGTGCTGAAATGGTGAGCCCGTCCTCCTGACTTAGCTGCAATCGCACAAGTCCGCTGGCGGGATTGGAGGAGAGAGAGATACGCTTGAGAACGTTTAGCAGATAGAGCCTATCGACCGTTACACGATTCGGATTGTCCTTCGGAATCACACTGCTATAGTTGGGATAACGTCCCTCAATCAGGCGGCAAACCATCTCAAAATGGGAGGCCTTGATAGAGGCGGTGTTTTCGTCGAAGCGAATACTCACTTCTTCTGTCTCTTTGGCTAGCAACGTCTTCAGAAGGGTTGCCGATTTTTTCGGTAGCACGAACGACGCATGGGTTCCGCTCCTCGTCGCCAGATTGCTAATCTGCACCAGCTTGTGGCCATCAGAAGCGACGAATGTGACACTGTTCGGCTGGATATCTAAGAAAACGCCATTCATTACCGGGCGGAGCTCGTCCTCGGCCGTAGCAAAGAGTGTTCGGCTGACGCCGTTAAGCAGTACTGGTGCTTCTATTGAGAATGTGGCGGCGTCGCTCTTCATTTCCTTTTGCTGTGGGTAGGTGTCGCCTCGTTGTGCAACAAATTCATACTTCCCATTTTCGTATAGCATGACTGTTGAGAGGTTGTTGTCGTTAACGTCAAACATTAGCGGCTGCTCCGGCAATTCCTTCAACGGATCCAATAATATTTTAGCAGGTATGGCGAATACGCCTTCTCCTTCCACGTTCAGCGCAGTGATCGAGGTCTCTAAGCGCGTCTCAATGTCCGAGGCGGTGATGAGGAGTCTACGTCTTTCTTTATCCAGACGAAAGAAGAAGCAATCAAGGATGGGAACCGTATTCTTTGAAGCGATTACTTTACTGATTGCCTGTAAGTGAAATGATAGTGCTGAGCTTGATACATCGAATTTCATGAGGGTCTATATTTTTTGATTTTGTACAGCTAAGTGAGATATAGCAATGTGGCATTGGCCGGGTTCGATTTCGCGGAGGGTCTAACTAAATAGTAAAAGCTCTTACCCAATAAGATATTGAGTAAGAGCTTTTACTACTTGCGATTCTTATTCAAAAAGACTATTTCTTGAAATATTCTTTTACGTCGTCATTCGGGATCATCTCTTCCTGAAAAACGTAGGCTCCAGTTTTTGGTGACTTAACCATTTTGATCACTTTCGAGTAAGTACGTCCGCCTTCTCCAGACTTAAACGTTGCGACGGTCTTTTTTGCCATGATCTACGATCTCCTTATTGATTACTTTATCTCTTTGTGTACTGTCATTCTTTTCAGAATCGGATTGTATTTCTTCAACTCAAGTCGCTGTGTAGTGTTTTTGCGATTTTTCGTTGTGATGTAACGCGACATTCCGGGCATACCGCTCTCTTTATGCTCTGTGCATTCGAGAATCACTTGTATTCTATTGCCTTTTACCTTCTTTGCCATCGCTTGTTTCCTCCTTTTATATGTGCGTTATAGTCAGCTCAAGAAACCTTGAGCGGCTGCGTTTTTGATTGCTGCATCGAGTCCTATTTTGTTGATGAGCCGTAATCCTGCGGCTGAGACATTCAATGTAACCCAGCAATCCTGCTCTACCCAATAGAACTTCTTTGCGAAGAGGTTCACGTTGAACTTGCGCCTTGTTCGCACATTAGAATGAGCGACGTTGTTTCCCGACATCGCTTTCTTTCCCGTAATCTGACAACTCTTAGACATTGCTTCGTATTTTCTATCTTGTTTATTCGGTGATGTGGAGACGAAAAAAAAGAGAATCGCTTCTCTTTTCTATTTATCTTCTTCCACTTCTTGTACGCAGGATGAGATTTGAACTCACACACCGTTACCGGCACTACCCCCTCAAAGTAGCGTGTCTACCAATTTCACCACCTGCGCATTATGAAAGGGGTGCCCAGAACAGGACTCGAACCTGCATGCCTCTCGACACACGCACCTGAAACGTGCGCGTCTACCAATTCCGCCACCTGGGCCTATTCATCTATTGCTGGAAAGACGAGCGTTCATTCATTTTATTCTTTTGCTGTATCTCTTTCTTCTTGTATTCTATGAGGCTACAGTGATTGGAGGTGTTACTCGTCTATAAAAAAGAGCGGAAGACGGAACTCGAATCCGCGACCCCAACCTTGGCAAGGTTGTGCTCTACCAACTGAGCTACTTCCGCTTATGTTTTTTGTCTCTCTCTCTCGATTGACGGGCGCAAAGATAGAGCCGTTTTCCAAACGTCCAAACGTTCTGCGATTATTTTTTTCTCGTGATTTCTGAGGAGAATCGCTGGCGGAGCAGGCTATCTTACTTATTCTGAGTCTGTCTGCTGTGGCTCGTCGGGATAAAGATCGATCCATTCGTAAGCGTTTCCGGTGTGATCCATGAAGCGAATGAAGCCCTCAAGTGGTAGAGTTAGGGAGGCTGTGTTGAGGCAGGGATGGAAGCTGAGGTGAGAGGATTGGAGGAGGTTCTTGTCGAGGAAGACGCGTACATGGTGGTCGGTGTCGTGGATGAGGGCGAAGGGGGTGACGGAGCCGGGCGTGACACCGAGGTAACGTAGCAAGCGGTGCTCGGAGGCGAAGGTGAGCTTGCCCTCGTGAAGGCGATGCTCGATGGCATGGATGTCCATCGAGCTGTCGCCGGAGAGGATGACGAGGTAGTGACGGTTGCCCTTGTGATTGCGGAAGAAGAGGTTCTTGCAGAGGTGGACGTCGCGGTCACGGAGGACTTCGCGGGCTACGTCGAGGGTGGGGAGTGGGGGATGCTCGATGTAGTCGAAGGGGATGTCGAGACGTCGCAGGAGGGCGTAGAGTGGGGCGGGGCCGATCATGGAGGGAGGGGCGCTTTACTCGGTGCGTTCGATGAGGGCGGTGAAGAGGCGTGTCATGACGTCGGTGGCTCGATTGGCGGCACGGACGACTTCATCGGCGTCGTTGACGAAATCGTCGGCGAAGTGGTAGCCTTCGTTCGTGATGACGGACATGCCGAAGACCCGTAGGCCGGCGTGACGGGCGACGATGACTTCGGGGACGGTGCTCATACCGATGGCATCGCCACCGAGGCGACCGTAGGCGGCGTATTCGGCGGGAGTCTCGTAGGAGGGGCCGGTGAGGCCGACGTAGACACCTTTCCGGAGGGTGATGCCTTGCTCGAGGGCGATCTCTTCGGCGGCGCGGATGAGGTCGCGATCGTAGGCGCGGGTCATGTCGGGGAAGCGTGGGCCGAAGCGTTCGTCGTTGGGGCCGATGAGCGGGTTGGGCATCATGTTGATATGATCGCGGATGATCATGAGGTCGCCGACGTGGAAGGTGTTGTTAATGCCACCGGCGGCGTTGGAGACGAGCAGGCGGCGGACACCGAGGAGGGCCATGACACGGATCGGGAAGGTGACCTGCTCCATGGTGTATCCTTCATAATAATGGAAGCGGCCCTGCATGGCCATGACCGACTGACTGCCGAGGCGGCCGAAGAGGAGGTTGCCTTTGTGGCCCGTAGCCGTGGAGCGCGCGAAGTGGGGGATGGCGGCGTAGGGGATGGCGGTGGCGTCGGTGAGGCGGTCGGCTAGGGCGCCGAGGCCGCTGCCGAGGATGATGGCCGTCTGGGGTATGTCGGGGATGAGGCCGGCGAGGAAGTCGGCGGATTCTTGATAGGTGGAGAGTGAGGTTTTCATATTCCTGTGAGGTGTTTGGGGGTTAGTCTTTTTCGTAGAGTTCGAGGGGGAGGCGGTCGGGGTCGGTGAAGAAGAGGAACCGTCGGCCGGTGTAAGGGTCGGTGCGGACGGGCTCGTGGGGGACGCCGAGGCGGTCGAGGTGACGGACGGCGTCGTCGATGTTGTCGACCTCAAAGGCCAGGTGACGCAATCCTGCGGCTTCGGGATGCGACGGCCGCGGGGGCGGGGAGGGGAAGGAGAAAAGCTCGACGACGTAGGTGTCACCCAGTGCAAGGTCGGCTTTGTACGACTGCCGATCGGCGCGATAATGTTCGGCGCGGAGGGTGAGCCCGAGGACGTCGGTATAGAACTGTAGCGATCGGCGATAGTCGCTCGCGATGACGGCTACGTGGTGCAGGCGGCGGAGGGGGAGGGGCATGTGGTCTCGGATGATTCTGTGATCAATGGGGGTGGGCCGATGATCACCCGGGGATCAGTCCCTTTGGGGCCGTCCCCGGATAATCATTAGCCTCGTGCTCCTTTTATTCTTCCGGCAGATGGATGTCCGGATTGCCATCGTCGCCACCCGGTTTCTTCGGATCCTTCGGTTTCTCGCCACCCGGTTTCGGCGGCTGAGGCGTCTCCGGCTGCTTCGGTTCCTTCGGCTGCTCCGGAGTTTTCGGATCCTTGGGGGCCTTCGGTTCCTTGGGTTGCTTGGGAGCGTTCGGATTCTTAGGCTTGCGACTGGCCAAGATCTGACGCTGGTTGCCCTTAATGTCGATCACAACCTTATTCATACGATCGACGAGCTGCTCGATCATCGCCTTGTCCTCCTCGGCCGTAGCGGTGAGGTAGGCTGACTGAATGTACTGGCAGACTACATCGTAGGCGGCGTCAGTCAGCGGACGCACCTGCTGAGCTGTCGGGAGTTTCTCGTCGGAGGTTTGGATACGGCGATCGGTGCGGAGCTTTTCGTACTCCTCATTGACGGTATGCAGTCGCGTCAGAACGTCGGTGAGGCCAACGGCTGCAATGTCCGCCGTCTTTGTCTTCATGTCGTCTTCCAAGCCGCGTATACCCACACTTTCCATTTCGAACGGGCGACTGCGGAGGTTGCTGTACGGTTTCAGTTTGGCCTCGAGGCGTAGCGCGGCTTCGCGGGTATCTTCCGTGGGCGAGTACTTCAAACCGCTAACGACATGAAAGATGCCGTCCAGCAGGTTGTCGCGTTCGTTGTCCAGAGCCAGCATTTTGGCGGTACGCTCGGAAACGGCCGATTGTTCGACGAGCTTCGTCTGCGCGCCGATCGTCGTGTCCCAAGCGTTCATCACTGTGACAGGGATTTTGAGCTTTGTCTGATCCACCGCCTTCACCAGTCCGTATTGCAGGTAGTGAAACTGGGTGTGGAGCGAGATGTTCAACATCTGTCTGTTGCCCCCTTCAAATTTCATGACCCGGGGCAAGGTCACTTCGAGTATTTTCATTTCTCTCAGGGTGTTTATTAACCATGCAAAGGTGCATGAAATGCCAAAAGATTCGATGCTCCCCCTGAATTGGAGCAAGATGTTTTTGAAGCAGAAAGGTCGTCCTCAAACACGAAATGGATCTCTGCTCCCGTGAAACACCAAAATGAAACGCGAAACCGATCGCTGATTTCCAAAAACGCCTTCCCGCCGCGGGAAACCGATCAAAACTTCCGAAAAACGCCTTCCCGCGGCGGGAAATGGGGTAAATTCTCCGAAAAACGCCTTCCCGCGGCGGGAAATGGGAAAAATTCTCAGAAAAACGGTTTCCCGCGGCGGGAAGGCGATAAAATCTCCCGAAAAACGGTTTCGTGCGGCGGGAAGGCGGTAAAATTTTCTGGAGATCGGTTTCCCGCGGCGGGAAATGGGGCAAAATCTCCGAAAAACGCTTTCCGCCGCGCGAAGAGCATTTTCAAGAAGCCGCCGTCCCCGCCGCGGGAAGCGCCCTCCGCCCGCTTCCCTGCAAATCGTTTCTTTTGCGCCCCAAATCACTTACCTATTATATACGTAACGAATGAAGATTGCAATCGTTGGAACAGGCTACGTCGGTCTCGTCACCGGCACCTGCTTTGCTGAGATGGGCGTCGAGGTGTTCTGTGTGGACATCGATCGCCAAAAGATTGAGAACCTCCGGAACGGCGTCGTGCCGATCTATGAACCCGGCCTCGAGGAGATGGTGATCCGCAACTACGAAGTGGGCCGGCTCCATTTCACCACCGACCTGACCGAGGTGCTCGACCAGGTCGAGATCGTCTTTAGCGCCGTCGGTACGCCGCCGGACGAGGACGGCAGCGCCGACCTCAAGTACGTCCTCGACGTGGCCCGCACCATCGGCCGGGCGATGAACAAATACCTCCTGGTGGTGACCAAGAGCACCGTCCCTGTGGGCACCGCTCGCCGCATCCGCCAGACCATCGCCGACGAGCTCGACCGCCGCGGCGTCACGATCGACTTCGACATCGCCTCCAACCCCGAGTTCCTCAAGGAGGGCGCCGCCGTGAAGGACTTCATGCACCCCGACCGCATCGTCGTCGGCGTCGAGTCCGACCGCGCCAGACGGCTCATGGAGAAGCTCTATCACCCCTTTATGCTCAACAATTTCCGCATCATTTATATGGACATCCCCTCGGCCGAGATGACCAAATATGCTGCCAACGCCATGCTCGCCACCCGCATCAGCTTCATGAACGACATGGCCAACCTCTGCGAGATCATCGGCGCCGACGTCAACATGGTGCGCAAGGGCATCGGCGCCGACACCCGTATCGGCAGCAGCTTCCTCTACGCCGGCTGCGGCTACGGCGGCTCGTGCTTCCCCAAGGACGTCAAGGCGCTCATCAGCACCGCCTCCGATCACGGCTACCCGATGCGCATCCTTCAGGCCGTGGAGGACGTGAACGAGGAGCAGAAGACCCTCCTCTTCCGCAAACTCTCGGCCCACTTCGGCGGCGATCTCCAAGGCCGCAAAGTGGCCATGTGGGGCCTGGCCTTCAAGCCCGAGACGGACGACATGCGCGAGGCCCCCTCGCTCGTACTCATCGACCGTCTGCTCGAGGCCGGTTGCCAGATTACGGCCTACGACCCCGTGGCCATCCCCGAGGCGCGCCGCCGCATCGGCGATCGCATCGCCTACGCCAAGAACATCTACGAGACCGTCGAAGGCGCCGACGTGCTCATGGTGGTCACCGAGTGGAAGGAGTTCCGCCTGCCCGCCTGGGCCCGCATCCGCAGCCTCATGAAGACGCCCCTCATCCTCGACGGCCGCAACATCTACAACATCGCCGAGATCGAAGAAGCCGGCTTCACCTATCACTGCATCGGCCGGTAATCCACCATCATTATTGATTATAGAGAAATGAAGAAGAACCTCTTACTCTGCGGTACGGTCGCCGCGCTGACGCTGAGCTTGGCGTCATGCAATTCGGCCGGAAAAGTGAACGACAACGCCGAGGCGCCGACCGATAGCACGGTCGCCGTGGCCGAGGCCCAACCGGAATCCACCGCCTTCGACAAGGCGGGCGTCTACACTGGCGTCATCCCCTGCGCCGACTGTGGCGGCATCGAGACGACCCTCGAGCTGCGTGCCGATGGCACCTACAGCCTGACCGAGATCTACAAGGACAAGAAGGACGGCCGATTCGAGTCCAGCGGGAAGTTCCAGTGGGACGCCGCTAACGCCTGCATCACCGTGGGCGAAGGCGACGATATGATCTCTTACATCGTCGAGGGCGACCACCTCATCATGCTCGATCAGGACGGCCACCGCGTCACCGGTGAGTTGGCCGACCACTACGTGTTGACTAAGCAGGCCGTGTAAGCGAAAAGCTGAAAACTGAAGCCGGGTACACGAGGGAACGCATCCCATCATGTACCCGGCTTTTCGTTTTTAGTTTTTCGCTCCGAGGATCACCATCTTCTGGGCGCGGGTGGCCTCTGACGAGCCCGCCGTACGGATGGCCGCGCGGTAGATGTACACGCCGGGGCGCAGACGGGCGCCGCGTCCGTTGGTCAAGTCCCACGTGACGGTGTAGGCGTGGAAGAGCTCCGACGATCCCTGCTCGGTGTGCTGCCATTGCAGGCGACCCGCCAGATCGTAGACGCCGATCGTGACTTCCATGCGTGACTCCGGGCGATTGTGGTCGAGGTAGAAGGTCACCTGGTCGCGGGCTGGCACGGGGCCGGCGCGTAGCTCGGTGATGGACGGTCGGAGTCCCTTCTCGACTTGGAAGGTGAAGGTGCGCGTGGTGGAGTTGTTGAAGATGTCCCACACCTTGAACTCCGCCGTGTGCGTCCCCTCGGCAAGGCGCGGGATGGAGAAGCGCACCACGCCCTCACCAGCGACGTCGGTGCGGTCGGCGTAGTAGCTGTTCAGGTTGTAGCTGAGGGCGGGATTGTTGTCGATGGTCAGCGTGATGTCGTGCCCGACGCTGCTGCCGGTGATGTTGATTCCCGAGGCGTCGCGCAGGTGGGCGACGAAGAAGGGCGTCTCGTTCGTCTTGTCGCCCTCGCTCCAGGTGCTGTCGTTGAGGTAGAGCAGGCGGATGTCCGGGCCGACGGTGTCGCGTTCGATCTGGGTGGCGGTGCCGCCCACGGTATAGCGACGGTAGGCGCCGTTTGCCTCGCGCTGCTGCGCGGCGTCGTAGGCGTAGAGGCTCATTTTCCCGTTGCGATTGGAGTAAGAGATGTCGGCAGGGACGGTGAAGCTGAGCGTGAACTGGCCATTGGTGACGACGGTGTTACCCCGGTGGATGGTGTTCGGGTAATCGGTGTAGGTGTAGGTGTGGCCCGTGCGGTTGTTGTTGAGCGTGGTGATCTCTTTCTCGCTGTCGAGGACGACGGCCGTCAGGGCGCCGTTGAAATCCGTGAGCCGCGCGCTGTCCAATCCGATCACCTCGCCCTTGATCGTCACTCGGTCGAGGGCCCGGAGGTTCACCGTCCCCTCGGTGGCGGACTTGCCGTTGATCTCTGTCACACGGATCCCGTAGGTGGGGAAGGAGAGCGTCAGGGCCGGGTCGCCGATGAGGACGAAGCAGCGGTTGAGGTACGACAAGTAGCCGTTTTTCATCCCCATCAGTGCCTCCCCAAGGGTGGCCCGACGACCGTCCGCGCGGCGTTTGAAAAGTTGCTCGAGGAGGATGCCATTCATATTGAAATTAGGCTCATCGTAGGCCACGCGCGAGGTGGTGATCAGCGCAATGCCGCCACTCTTCTCGTTGAGGAAGACATCCTCTCCGGCAGAGGTGACCGTATGATCGAAGGGCGTGAAATCGCACGAAGCCGTGATCCAGAGCGGCAGGTGGGAGTAGGTATATTGCTGGATCATGCTCTGGGTGATGACGTGCTCATCGCTCAGGGCCTGGGCGTTACCGTGGCCATTGTAGTTGATCAGCATGGTGCCTTCGCGCTGCAGGTTTCGGAGGGCGGTGACCACGTCGGGGTAGGCGCCGCTGCCGCCTCCGCCCGAGCTGCTCTTCTTATAAGCGTCGAAAAGGAGGCGGTGGTTGATGTACTCCGGGTAATTCTGCTCCACGAATTGCGAGAGGCGGTTGGCGTCGCTCATGTGGCGCGTCTTGTAGCCGTCGGTGGAGTTGCCGTCGTCGCCGATGAAGCAGAGATTGTTTTTCCAGGCGCCGAAGGAGGGGTTATCGATGTAGCCGACGACCTTGTTGACGGCCGCGCGTGCCTGGGTGACTGTGCGGACGGGGAATCGGCCGATGCCGAGTCGCAGGTTGCAGGTGCCGATGCGAGATCCCTCGCCGTCGTCCAGGAAACCGAAGTAATCATCCGTCACAAAGGTCTCGTGCTCCTCGCCGCCGCCCGTCCAATTGCCACCTAAGGAGAAGTGGGACTGGTAAGTGAGGAGGAAATTCGTCATGTCGATGCCCTTCCAGGCCGAAGAAAGCTGACGGTTGTCGTGCGACCCATCGCCGAAGAGCAACAGATATTTCGGGGCGTCGGACTCCGAGGAGCGACGGTCGTAAAACATCTTCATGAAGCGACGGATGGCGGTCGCATCTGGCGTGCCGCTCGAGAATTCGTTGTAGACCTGCTCGGGAGTAACGATGGTGACGCTGATCGAGTCGCGCTTCGTGCGGTGCTTGGCGGCCAGCCGCTCGGCTTCGCTGAGGAAGGCCGGGGGAGAGAGGATCACCATGTCGGTTTGCGGAAGGGCGTGCAGGTTTTGCGCCGTCACGGCCCCGACGGTCTCGGGGGTGGGGAAGGTCTTCGTGGGGTCGATCAGCACGAACTCCCGGAGGGTGTCGCCACTGGCGGGGATGGAGAACGTGAGCGCGGAGCCGTCGCGGCGTGTCGCCATGCGGCTGACGCGTTGAGGGTGGGTGACGTCGAGGACGATCATCGCCTCCGTGGCGCCGGAGATGACGAAGCGGGAGGCGGAACGCATCGAGGTCAAGTCGCGGAAGAAGGTGAAGGGCGCGTCGTAGGCGCGGAGCGTGCGGCGGACCTGGAGGCGGATGTAGTCGAGGAAGCTGTTGGCGGCCGCTGCCTTGTCGTAGGCCACGGTCACCTTCGGCGCCTCGCTCTTTTCGCCGCGCCAGGAGCTGGTGCCGACGTATTCGTGGGCTTTGGTGTAGGTCTCGTTGTCGAACGGGATCGTGCCGCGGAGCAGCTGCGTGCCGTCGATCGCGAGCGTGACTGTGCCGGCGCCCGTCACCCCGGTGTAGGCCACGAAACGGAGCGTGACTTTGCCCTCTTCGGCCGTGATGCCCGGCACGGAGAAGGGAAAAGTCTGCGATAGGGTGCTGGAAAAACTCTCGCCGAAGAGGTCACGGCCGGATCCGGTCTGCCCCAATTTCTGAAGGAACTCGCGATCCACCTCGTGCAGCAGGTGGTCGTCGAAGACGGTCACGTCGCGTGCGGCCGTGACGTCGGCGGAGGTCGTGCCCGCGTCGGCGGTGGGCGTGGCGTCGGTCACGAAGTAGTAACCGTGCGTGGCGTAGGGGTTCACCTCGTGGGTGAAGGTGCCGGCCTTGCGGTCGTAGGTCCACTTGATGGGGCCGCGCCCGTAAAAGAGGATGTAGTCCGCGCCTCGGTAGACGGGTGTGGCGGGCAGGTCGTCGACATAGCCGCCGTGCGAGAAGTCCTCGTCGAGGATGTAGCCGCCGTAGCCGTGGACAGAGACCTTGGTCGGGTCCGCGAAGCCCATGGCGCGGAGCTGGTCGTAGGTGAGTTTGTAGATGCCGTCGTCGGCAACGCGGACCTTCACCCACCGTCCCTCAGCCAGCGCAGAGCTGCGGGCATAGAGCTTGGCGTCTGCGCGCGCGGCCGTGGCGGTAAGGGCCCAGAGGGCGAGGGCGCAGCATATCGTGGTCAGTATACGTGTCATATGTAGAAGTTAGATGTAGACATGAGCGAAAAAGTGGGGCGAATCTATGGATAACGCGCCATGGATTCAAACGAAGAAGTTCGAAAAATGTACCCATCTCTCGCTGTTTTGAGCAATAAGAAATGCCTCGTGCCTGAAGGTCTCATTGTCCGAAACAATAGAAAACACCTTTTGCCCGAAGGTCTCATTGTCCGAAACAATAGGAGGAAACGAGTGCCTACGAGAACCGTTGTCTCAGACAATACTAAATACCTGATCGAGGTATTCGTGATTGATTGAGACAGCACTAAACAACAGTCATCTCATTTATGACTATCTGAGACGATCGTAGATTCTTTTCGCGCACGTTTGCTATTGTCTGAGACATTATTGAATACCCGGATCAGGTATTTAGTATTGTCTGAGACAACGGGATTTTCCTGTGGTGGAAACGCGTCATTGTTCAAGATAATGAGCGGTTCCGAGAGCAGACGTTACCCATTGTTTGAGACAATAAGAGATCCCAGTCGCAGACGTTTCCCACTGTTTGAAACAACGGGAGATGGGGGAAACCCAAATTACTTAATGTAGAAATCGAGCAACCGCTTGTCGCCGATGAAGCCCTCTAAATGGTCGCCGATGGCTACGGGGCCGACGCCCGAGGGGGTGCCGGTGTAGATCAAGTCGCCCATGCGCAGGGTAAAGAATCGACTGACGAAGGCAACGATGCGGTCGACGGGGAAGAGCATGTCGGCCGTTCGGCCCAGTTGCACTGTCTGACCGTTGAGGTCGAGACGGAAGGTGATTTGGCCGATTTCGCCGCCCACCTCTTGCAAGGGGACGAAGCGGCCGACGGCTGCGGCGTTGTCAAAGGCCTTACAGAGCTCCCAGGGAAGACCTTTGGAGCGCAGGTCTCGCTGCCGATCGCGAGCGGTGAAGTCTATGCCGACGGTCACCTCGTCATAGTATCGAGCAGCGAACCGTTCGTCGATGTTTTTACCCAGCCTGTTGATCTTGATGACGAGCTCCGTCTCGTAGTGCACCTCGTCCGTAAAGTCGGGGAGGAAGAAGGGCTTGCCATCTTTCAGCACGGGATCGGATTTCATGAAGATCGTAGGCTCCGGGGAGAAAAACGTGTGCTGTAGTTCTTTATTGTGATCGGCGTAGTTCATGCCGACGGCGAAAATCTTCATCGGGTGGTGAGGCTGTTTAGGCGATTGAACATGACGGCGAGATTGGCATAGATGGAGGTATTCTGCACCACGACGTTGTGGGGTACCCGGATGCGGAAGGGGGTAAAGTTCCAGAGGGCGCGGATTCCGCAGGCCAGGACTTGGTCGGTGACGCGCTGGGCTTCCTCTACCGGCACGGTAATGACGGCAATGGTGGCGTCGAGCGTGGGGCAGCGGTCCGGGAGGTCGTCGATGTGGTAGACGGGGATGCCTTCGATCTCGGTGCCCACCAGCTCGGGGCGGACATCGAAGCCGGCAACGATGTCGAGTCCGTATTGCCCCAGACCGGCGTCACGCATGAGGGCGGCCCCCAGCTGACCGACGCCGAAGAGTAGGGCTCGGTGGGCGTGCGAGAAGCCGAGGAAGTCGTCGAGGATGCCTATCAGGGCGTCCACCTCGTAACCGACGCGGGTTTTACCCGAGATGTTGATGTAGGAGAGGTCCTTGGCCACCTGCACGGGGGTTACGCCCGTCTCCGCTCCGATGCGGGTGGAGGAGACGACCGTTTCGCCACGCCCGCGGATCAGCTTGAGGTAAGCCAGATACCAGGGCAGGCGGCGGAGTGTGGGTTCGGGCAGGCGTTCGTGGCGGGGACGTTCGTCGGAGGCGGTCATTCGGGTTTCGTGTCCCAGTGGTTCTTGAGGGGGTTGGCGTACATCTCGAGCATTTTGGTGCGCAGGTAGGGCTCGTCTTTTTGGGGCAGGTCGATGCGGTCGAGTTGTCGCTGGAGGTAAGCCTCGAAGCGGGCTTTGTCGCGGAGGTCGTAGTTCATGCGGAAGCGCAGCGTGGCGTGTAGCAGATCGTAGGCCACGTAATTGCTTGGGTAGAAGCGGTAATGGGCGTAGATGTCGCGGTCGATAGCCGTTGCGGCGGCCGCGAGGAGCTCGTGGCGGGGCATGGCGGGGTCGAACTGTCGGAGGGTGTCGTTCAGGGGCGTGCCGATGGTGAAATGCACGCGCCCTTTGTCGCCCATGATGCCGGTCTCCATGCTCAGCAGGTCGTCGCGCTCGCTCTTGACGTAGTTCAGGTCGTCGCGCCTCAGTTGGAACTCTCGGGCTTTGAGGTAGTCGCAGGGGTCGTACTCGTAGGAGATGGCGATGGGCACGATGTTGAGCTCCATCAGGTTGTCGAGCAGGCCCTCGTCGCCCTCTCCGGCCATGCAGAGCATTTTGAGGACTGAAGTCTGGGTCTGGTCGTTGGAGTCTTTGGCGCGACCCTCTCGCTGGGCGATCCAGATGGACTCGTGCGTCTGGCGGAGGGTGTGGCGGATGTAGGCCGAGAGGATGCGGCTGTTTTCGAGCAGTCGCCGGGCCGATAGGTTGCGCTTGACGATGAAGCTGTTGTTGAGCCGCACCAGGAGTCGGATCCAGGGATAGATGAGGAGGTTGTCCCCGATGGCAATTTGGGTCATGTCGTAGCCCACGTCGTAGAGTAGGACGTTGAGGAAGGCGGCGTCGAGGACAATGTCGCGGTGGTTGGAGATGAAGGTGCAGGGCGCTTTGCCTTCGGGCAGTCGGCTGCGGCCGGAGATGGTCAGCGAGAAGGTGCTCCGCCGTGCAATGGCCATGACTGTCTTGTAGCCGATGGTCTGCTTAAATTCCGCCTTGGTGCGGCAGGAGCGCATCGTCTCGATGAGGGCTGCGCGGTCGGCATCCGGGGCGATGTAGCTGAGGGCGCGCCAGAGTCCGTCGGACGAGATCAGATCCTCGACGGCTTGGGGCACTTCCGCGTCGTTTACGGGGCGGATGTCGTCGAATGCGGGGGAGGGGTAGGTCGTTTCCATTGCGATGTCTCGGTGTTTATGTGGATAGGAAGGGTGAGGTGGGGCGTTGTTCAGCGGTTGTTCAGCTCGTTCTCAATGATTTCCGTCATCACCTCGGAGATTTGGAGACCGGCGGCGCGGATCTGCTGCGGGATGAAGCTCGTTGTGGTCATGCCCGGGGTGGTGTTTACCTCCAGCACGACGGGTTCGCTGCCGTCCGGGGGGATAATGAAGTCCACGCGGATGATTCCCTTGGCCCCGATCAGGCGGTAGATGTTTTGCGTCAAGTTTTGGACCCACCGGGTCATCTCGTCTGAGATCCGCGCGGGGGTGATCTCGCTCACCTGTCCGTTGTATTTGGCGTCGAAGTCGAAGAAGTCGTTACTGGTCACGACCTCCGTCAGCGGCAGCAGCGTCATGCGCCCATTCGCCTGGTAACAGCCGCACGTCACCTCGGTACCGGCCACGAAGCGCTCGATGATCACCTCGTCGTCGCAGGTGAGGGCTCGCCGTACGGCCTCCTCGATCTTGTCGGCCACCTTCACCTTTGTCGTGCCGAGGCTGCTCCCCCCCGCGTTGGGTTTGACGAAGACGGGCAGGCCGAGGCTCTTGACGACCGTGTCCTCGGAGACCTGCTCGCCGCGCCGCAGACGGATCGCGTCGGCGACGCGTAGGCCTTGGCTCCGTAGGAACTGCGTGCAGGTGTATTTATTAAAGGTGAGGGCCGAGGCCAACGTGCCGCAGGAGGAGTAGGGGAGGCCGATCATGTCGAAATAGCCCTGCAGCCGACCGTCCTCGCCTGGCGTGCCGTGGATGGTGATGTAGGCCAAGTCGAAGTGTACTTGTCGGCCGTCAGGGGTGCGGTAGCTGAAGTCATTGCGATCTATAGGCATCTGGGATCCGTCGGCCAGAAGTACGCTCCAGGCTTCACGGGTCAGGAGGACGCGATGGAGGTCGTAGCGCGTTCGATCGATAAAGGAATAGAGGCCGTCGGCGCTCTTGAGCGAGACTTCGTACTCGCCGGAGTAGCCCCCGGCTACCAGTGCAATCTGCTTTTTCATTGTTCGTCTATGGGTGGTAAGGGTTAGGTGTTGTTGGCGCAGTAGGTGCGCCATTTATTGATCAGCCCCTGCATATCGTCGGGCAAGGGAGCCGTGAAAAAGAGCTCCTTTCCCGTGGTGGGATGCACGAAGCCTAACGTCTCGGCGTGCAAAGCCTGACGCGGACAGGTGTCGAAGGCCTCCTGCACGAACTGTCGGTAGCTGCCCGTGGGGCGTCCCTTGAGGATGCGTTCGCCGCCGTAGCGGGCGTCGTTGAAGACGGGATGGCCGATGTGGCTCATGTGGGCGCGGATCTGGTGCGTGCGACCGGTCTCGAGTTGGCAAGTTAGGAGACTGACGTATCCCAGCCGTTCGGTGACGCGGTAGTTTGTGGCGGCCCACTTTCCCTCCTCGCTTCCGGGCGGATAGACTGCCATGCGGAGGCGGTCGCGTAGGTCGCGGCCGATGTTACCCTCGATGTGCCCCTCGTCCGCTTTGGGGATACCCCAGACGAGTGTCTGGTAGCAGCGTTGGGTAGTCTTCTCGAAAAATTGGCGGCTGAGGTGGGCCTTCGCGTCGATGTTTTTGGCTACGACGAGCAGTCCGGACGTGTCTTTGTCGATACGGTGCACGAGTCCCAGGCGGGGGTCGTTGGGGTCGTAATTCGGCAGGTTGCGGAGGTAGTAAGCCAGAGCATTGACCAGCGTGCCGGTGTAGTTGCCGTGCCCGGGATGCACAACAAGACCCGCCGGCTTATTGACCACCAGCAGGTCCTCGTCCTCATAAACGATATTGAGGGGAATATCCTCCGCGATGACTTCGAAGGCGTGCCGCGGACGCGCCATGACGATCGTGACCACGTCGCCCGGCTTCACCCGGTAGTTGTTCTTTACCGGCACCCCGTCCACCCGCACATAGCCTGCATCGGCAGCCAGCTGAATGCGGTTGCGGCTCGTATGCGTCATGCGGTCGATGAGGAACTTGTCGACGCGGAGCAGAGATTGGTTCGGGTCGGCCGTAAACCGGAAATGCTCATAGAGCACTTCGGGAGCCTCGTCGTCGTCCTCTTCATTGAAGAGGCCGTCTGCCATGGCATCTTGGAGGGTCATAGGTCGGTGGTCGGTAGTTACTTCGTTGGGGATCATTCTTCGTCGTCGGTTCCTCGTTCTTCGTCGTCGTCTGAGTCATCGCTGCTGCGAGAGGCTCGCCATTCCGATTCGGAGCGTGGCGACCAGAATGTGGAGTCTGTGCCGCCTTCGCCGCCGTCGCTTACCCGGAGCACGATCTTGGCTGCGATGGGTGCGCGATCGCCTGCCCTCAGCGTCTTACCGCGCAACTGCACGCCCAACGCCAGATCGCGGTAGCTGCCACTGACGTAGACGACGTCGATGGACGTGAATCCGTGCGATTGCAGCAGGGCGAAGGCTTGGCGCAGAGAGAGGTCGGTGACGTCCGGTACGATGGCCATCTGTGCCGTGCGGGCGTTGATAGTCAGGTAGAGGATGCGGTCTTTCTTGACCTTCGATCCGATGGCGGGCACCACCTCGACGATGGCTCCCGGAGCCATATCCTTGGAATAGATGGAGTCGAGTACGATGTAACGCAGCCCTATTTTTCGGATCTCCCGATGGGCCTCTTCGGGCGTCTTCCCCTTCACGTTGGGCACGACGATGGACTCGTTGTGGCGGGTGTATACGTCCAGGGACTTCAGCACCATGAGTGAAAGGAGCCAGAGTGCGATGGCAGCTAGGAAGATGTGCACTACCACCGGTAGGCGCATGAACCATTCCCGTATGTCTTCGGCGTCTTTTTTCTTTTCCATAAGGCTGCGTGTGCGTTTTGTTTGGGGCTTAAAACGAAGAAAGTAAAAGTCTTTTCCTTCAAACTTTTACTTTCTCATGTGTGGGGCCAGACAGTTTTTTCTGTGGCTTTTTATTCCCGATGGGGGCTTTTAGGCCTTCGGATATTCGTCGGATACGGTCAGTTTCTTACGTCCCTTTGCACGACGTGCGGCCAATACGCGGCGTCCGTTAGCGGTCGACATTCTCAGGCGAAAACCATGCTTATTCTTTCTCTTTCGGTTGGAGGGTTGGAATGTTCTTTTCATTTGATCTATCTGTTATTGTTATGATTATCCGTGGATTCAGGGCGCAAATGTAAATCCATTTTTGATTGCAGCAAGCCGGCCGGTCGGGCTGGAAACGGCCGGTAGAGCCATGAAATACCCCCTGTTTAACGTGAGTTCGGTGTAAGAATAAAGCTCGCAGAGAGTTTCTACGGAAGCCCGACCAAAACGTTTTTGGAAATACCTACAACACTGTTGCAAGTGCCTCGAAGAACTTTTGGGCGTTTGCGGGGTGTCCCGCAAGTCTCGCGGCATTTGCTTTGACGTTTGCGGGTACTCCCGCAAGTCTCGCGGCATTTGCTTTGACGTTTGCGGGGAGTCCCGCAAGTCTCCCGGCATTTGCTTTGGCGTTTGCGGGAGTCCCGCAGGTCTCTCGGCATTTGCTTTGGCGTTTGCGGGGAGTCCCGCAAGTGCTTCGGAGAACTTGTTGGCCGTTACAACATGCTATCAATGACATCCTCTATGAATAAGGGTATCTCATTCTTTTGTTGAACTCACGTCTGTTTACCGTCTGCTGAAGCCTTTTGTTGGCGCCCGAATTACGCTGCTTATCCGGGCCACTGTGCGAAGCCGGTCGAGTGCCTGTTTGAGGCCGCGCAGGCCTCCGCCGAGGCCGGGGAAGTATGCTTGGTACATGATGAGGTGGGATTTTGTCTCGTAACAGACCAGATTTCGCTGGCGGCCGGCCTCTGCCGAGGCCGGGGAAGTATGCTTGGTACAAGAATGAGGTGGGATTGGCTTTGTACCCGGCCAAACTTCGCTGGCGGCCGCAGCCGCCCCAATCGAGCGCTTGTTTCGGGCCGCGCAGTGTGCGCGAAGCCAATCGAGTGCTTGTTTCGGGCCGCGCACACTGCGCGAAGCCAATCGAGTACTTGTTTGAGGCCGCGCACACTGCGCGGAGCCAATCGAGTACTTGTTTGAGGCCGCGCACACTGCGCGAAGCCAATCGAGTACTTGTTTGGGCCCAAACATTTTCGCTGAAGCAATCGAGTGCCTGTTTGGCTTTGCACGGAAGGGATGAGAGGCGAAAGGAAGGCCGATCGGCGTGAAAAGTGCCCCGGTCTATCTTTGCGCCCATGATTTTTGACTCGTAAGCATGAAAAGACAACCCATCCACAGCGTGATCGCTTTGCTACTGATCCTCCTTTTTGCCCCACATACGGCGGCGCAATACGCCCATTATCCGCCAGCGGCGCCTGATACGGTGACAGTCGGCGGCTACGGGATGCGACATATGCTTGACAGTGCGACCATCGTTCCCCGTCGTCGTATGCACACTGTCTTTGACCATGACGCTATGCGCATTGGCTTTGCCCCGGCACTCTTCTTTACCGCCTCGGCACTGACGTGGAGCGAGCGCGAACATATCCGACATATCCGCAATCGTTATGTGCCGGGTTTTCGCAATACGTTCGACAACTACCTGCAATATGCGCCAGCGGTGGCGACCTATGGATTGAAACTGGCGGGTGTCCGTGGGCGTAACAAGTGGCCCCGGACGCTGCTTTCGCACGCTGCGAGCCTAGCCATTATGACGGCCGTGGTGAACTCCATCAAGTACACCGCCCGCGTGGAGCGGCCCGACGCCTCGACGCGCAACTCCTTCCCCTCGGGGCACACGGCCACGGCTTTTGCCAACGCTACCTTACTGCACAAGGAGTATGGCGATGTGAATCCCATCTACAGCATCTCGAGCTATGCCAGCGCCACCTTCGTGGCCTTCGGGCGCAGCCTGAACAACCGCCATTGGGTGCCTGACATTCTGGCCGGTGCTGGTATTGGTATCCTCTCCACGCAGCTCGGCTATTTCTTCATCGATAAGATCTATCACAACCGCGGCGACAACCTCAGCCTCTTCTCGCGCTTCGAGAGTAGTGGCACGCCGTCGTTCCTAACCGTGCGCGTGGGCAGCGCCGTGGCCATGCATAATCTGCTGGCCTATCCGGGTACGGGTGCCGATGCGCCGACGCGCCCGGGGCTGGAGGCGGGCTTCGAGGGTGCGTGGTTTACTGGGCCACGCTGGGGAGTGGGCGGCGAGTGTGCTTTCGTGACGTTCGCTGTCGATCCGTCGGAAGAGATGGCGGTCGACGCCGCACGGCCTGAGCGTGGACACATGCGGTTGCAGGCGCAGTCCGTGGGGACGGTGAACATGAGCGTGGGCCCCTACTTCGCCGTCGATCCGGGCGAGCGTTGGGTGCTAATGGCCAAGGCGAACGTGGGGCTGGCCCTTGCCGCCAAGGGGACGGTGACGGCCGAACCGGCGCACGACACCAGGGATCTACAACGCGAACTCTCGCTCTACACCTACGAGCCACAGACGGCCTGGATGGGTGGCGTGGGGGCGTCGATGACATACAAATTTCGCGACGAGCTGGGCGTGACGTTTTACACTGACTACCATTACGCCCGCCCTTCGGTGCGCATTACTTACACCGATCCCGACCGCCCCGAGGATCAAATCCGGTCTGTCAGTCAGGTGCGCACCTTCGATTATCTCTCCGCCGGCTTGCGCTTGACGGCCTTCTTCTGATGCGGAATTGCAAACTGCTTCTATATTTGCCGCCCGTTAACGCATCGCCCACCTCAGGGCGGATACAAACCCGGATAATCCCGAAACAGGCGGCTGTGGTGTAATTGGTAGCCACGTCAGACTTAGGATCTGATGCCTCCGGGCGTGGGGGTTCGAGTCCCTTCAGCCGCACGCAGAGAGAAAGAGAGAGGGGGTGTCGACAGCAGATGTCGGCACCCCCTCTTCATTTTCCTTCTGGGGCGAGGCAGAGGAGGGGTTATTCCTCCTCTTCGCTCTCCTTCATGTTGTGGAAGACGTTCTGCACGTCTTCATCCTCCTCGAGTCGCTCGATGAGCTTGTCGATCGTCTCGCGCTGCTCGGGCGTCACGTCCTTGAGGTCGTTGGGGATGCGGACAAATTCGCTGGAGGTGATCTCGTAGCCGTTCTCTTCGAGATACTTCTGGATGGCGGCGTTCTGCGCGAAGTCGCCATAGAGGATCACCTCGCCCTCGTCTTCTTCCAGCTCGTCAACGCCGTAGTCGATCAGCTCCAGTTCGAGGTCGTCAAGCGACACGCCGTCCTTCTTGAGGATGTGGAACACGCACTTATGATCGAAGAGGAATTCCAGCGATCCGGTCGTGCCCAGTGTGCCGCCGGCCTTGTTGAAATAGCTGCGGACGTTGCCCACGGTGCGTGTGGTGTTGTCCGTGGCAGTCTCCACGAAGACGGCGATGCCGAACGGGCCGTAGCCCTCGTAGTTCATCTCCTTGTAGTCCGTGTAATCTTTTGAACTGGCTCGTTTGATGGCGCGGTCGACGTTGTCCTTGGGCATGTTCTCCTTCTTGGCTGTCTGCATCAGTACGCGCAGCCTCGGGTTGCTGCCCGGGTCCGGTCCACCGGCTTTGACGGCGATGGTGATCTCCTTACCCAACTTCGTGAATACGCGGGCCATGTTGCCCCAACGCTTGAATTTCCGCGCTTTGCGGAACTCGAATGCTCTTCCCATAGTCTGTCTCTTTTATCTTATTGTTTTACGGTTTGCAGTTTACAGTTATCTCAGTTGTGCCCCCAGCTTCGATTCCAAGTTGCGACGAAGCTTAGCCATGAGGTCGTCTATACGGCGGTCGGTGAGGGTGCGTTCAGCGTCTTGCAGGTAGAAGCTCACGGCGTACGACTTCTTGCCGGCCGGTAGATTCTTGCCCTCATAGACATCGAACAGAACGACGCGGCGGAGCAGTTTGCGATCCGTCTCGGCAGCTGTTTGTTCGATCTCGGCGAACGTCACAGCGGTGTCGACGAGCAGCGCCAAATCACGCCGCACTTCGGGGAATTTCGGGATCTCACTGAAGACGGTTGTCGCCCGACGTGTCTCTTTCATCAGTGCCGTCCACGATAGTTCGGCAAAGCTGACTTCCGTGTCGATGTCTGCCTGTCGAGCAATGCGTCGGTCGACGATGCCGAAAGTGGCCAGTGTGCGTCCCGCGGCCGTCTCGATGGTCATGCCGGAGGAGTAAATCTCGTCGGTGAATGTGCGTCGCACGGTTTTCTTCTCATCTACGCCGAGGCGCCGGAGGATGTTCTCCACATAAGCCTTCAGCTCGTAAACAGAGGTCTGTTCGTCGGCGTGCAGCCAACTGTTTTCCGTGCGTGTGCCACTCAGCCAAAGGCCCAGTCGATGCTCCTCTTCGAAGCCTTTAAGCGGTGTGTCAGCCTCCGCAGACGGTCCCTCAGCGCGGCGCATGTAGCAATTGCCGAACTCGAAGAAGCGGAGGTTGCGCTGCTTATGGTTGATGTTGTGCGCGATGGTCTGCAAGCCGCCGAAGAGGAGCGTTTGGCGCATTACGTTCAGGTCGGCACTCAGCGGATTCATGAGCGTCACGCAGGCGTCGGCAGGCATCGTTGCGAGGCCTTCGTAGTTGGCTCGGCGCGTGAGCGAATTGTTCATGATCTCGTGGAAGCCTGCGCCGCAGAGCTGCTCGGAGATGAGCGACTCTAAGCGTTGGCTGCGGTCCGTCGGCGTGCGATAGCTCAGCGTGGACTGCACGCGGTCGTCGAAGGCCACGTTGTTGTATCCATAAATGCGAAGGATGTCTTCGATTACGTCCACGTCACGGCGGACGTCGATGCGGTAGACGGGCACACGCAGCGAGAGGCCCTCGGGTGTCTCATGAGCAATCTCTATTTCTAACGAGCGGAGGATGCTCTTCACTGTCTCGGGTGGGATGGTCTGCCCGATTGTCTCATCAATCTTGCGGTAGGTGATGTCAACGGCGTACGGCTCGACTTTGTTCGGATAGACATCTTGAATCTCACCCGTGATGCGTCCGCCAGCCACCTCACGGATGAGTAATGCGGCGCGTTTGAGCACCTCAATCGTGCCGTTCGGATCCAGGCCGCGCTCGAAGCGGAAGGAGGCATCTGTGCTCAGTCCGAAGCGCCGTGCCGTGCGACGGATCCATGTGGGATTGAAGCAAGCCGACTCGAGGAAGATATCCGTCGTGGACGCTGTCACGCCCGAATCGAGTCCGCCAAATACGCCGCCGATACACATCGGTTTCTCGGCGTCGCAGATCATCAGATCATCGGCTGTGAGTGTGCGTTCTATGCCGTCGAGCGTCGTGAACGGCGTGCCCGTGGGCATGGTGCGAACCTGAATCCGGCCGCCGGCGATCTTCGCCGCGTCAAAGGCGTGCAACGGCTGACCAAGCTCGTGCAGGACGTAATTCGTCACGTCCACCACATTGTTGATCGGTCTGAGGCCAATGGCCGTCAATCGACGGCGCAGCCACTCGGGACTCTCGCGGACGGTCACGCCGCGGATCGTCAGGCCGGAGTAACGTGGGCAGCCCTCGGAGTCGACGGACTCGATGACGATGGCCGGCGACGGGTCGTCCATGCCGAAGCCCTCGGTGGATGGGCGTTGGAGCGCAACGGGTGTGCCCCGTTGCTGGAGGTAGGCGGCTAAGTCGCGGGCCACGCCGTAGTGCGACGTTGCATCGACGCGGTTCGGCGTGATGTCGACCTCCAGCACGTGGTCCGTCTCGACCTTATAGTATTCCGCCGCGGGCAGGCCCACGGGCGTGTCAGCGGGCAGGACAATGATGCCGTCGTGGCTCACACCGACGCCGATCTCATCTTCGGCGCAGATCATGCCGAACGACTCCTCACCGCGTATCTTGCTTTTCTTGATTACAAACTCCTTGTCGCCGTCATAGAGCTTTGCGCCGATCACGGCCACGACGACCATTTGTCCGGCCGCCACATTGGGCGCGCCACAGACGATCTTCAGCGGCTCGTCGCTGCCCACATCGACCGTAGTCAGGTGCAGATGGTCCGAATTGGGGTGCGCCGTGCAGGTCAGCACGCGACCCGTCACGAGTCCAGCTAATCCACCACGGACGGACTGCACCGTCTCTACGCTGCCCGTTTCGAGTCCGATGGACGTCAGCGCCGCCGCCACCTCGTCAGGCGTCAGGTCGAACGGCAGATAATCTCTTAGCCAGTTGTACGATATATTCATTGCTTATAAATAAGTAGGTAGTAAAAATGCAGCCTCTGGGGGAGTGCCCGGCCTCCGTATCACTATATATAATAGGTATAGGGGTAACCGACTATATAGCTAATCCCCCCCTTTGAAAATAGGCGCGCAAATGTAAACTAAAATGGACGGTGGCTCTTGTGAAGTAGCCGCCGCAGGCAGGGCAACTGCGTCAAAACCTTGTATCCCTACGGAGATTAAAACCACACGTGATTCCGATCTCCGTAGGGGTACAGAGATTAGAACCACACGTGGTTCTGCTTTCCGTAGGGGTACATACATTAGAACCACACGTGGTTTTGATCTCCGTAGGGGTACAGACATTAAAACCACGCGTGGTTTTGCTTTCCGTAGGGGTACAGAGATTAGAACCACGCGTGGTTTTGATCTCCGTAGAGGTACAGACATTAAAACCACGCGCTGGGAGTGGCTCCCTATTCCTTGATATCGGAGATACGCAAGAGGGATCGGCGCACGGATCCACCTTCGGATGGCCTTCGTTAGAGGTTTTCACTCTGTTCCGTCTGCTCCTATATAGATGTAAGCAAAGGCCTGCGTGGTAAAGAAAATTTGAAAGTTATTTGCTGCTGTGATAAGCTTTTCTATTTTTGCGACGGATACCTAAAAAACAATAGCTTATGGCAAGAGTAAAAGGAATGGTAGTCGTAAACACCGAAAGGTGTAAAGGCTGCGACTTATGTGTAGTAGCGTGTCCCAGTGACGTCTTGGAGTTGCATCCGCGAGAGGTCAACAACAAGGGATACCATTATGTGTACATGAAGACGCCTAAGGCGTGCACTGGCTGCTGTAGCTGCGGCTGGGTGTGCCCAGACGCCTGTCTGACGATTTACAGGGCTAAAGTAGGATGAACGAGCCATGGAAGATGTCAGATTAATGAAGGGAAACGAAGCGATCGCACATGCTGCGATACGCTCCGGTGCGGACGGCTATTTCGGTTATCCGATCACGCCACAGTCCGAGGTAATGGAGACATTGATGGCTGAGAAGCCTTGGGAAACGACCGGTATGGTTGTCCTGCAGGCTGAGAGCGAGGTCTCCTCGATCAACATGGTGTATGGTGCTGCGGGGTCGGGCAAACGAGTGATGACCTCTTCGTCCAGCCCGGGCATGAGCTTGATGCAGGAGGGCGTCTCTTACATCGCGGGTGCCGAGCTGCCCTGTTTGCTGGTGAATGTTATGCGTGGCGGCCCGGGTCTGGGAACGATCCAGCCGAGTCAGGCAGACTATTTCCAAACCGTCAAAGGCGGCGGGCATGGCGATTACCGCCTCATCACACTGGCGCCCTCGTCGGTGCAGGAGATGGCCGACTTCGTGGCGCTGGGCTTTGACCTGGCGTTCAAGTATCGGACGCCGGCCATGGTGCTTTCTGACGGTATGATCGGGCAGCTGATGGAGAAGGTGGTGCTGCCGCCTTTCCGCCCACGCAAGACGGACGAAGAAATCGAGAAAGAATCGCCTTGGGCCACGACGGGTCGCAAGGGCGGGCGCGAGCCGAACATCATCACGTCGCTCGAGCTCGATCCGTCCATCATGGAGAAGCGCAACCTGCACCTGTTAGAGAAGTATCGCCAGATCGAAGAGAACGAGGTGCGCTACGAAGAAATCGGCTGTGAGGATGCCGACTATCTGTTGGTTGCCTTCGGTTCGTCGGCTCGCATTTGCCAGAAGGCCATGGAAGTGGCGCGTGGCGAGGGACTGAAGCTGGGCCTGCTTAGGCCCATCACCCTGTGGCCGTTTCCCACGAAGGCCATCTCAGACCGTGCGGACAAAGTCAAGGGCATCCTCTCCGTCGAGCTCAACGCGGGCCAGATGGTAGAAGACGTTCGGCTGGCCGTCAACGGACGCGTGAAAGTGGAACACTTCGGCCGCTTGGGCGGAATTGTCTTCACACCGGACGAGATCATCGCCGCGGTGAAGGAGAAACTGATGTGACGCTTATACCGTAAACATTGAAAGGAGACCAGACAAGATGAGACGCGGAGACCGATGGGACGAACTATTCACGTTACTATTCATGCTGCTCGCCATCGCGGCCGGCATCCTCTATTTTACGGTAAAAGGAAATCGCCTGCCCTTCATGCTGTGCGGTGGTGCGGCTATCCTGCTGCGACTGGTGCAGTATTTCCTACGAATGGGCGGGCGATAAGTCGATAATCATAAAAGACACCTGCATAAAATGGAAACATTAGAATTGATCGAAACCGAAACTGAGTTGGTGGAAACGCTGACCGAACCCAATGAGATAGACTTTGATATCATCAAACCGGAAAACCTCGTCTACACGAAGCCGGCACTGATGAACGATACCCCCATGCACTACTGCCCCGGCTGTAGCCACGGCGTGATCCATAAACTGGTTGCGGAAGTGATCGGCGAGATGGGCATGGAGGATAAGACGGTGGCCGTGTCACCTGTGGGCTGCGCCGTCTTTGCATACAACTATATTGATGTGGACTGGGTGGAAGCGGCCCACGGACGTGCGCCTGCCGTAGCCACGGCCCTCAAACGCGTGAACCCGGGCAAGCTGGTCTTCACCTATCAGGGCGACGGCGACTTGGCCGCCATCGGTACCGCTGAGACCATCCACGCCGCCAATCGCGGGGAAAACATCGTCATCATCTTCGTCAACAACGCCATCTACGGCATGACGGGCGGACAGATGGCCCCCACCACGCTGATCGGTATGCCTACCGCCACCTGCCCCTACGGCCGCGACGTGGCCCTGAATGGCTACCCGCTCAAGATTGGTAACATCCTGGCTCAACTCGACGGCACCTGCCTCGTGACTCGCCAGAGCGTCCAGACACCCGCCGCTGTAAGGAAGACGAAGAAGATGCTCCGACTGGCTTTCGAGAACTCGATGGCCGGCAAAGGCACCTCCGTTGTGGAAGTCGTTTCGACTTGCTCCTCAGGCTGGAAGAAGTCGCCCACGGCGTCCAACCGCTGGATGGAAGAGAACATGTTCCCCGCCTATCCGCTGGGCGACCTGAAGAATATCTGATCCCGATCCGTTTAACCGATAAAGAAGATACAACCATGCAACATGAGATTATCATCGCCGGATTCGGCGGACAGGGAGTGCTCTCGATGGGTAAGATTTTGGCTTACTCGGGGCTGATGGAAGACAAGGAGGTCACCTGGATGCCCTCCTACGGCCCGGAGCAGCGCGGCGGTACGGCCAACGTGACCGTGATTCTGAATGACGAGCGGATCAGCTCGCCGATCTTGAACTCGTACGACATAGCCATCGTGCTCAATCAGCCCTCGTTGGACAAGTTTGAGCCGAAGGTGAAGCCGGGCGGCGTCCTGATCTACGACGGCTACGGCATACAGCGCCCCGCCACACGCACCGATATCAACGTCTATCGTATCGACGCGATGGACGCGGCTACGGAGCTGAACATGCAGAAGACGTTCAACATGATCGTCCTCGGCGGCCTCCTCAAGGTGGTGCCGATGGTACAGATGGAGAGCGTCCTGCGTGGGCTGAAGAAGACGCTCCCCGAGCGGCATCACAAGCTGATCCCCGTCAATGAGGAGGCTATCCGCAAGGGCATGGAGCTGATTCGTAAGGTCGGCTAAGGCCGGCCGCACTTGATGCGATTTTTCTTTTTCATAAGTCATCAACATTAGACGTGAGCCGTCGCCTTCAGAGTGCTTAACTCGGGCGGCGGCTCTTTTTTTGTCCGGACCGGATGCAGATCGGGAAGCGCATCTTTTGAAAAGACGTCGGTGATCTCCGAAGCCGCGTCATGTCGCATGAAATGGCATTTCCGACCGTCGAAGCCGTTTCATGTCGCATAAAATGACATTTCCGACCGTCGAAGCCGTTTCATGTCGCATGAAATGGCATTTCCGGCCGTCGAAGCCGTTTCATGTGACATGAAATGACATTTCCGACCGTCGAAGCCGTTTCATGTGACATGAAATGACATTTCCGACCGTCGAAGCCGTTTCATGTCGCATGAAATGACCTTTCCAGCCCTCGAAACCGTTAACTGGTGACCCGAAATGGCCGCAAACTACTTTTTGGTCGCTTCTGGTCACCCGAAATGGCTGCAAACTACTTTTTAGCCGTTTCGGGCGAAAAGATGCGCTTTCGAGGGGGGCGATACGTCTGCCCAAAAAGCAGAAAGGCCGTTCGACACTTCGTCAAACGGCCTTTTTTCGTGGGTATGAGGGGGGCACCGAACGGGTGGCTACTCGTTGCTCTTGCTTTCCTCCGTCATGCGACGGATGATGCTGTAGGCGCTCGGCAGACCCAACTCGCCGGCCTTGCTCAGGTCGACGATGCCGCGCGTGGCGTTGCCCATCGAGAGTTCGGCCAGCCCACGATTGAAGTAGGCCTCGGCCAGCTCGGGGTCGCGGCGGATGGCCTCGTCATAGTCGGCGATGGCGGCGCGGAAGTCTCGGCCCGTGCAGCGCAGGTTGCCGCGGTTGAAGTAGGCAAAGGCGAAGTCCGGAGCGAGGCGGATGACCTGGTCATAGTCGCGCAAGATCAGCTCGTGCTCATGCCGTCGGGCCTCGTCGGCGGGGGAGGGGTCGCGGGCGTCGGCCGAGGTGGACGGTCGCGTGGCGGCGCCGAATCGGAAGGGCGAGGCGGCGGCAGATGTGACGTCAGGCTGTTGCGAACGCGCGGACTCAAGCTGCTTGTAACGCACCACGGCGCGGGCGAAGTAGGCGAGGGGGGCAGCGTCCGGGGCCAGCTCAATCGTGCGGTCGAGGTCGCGCAAGGCCTCGGTGAAATCCTGCACGAGCAGGTAGTCCAGGGCGCGCCCGAAGTGCAGATCGGCGTTGCCGGGCGTGCGTTCGATGCGCTTGGAGTAGCTGTCGATGGAAGCGAAGTGGGCCGCGATCTGTTCTTCGGTCAGGGCCGCCTCGCGGTTGGTTAGGAGCAGTCGCCAGGCCAGCACCCGACGGTCGTTGAAGCGCTCCACAAGCCGGTCGTAGAAAACGCGCTCGCGGACGTCGGCCTGCCGCTCGTAGTACGTAAGGACGAACATCGGCTCCAGCTCCACCTGCACGTTGCGGTCCTGCACGCGACCGCGGATCTCGCTTTGATATTTGCTTTTCTGCTCCTCCTTGCGGTCGTAGACGACGAGGCGGCTGAACTTTTCGATGTTGCGGTCCGACTCCTCGCGCGTGCGATCGTTGGCGCCCGACCGGGTGCTGTCCTTCGCCGCCGTGGAGGTGACGCTGCGGCGCCCGCGCCGGCAATCGTCCTCGATCTTCATTGCTGCGATATAGTCGCGATCGGCACCCTTGAGGTCGTTCAGTCGTCGCTTCACGTCGGCGCGGTAATAGTAGCCCTGCACGAAGTCGGGGTAGCGACGAAGCACGGCGTCGAGGTCGCGGATCGTGGCCCGATAGTCGCCCGTTTTGAAGAGCAACGTGGCGCGGTTGAAGCGGGCGATGTCGTTGTCAGGCTCCAGTCGGAGCACGACGTCGAAGTCCTCGATGGCACGGTTGTCGTCGCCCACCTGCGCCCGGAGCAGTCCACGATTGAAGCGGGCGATGCGGTTGTCGGCGTCCATTTCGATCACCTGATCATAGTCGGCCATCGCGCCGCGCAGGTCGTTCAGCTCGTAGCGTACCAGTCCGCGGTTGATGTAATAACCGGGCTCCCGCGTGTTGAGTCGGATGGCTTGGTCGAGATCCTTGAGCGCCTCGGTGTAGCGGCCGGACTGGTAAAGCGTCAGGGCGCGGTTGGCGTAGCACGGTGCATAGAACGAATCGAGGGCGATGGCCCGATCGTAGTCTGAAAGCGCCTTCGCCGTGTCGCCCTTTTCGAGATACATGGCGGCGCGCGTGAGGTAGCCCAGCGACTGCTTCGGGTGCGCGCGGATCAGTTCCTCGAAGACTTGCTCGGCATCCGTGAAATCCTTCTTCTGTACATATGCGATGGCTTTGTTCGACATCATCGCCCGGTCGCCCGGCTTGAACTCCAGCCCCTTCGTGTAATCCTCGATCGCTCCGGCATACTTCTCGAGGCTCTGCCGGGCGATGCCGCGCGCATAGTAGGCCTGCGCCAGGAAAGGGTTGCGCTCGAGGCTGAGCGTACAGTCTTCCTCGGCGCCCTGGAAATCATCCAAGTTCAGCTTCGCCACAGCGCGGTAGAAGTACGGCTCAGCCATCCATGGCTTGGCCTTGATCACCTGGTTGAAGTACTGGATGGACAGGACATAATCCTCGAAATAGAGCGCATTACGGCCGATGGCCATCACCCGGTCGGTGTTGACCTGCGCCTGCATGTGCACCGCGATCGCGAGCAGGAAGAAGAGGTATGTCAGTGCCCGTCTCATGGCGACTTACTTTTTGTTGGCCGGCTTGATGCGGTAGCGGCACGACGCTTTGCCCTTGATGATGTTGTTCAGCTTGGCCTTGTTCAGCTGCCGGCGGATGGGCGAGATGTTGTCGATGAAGAGCTCTCCAGCCAGGTGTTCACACTCGTGCTCCACGATGCGCGCGGCGAATCCGCCCAGCGCCTCCTCGACCGGCTCGAAGCGTTCGTTCAGGTACTTCACGCGGATGCGCTCGGCCCGCGTTACGCGCTCATGCACGCCGGGGAAGCTGAGGCAGCCCTCCTCATAGGTCACGCGTTCCGGACTCTCCTCCACGATCTCGGGGTTGATCAGCACGCGTTTGAAGTCTTTGCAGTCCAGATGATCGTTAGCCAGCGGTGTGCCGTCAATCACAAGCAGCTTGATGGAGCGCCCTATCTGCGGTGCGGCCAGCCCGATGCCGTCAGCATTATACATCGTCTCAAACATGTCGGCGATCAGCTGTTGCAGCTCAGGATAGCTGCTGTCGATGGGCTTCGTTTCTTCTCTTAGTACGGCTTGGCCGTAGGTATAAATCGGTAGTATCATTAGTAGTAATAAGTAGTTATGTGGGCCTGATGCCCACAGTCGTTATAGGGTTGTTATAAGTAGTCAAAGTAGGTGTGGATGACCGGTAGCGCCGGGACTTTTCATCCATTCCATATAGCCCTGCAGGATGAGCACGGCGCTGATCTCGTCGACCAGGGCTTTGTCTTGCCGACGTTTCCGACCGAGTCCTCCGTCGATCATCGCCCGATGTGCCATGACAGACGTGAAGCGTTCGTCGTAAAACGTGACCTCCACACCTGCCGGCAGTGCGGCCTCCAACCGACGGGCGAAGGCCTCCACCCGAGCCATATTTTCCGACGGCCGATTGTCCATCTGCTTGGGCAGCCCCACGACGACCCGTTCTAATGGTTCGCGTGCGGCATAGGCCACGATATAGTTTACGGCCTCCGCACTGGCCACCGTCGTCAGCCCGCCGGCT
The DNA here is from genome assembly GCF_003033925.1 of Tannerella serpentiformis. Lineage (NCBI taxonomy): Bacteria > Pseudomonadati > Bacteroidota > Bacteroidia > Bacteroidales > Tannerellaceae > Tannerella > Tannerella serpentiformis. Next base: position 2,302,256 of record NZ_CP028365.1, read on the forward strand.
GCGATTTGCAGCGTGTCGGTGACGGCCAGCCCCGTACGCTTTGCGCCGTAGTCCACGGCTAGGATTCGTCCCATCGTCAGTACGCGTTTTTTTCGCCTTGAAACATGTTGATCACCGTCACGTAGATGATCTTCAGATCGAGGAAGAAGGACCAGTTTTCGATGTACCACACGTCGCGCTTGACGCGCCCCTCCATCTGCTCCAGCGTCTTCGTCTCGCCGCGATAGCCCGTGATCTGCGCCCAACCCGTGATGCCGGGTTTGACCAGATGGCGCACCATGTATTTGTCGATCAGCTTCGAGTATTGCTCGGTGTGCTTGAGCATGTGCGGCCGCGGCCCGACGACGGACATGTCGCCCTTCAGCACGTTCACAAACTGCGGGATCTCGTCCAGATTCGTGTGTCGGAGGAAGGCCCCGATCGGCGTCGTGCGTGGGTCGTCGCGCGTGGCCTGTTTCTCGTCGGCCTCCTTGTTGACGCGCATGGTGCGGAACTTATAGCAGTCAAATTCCTTGCCGTAGAGCCCCGTGCGCTTCTGCTTGAACAGGATCGGCCCGGGCGAGCTAAGCTTGATCAGCAGCCCGATCACGAGATAGAGCATGGGGTAAAGGAGCAGCATCACCAGCGATGAAAAGAGGATGTCAAACGCCCGCTTCACGGCCCGGTTCGAGGCCGACTGCAGCGGCTCGTTGCGGATCGACAGCAGGGGCACGTACTCCATGATTTCCATCACCATACTTTTCTTGATGTCGCGATAAAAATCAGGCAGAATGTAGAAGCGGATCATGTGCTTCTCGGCAAACGAAAGCAGCCCCGAGATCTTCTCGCTATTGGCCCCCGGGATGGTGCAATAAATCTCGTCCACGGGGTGCGTTTCGATGAAGGCTTCCGTCTCCTTCAGCCGCCCGAGGTAGTTCGGCAGTTCGCCTCGAAGCGCCTCGTTATCATCGAAAAAGCCGTACACATTGAAGCCGTACGCCATGTCGTTTTTGAGCACTTTATACAGCTCCAGCCCGTTCTTTCCGGCCCCCACAATGATCACGTTTTTCACGCTGTACCCCTTCCGCCGATAGATCTTTACAATCACCCGCATCACCACGCGCCACAGCGAAAAAGCGACCAACAGCGTGCCATAAAGAATGATCAGAAAGCGCGCCGATCCGTGCCCGATACGCATGAAAATGAGGCATGTGGTGAACATGATCATCTGAAACGTAATCAGCATGAACGACCGTTTGACGATGTTGTCCAAGAAGACCACCGAGAGGTGCACCCGGACGGGAACGAAGTAGAGGGCGAAGAAGTAACAGAAGTTCAGCAACAGGATGATTTCCTTGAGGCTGTGACCGATAAGTCGCGTGTAATCAGCGCTGAGCGCACGATATAAAACGAGAAACAGGGCATTGATGAGCACCAAGTCACCCACCCCGATCAACCATTGAAGAAAATATCCCTGTCTCGAGTTTTTTTCCATTTCCACTTGAAGTTAAGGCAAAGGTACGGACGATTATCCCAGCGCACAAAATGGCACGAATCAGCGGATCTACGTCGTACGGACCGGCCACACCGCCGCTTGGAAGCGCTTTTTGGGCCATCAAACGGCCCGTCATGCCGCATTCCGACCCCTTGTTTTGCGTCCGATCGCCCCCTTGTCTTATTCCCGTGCTTGGTCTCTCGTCTGTCTCTCCAAGCAGTCCTATAATCTCATTATTTCATCTGAATGTATATCTCCATAGCCTATGAAAGATGATATTAGTGTATTGGTTTAGTATTATTGACTATGATATTAAGTATATAGTTCGTTATTTATTTTCATAGGATATGAGGGAGTATATGCGTATAAAGAAGATATATCATAGTCTATAATTCTTTCTATTGATATGTGTAGAGGTATTCATAGCGTATAATGAGAGGTATAATCCATCTAAGGACTATTCATAGGCTATGATTTTTATGTTTCATGCGTATAAGAACTTTCATAGCCTATGACAGATGGTATCCATTACATAAAGTATTGTCATAGACTATGATGCATACTTTTCATATGTAGAAGGATTGTCATAGCCTATGACGATCGTCTCTCTTTTAGAAATACCTTTGCGCAAGGAGGAGTTGGGTCTTTGTTCGCTGTCGAAGTGACAAAATGGCATGCGGTCAGGCCTCGACAACTCGAAAAAGTACACATATATATAATGTAAGGAGAACGACAAAATGAAAGTAGATGGATTGAGCATAGGACTGCTCCTTTCGATGGAAGATTTTGGCTATCAATCCCTGATACAGGAGATGCTTCCGGATCTGCCGCTCGAAACCGCGGATGAAGGCTATTCCGACAAACTCAAATCGGCCGTCGAGGACTATCGGGCGGTGTATCGCGCGTTCGACGACGCTGTCGAAACCTCTGGAACCACCTCTCCAGCCGTCATCGCCGCCCGCCACGACAAGGCGCGCGACAATGCCTGGCGTACCCTTCGCGCTTACGTTAAGGTCTGCACCCGCCATCCTGATCCGGACGTGGCCGCCACTTCAACCCGCGCCCTTCAACTGATCCGTAACATCGGCGACCTCTCCATACGGAACCGTACCGACGAAACCGGGCGCCTCAATACCCTCATTCAGAGCCTCCGCGAGATTGGCGCCGCCCCACTCGCACAGGCTGGTATTACGCCTTTCATCGACGATTTGGAGCGTAAGGATCACGCCTATCGAGAGGCTTATCAACACTGGATAGACGTTAAGGGCGACCGTACGATTGGCCTCGTCCAACTCAAACGCCGCGCTGCCGACGCCGCCTATCGCAACCTTATTACGACTGTCAACGCCCTCATCCACCTCAATGGCGACGCACCCTACGCCGCCTTCGTGCGCTCCGTTAACGCCCTCATCAAGCGCAACAAGACGACCCTTATCACCCGCCAGACCCTCCGTGCCAAGCGTCACCACTCACTCATAGCGCCCCCTCCCGCAACCGAAAACCAGCAGCACTCCGAATCATGAACGTCGAACTTTGGATGATCGGCAAAACCGACCACTCCTATTGGCGCGAAGCACAAGACGAGTATGTCCGCCGCCTGATCCACTATCTACCCTTCTCCTTACGCATCATTCCCGACGTCAAAAACGCCGCCCGCCTCACCGAATCGCAGCAAAAAGCCCAAGAAGGCCAACAGATCCTGAAAGCACTACAACCAAGCGATCAATGCATCTTACTCGACGAAAAGGGTACCGAACACACCTCCGTCGGCTTCTCTGTCTACCTCTCGAAGCGACTGCAACAGCCCTCCAGACGGCTTATTTTCGTCATTGGCGGCCCTTACGGGTTCAGTGACGCCGTCTACACCCGTGCAACAGATCGTTTATCCGTTAGCCGAATGACCTTCTCCCATCAAATGGTTCGAGTGATCTTCTTAGAACAGCTATACCGCTCAATGACGATCATAAAAGGGGAACCCTACCACCATGAATAGAGATTTTGCCTCTTGGATTGGCTGTCTTGATAAAAAAAACAGCGGTCCTCGTTTTCGTGTAGAGACTGTAAATCAGCAATCAAGCATAATTTAACACAGCAGATGTAGTGGTAAGATTTGGAAGAGAAGAAAGTCCATGTACTTTTGCACCCGCTTTCGAGAGAGGGAGCGACGATAAAGATGAAATGCTGGAAGAGCGAACGGTAAGAGTCGTTAAAGAAAAAGAACTTGGAAAGCAGTCTTCTTCTTAGTTAATAGGAAGAAGTCGATATATTTAAGTGTAAGATTCAGCGACGGGAAGCTTGATAAGAGTTATCCACTCAAATGTGAGTAAAGAAGCAAGCACCGTTCAACAAGAGAGTCCACTCGAAAATTTTTTTCTCGAAAAATTTGGTGGAATGAAATAAAGGGTTTTATCTTTGCGCCCCGAAACCTGCAAGAGAGAGCAGGTCGGAAGAAAGAAAAAATGCTAGAATGAGGAAAGTCAATAATAGATTCCTCTATCAGCGAAAGAGCGATCTTTGTAAGATTTACATGTATACAAGATGTAGTACAGAAAGAATAGAAAGTACCGTCAATGATACAATAAGAAAAGGGCATCTATGAGCGAAGCAAAGGATATAAACAATATCAACAACGGAGAGTTTGATCCTGGCTCAGGATGAACGCTAGCGACAGGCTTAACACATGCAAGTCGAGGGGCAGCAATTTGTAGCAATACAAAGTTGGCGACCGGCGCACGGGTGAGTAACGCGTATGCAACCTACCCACAACAGAAGAATAATCCGGCGAAAGTCGGTCTAATACTTCATAAAACAGGGACACCGCATGGTGTTATTTGTTAAAGATTTATCGGTTGTGGATGGGCATGCGTGCCATTAGGTAGTTGGTGAGGTAACGGCTCACCAAGCCTACGATGGTTAGGGGTTCTGAGAGGAAAGTCCCCCACACTGGTACTGAGACACGGACCAGACTCCTACGGGAGGCAGCAGTGAGGAATATTGGTCAATGGGCGAGAGCCTGAACCAGCCAAGTCGCGTGAAGGATGACGGCCCTATGGGTTGTAAACTTCTTTTGCAGGGGAATAAAGATATTCACGTGTGGGTAGTTGTATGTACCCTGCGAATAAGCATCGGCTAACTCCGTGCCAGCAGCCGCGGTAATACGGAGGATGCGAGCGTTATCCGGATTTATTGGGTTTAAAGGGTGCGTAGGTGGACTGTTAAGTCAGTGGTGAAAGTTTGTCGCTCAACGATAAAATTGCCGTTGAAACTGGTGGTCTTGAGTATGGATGAAGTAGGCGGAATGCGTGGTGTAGCGGTGAAATGCATAGAGATCACGCAGAACTCCGATTGCGAAGGCAGCTTACTAAGGCATAACTGACACTGAAGCACGAAAGCGTGGGTATCAAACAGGATTAGATACCCTGGTAGTCCACGCAGTAAACGATGATTACTAGGAGTTTGCGATATAGTGTAAGCTCTACAGCGAAAGCGTTAAGTAATCCACCTGGGGAGTACGCCGGCAACGGTGAAACTCAAAGGAATTGACGGGGGCCCGCACAAGCGGAGGAACATGTGGTTTAATTCGATGATACGCGAGGAACCTTACCCGGGATTGAAATGTACCTGACGAACTGCGAGAGTGGTTTTCCAGCAATGGCAGGTATGTAGGTGCTGCATGGTTGTCGTCAGCTCGTGCCGTGAGGTGTCGGCTTAAGTGCCATAACGAGCGCAACCCTGACTGTCAGTTGCTAACAGGTCAAGCTGAGGACTCTGGCGGGACTGCCGGCGTAAGCTGTGAGGAAGGTTGGGATGACGTCAAATCAGCACGGCCCTTACATCCGGGGCGACACACGTGTTACAATGGCAGGGACAAAGGGCAGCTACCGAGCGATCGGATGCAAATCTCTAAACCCTGTCTCAGTTCGGATCGGAGTCTGCAACTCGACTCCGTGAAGCTGGATTCGCTAGTAATCGCGCATCAGCCATGGCGCGGTGAATACGTTCCCGGGCCTTGTACACACCGCCCGTCAAGCCATGGGAGCCGGGGGTGCCTAAAGTCCGTAACCGTTGAGGATCGGCCTAGGGTAAAACTGGTGACTGGGGCTAAGTCGTAACAAGGTAGCCGTACCGGAAGGTGCGGCTGGAACACCTCCTTTCTGGAGCAAGCTCAGAAGATGTCCGATTTTCTGTATTATAGTCAAGTACTTCGTTTTAGTATGTACTACTTTCTTGTTTACATGTTATAAATAGAAGAATAAAAGAAGCTGGGTAGTTGATTCTTAGATGTTCGTAAACAATCATCATGATGAGGCTAAAGAAGAAGTTTTCCATATTCCCGGCGGAAGTTGAAAGAGAGTCCTATAGCTCAGTTGGTTAGAGCGCTACACTGATAATGTAGAGGTCGGCAGTTCAACTCTGCCTGGGACTACTTAAGAGACAATATGGGGGATTAGCTCAGCTGGCTAGAGCACCTGCTTTGCAAGCAGGGGGTCAACGGTTCGAATCCGTTATTCTCCACATAATTATCAGAACCTAGATTTGGGGATTGATAAGAATAAGATCTTTGACATTGATGGACAAAACAAAGTAAAGACTTCGTGTTGAAGCAATATGAGAAGAAGTATCCTCAAGAGGGAATTTTACTCGGAATTGGTTCGATACAAAGGAGACTAAGAGAAATTAAGGTAAAAATCGAAAAGAAGAGCCTATAGATAAAACGGATTGTGCGTCCAGTGATGAACGATCAATTAAAGATAAAAAGTAAAAGAAGGGCAGACGGTGGATGCCTTGGCTCTCGGAGGCGACGAAGGACGTGATAAGCTGCGAAAAGCCCGGTTGAGGTGCAAATAACCCTTGACGCCGGGATGTCCGAATGGGGAAACCCGATTGGTAGAAGACCAATCACATCGAAAGATGAGCAAACGTGGGGAACTGAAACATCTAAGTACCCATAGGAAGAGAAAATAATAATGATTGCGTAAGTAGTGGCGAGCGAACGCGTAAGAGCCCAAACCATAGATGTTTTGGCATCATATGGGGTTGTAGGATCGCAATGTGGCAAGAGGCAAAGGAAGTGGAACCCGCTGGAAAGAGGGCCATAGAGGGTGAAAGTCCCGTACACGAATCTTTTGTGAAGCCTAGCGATATCCTGAGTAAGTCGGGACACGTGAAATCCTGACCGAATCTACGGGGACCATCCCGTAAGGCTAAATACTCCCGAGAGACCGATAGTGAACCAGTACCGTGAGGGAAAGGTGAAAAGAACCTCGAATAGAGGAGTGAAATAGACCCTGAACCCGTCTGCCTACAAGCGGTCGGAGCACCTTTAAGGTGTGACGGCGTGCCTTTTGCATAATGAACCTGCGAGTTGTTCTTTTTGGCAAGGTTAAGCATCAGTAGGTGCGCAGCCGAAGCGAAAGCGAGTCTGAATAGGGCGACTAAGTCAAAAGGAGCAGACGCGAAACCAAGTGATCTACCGATGGCCAGGCTGAAGGTTGGGTAACACCAACTGGAGGGCCGAATGGATATACGTTGAAAAGTGTTCCAATGAGCTGTGGGTAGGGGTGAAAGGCTAATCAAACTTGGAGATAGCTCGTACTCCCCGAAATGCATTTAGGTGCAGCCTCGGGTAAGGTACTGATGAGAGGTAGAGCGACTGATTGGATGCGAGGGCTTCACCGCCTATCAAGTCCGGCCAAACTCCGAATGCTCATCAGCAACATCCCGGGAGTGAGGGCATGGGTGCTAAGGTCCATGTCCGAGAGGAGAAGAATCCAGATCACCGGCTAAGGTCCCCAAATAGCAGCTAAGTTGCATTAACGAAGTCCGACCGCAGCGACAGCCAGGATGTTGGCTTGGAAGCAGCCATTCATTTAAAGAGTGCGTAACAGCTCACTGGTCGAGGGGTCGGGCATGGATAATAATCGGGCATAAGCTGTTTACCGAAGCCGTGAGATCGAAAAGATCGGTAGGGGAGCATTCCATTATCAGCGTTGAAGATGAGAGGTGACTCTTGTTGGAGCGGATGGAAAAGCAAATGCAGGTATAAGTAACGATAAAGGGGGTGAAAAACCTCCTCGCCGAAAGACCAAGGGTTCCTGATCAACGCTAATCGGATCAGGGTTAGTCGGGACCTAAGGCTAAGCCGAAGGGCGATGCCGATGGAAGAACCGGTTAATATTCCGGTACTGCTTTGTGGAGTGATGTGGAGACGGAGAAGTGACAGCTCGGCCATCTGACGGAATAGGTGGTTAAAGGGTGTAGACGTTGATTGTTGTAGGCAAATCCGCGACAAGAGTTGAACCTGACAGTATGCAGCGTACTTGTACAATGTAATAAGAGCGTAATCAGGCTCCCAAGAAAACCCGCTAAACATATCTACAAAGCACCCGTACTCGAAACGGACACACGTGGTCGGGTTGAAAATACTAAGGCGCTCGAGTGATTCACGGTTAAGGAACTAGGCAAAATGGTCCTGTAACTTCGGGATAAAGGACGCCAATAGCAATATTGGTCGCAGAGAATAGGCCCAGGCGACTGTTTAACAAAAACACATGACTATGCGAAATCGAAAGATGAGGTATATGGTCTGACACCTGCCCGGTGCTGGAAGGTTAAGAGGAGATGTCATCCTGTAAGGGAGAAGCATTGAATTGAAGCCCCAGTAAACGGCGGCCGTAACTATAACGGTCCTAAGGTAGCGAAATTCCTTGTCGGGTAAGTTCCGACCTGCACGAATGGTGTAACGATCTGGGCACTGTCTCAACTGTGAGCTCGGTGAAATTGTAGTATCGGTGAAGATGCCGATTACCCGCGATGGGACGAAAAGACCCCGTGAACCTTTACTATAGCTTTACATTGAAATTGGGCATGCGATGTGTAGGATAGGCCGGAGGCTGAGAGACGGTGACGCCAGTCATCGTGGAGCCGCTGTTGAAATACGGCCCTTTGTGTGTTTGGTTTCTAACTCCCGGGAAAGGGAGGACGGTGTATGGTGGGTAGTTTGACTGGGGTGGTCGCCTCCAAAAGCGTAACGGAGGCTTCTAAAGGTACCCTCAGACCGATTGGTAACCGGTCGCAGAGTGTAATGGCATAAGGGTGCTTGACTGAGAGACCTACAAGTCGATCAGGTAGGAAACTAGAGCATAGTGATCCGGTGGTTCCGTATGGAAGGGCCATCGCTCAAAGGATAAAAGGTACTCCGGGGATAACAGGCTGATCGCCGCCAAGAGCTCATATCGACGCGGCGGTTTGGCACCTCGATGTCGGCTCGTCACATCCTGGGGCTGGAGAAGGTCCCAAGGGTTGGGCTGTTCGCCCATTAAAGTGGCACGCGAGCTGGGTTCAGAACGTCGTGAGACAGTTCGGTCTCTATCTATCGTGGGCGTAAGATATTTGCGGGGATCCTGACACTAGTACGAGAGGACCGTGTCGGACAGACCTCTGATATGCCGGTTGTTTCGCCAGGAGCACAGCCGGGTAGTTAAGTCTGGAAAGGATAAGTGCTGAAAGCATCTAAGTACGAAGCCTTCCTCAAGATGAGATATCCATTAAAGGGTCGTCGAAGACTACGACGTAGATAGGCTGCAGGTGTAAAGTCAGTAATGGCAAAGCTGAGCAGTACTAATTGCCCGAAACTTTTTATCGGAAAAGAGTTTACAAGACGTTTTATCGCTACGGCCAGATGATCCCTTAAAGAAGAGTAGTAGATATCCGATGTAAAGCGGAGTCTTAACTCTTTGTTTTGTCCTGAAGATGTCAGAAGAAGAAAGATATTAAGGTAGTTATAGCACGGGGGATCCACCTCTTCCCATTCCGAACAGAGAAGTTAAGCCCCGTAACGCCGATGGTACTGCTGAACTAAAAGTGGGAGAGTAGGTAGCTGCCGTTTTTTGAAAGGGAAGTCCCTCTGTTGATCGATTAAGATCGGCGGAGGGATTCTTTTTTTTGCTGTTATCCCATGTGCTTTCCCTTGAAGGAAGAAAGAGAAGAGGGCGAAGAGGAATCAAGATCTCCTCTGGGAGCGGAATAGGAGGCTTTTAGGGACGAATTCGGATTGAGGTGGGCCAAGAGAAGACAGCTACCTCTGTCGGTGGGAGAGGGACGTATTGCATACACCTCATGTGTACCCGGATTCTGATCATGCCTCTTCATAGGCCCCATAAGAGGTGAATGTGATACGCACTCTTGCCCTAGTGCTCTCTCTTATGACCGATTTGGGATGAATAAGAACGCCCCACCGCCTACGATGGCAGTGGGGCGTTGTTTTTAGGGGAGGAGAAACGGACACCAACGGTCTCCCCCCGCTTCACGGTTTACTCCTCCGGCAGATGGATGTCGGGATTGCCGTCGCCGCCTTCTTTAGGCGATTGGGGCTGCTCCGGCTTGTCCGGCTTCTTGGGATCCTTCGGCTGATCGGGCTTCTTGGGGTCCTTCGGATCCTTGGGCTGCTTCGGCTCTTTCGGATCCTTCGGTTTACGCTGCGCATGCATTTGTCGCTGGGTGGCTCGTGTCTCGCGCGAGATTTTGTTCATGCGGTCGACGAGTTGGTCGAAGAGGGCCTTGTCATCATCGGTGGTGGCGTTGAGATAGGCCGAAAGGATGTATTGACAGACGATGTTGAAGGCCGCGTCTGTGAGCGGGCGGACCGTACTGGCTAAAGGCAGTTGGGAGTCTGCCCCGGCGAGGCTGCGTGTCTTTTGCAGCTCGATATACTCGTCGTTGATGGTGTAAGGCTGCGTGAAGGAAGCGGTCAGGCCCAGTGTGGCAATGTCGGCAGAGAAGCCGGCCATGTCTTTTTTGATACCTAAGATCAGGCTGCTCTCCTTGTCGTAAGGGGCTTTACGGGTGTCGGAATAATAGGCGCGAAGCTTTTCGTCGATGCGTTTGGCGGCTTCACGATTGGCGGAGACGGAGGAGAGTTTGTTACCGCGAACAATAAAGAAGATGCTCTCCAGCTGCTCGTCGCGTTCCTCGTCTTTCTTCAGTAGCTCGGCCGTATGGCGAGAGAAGGTTGATTCTCGGCTGAGGTCGCCTTCGGCCTCAATCCCTTTATACTAGTTGGGCATGAGGTTGGCGGGCAATTTCAGCTTGGTGTTGTCGATGGCCTTGACCAAGTCGTACTGTTTACGATGAAACATCTCATGGATCGGCAGGGTTAATCGATCCGTACTTATTGGCTCAATGCGCAACACTCTCGGTAAATCCATTGTAAATGGTTCCATGTGATTTGTTTTTGGAGTTATTATAATGTGATAAATAGGCTTGCTCTATAGGGATAGCGAGATCTACACTGTAGTTTCTACCAATCCCTATGCGCAAGGCCCGAACTACACTGTAGTTTTCGGGTAATAAGTCAGAAAAACGCCGTTGACAGTGTAGATCGGCGTTTTTCAAGTCTGAAAAGCCGAATCGACAGTGTAGATCGGCGTTTTTCAAGTCTGAAAAGCCCGAATGACAGTGTAGATCGGCGTTTTTCAAGTCCGAAAAGCCGAATCGACAGTGTAGATCGGCGTTTTTCAAGTCTGAAAAGCCGAATCGACAGTGTAGATCGGCGTTTTTCAAGTCCGAAAAGCTCAATTGACAGTGTAGTTCGGGGTGATCCCTTACTTCTCCGGCACGGCCTCGAGGGTGGCTACGAGCAGGCGCCACGACTTCTCGACCGAGGCGATGCCCACGGCCTCGTCGGGCGAGTGCGGGTGCGTGATGTCGGGGCCGAACGAGATCATGTCCATGTCCGGATAGGCCTCCTGAATGATGCCACACTCCAGGCCGGCGTGCATGACGGTCACGTCCGGCTTACGGCCGAAGAGCGACTCGTAGGCCTTCTCCATCGTGCGCAGGATGGGCGAGTCGATGTTGGGCTGCCAGCCGCCGTAGGGGTTGGACAGCTCCACCTTGGCGCCGGCCAGCGAGAAGACGCTTTCGATCGACGAGCAGAGCGCATCCTTGCGACTCTCGGACGAGCTGCGGACGAGGATCTTGACGTCGATCCGGCCGGCAGCGTCGTCAGACTTGACGATGGCCAGGTTCGACGACGATTCGACCGTCCCCGGGAAGTCGTGCAGCATGCTGATCGGGCCGTTCGGGCAACCCTCGACGGCGTTGATCAGGTCGTCCTGAATCTCTTCGGGGATGAGCGTGGCGGGCAGCTCGGCCGTGCGCTCAGCCGTGAAGCGGATGTCGCCCTCCACGCCCTTGTACTCCGCGCGGTAGAGCGCCTCGTGCTCGCGGACGAGCTGCTCGACGTCGGCCACGCGGTCAGCCGGCACCGTGACGACAGCCGAGACCTCGCGCGGGATGGCGTTGCGGAGCGAGCCGCCCTCGACCGTGGCCAGGCGCACATCGTAGTGGCTGACGGCCTTCTTGAGGAAGCGGAAGAAGAGCTTGTTGGCGTTGGCGCGGCCGAGGTGGATGTCGACGCCCGAGTGGCCGCCCTTGAGTCCGGCCAGGGTCAGTCGCAGCGCCACGTCGCCCTCGGGCGTCGGCTCGCCGTCGCGATAGTGGAAGCTGATGTTCATGTCCACCCCGCCGGCGCAGCCTACGAAAAGGCGCCCCTCCTCTTCGGAGTCACCATTGATCATGATCGTGCCCTTCAGGAAGCCGGGCTTGAGGCCCACGGCGCCGTCCATGCCCACCTCCTCGTCGATCGTGAAGAGGCCCTCCAGGGGGCCGTGCTTGATCGTCTTGTCGGTCAGGGCGGCCATAGCCAGCGAGACGCCCATGCCGTTGTCAGCGCCGAGGGTCGTGTCGCGCGCCGTGACCCACTCGCCGTCGATGTAGGCGTCGATCGGGTCGCGGAGGAAGTCGTGCGCTACGCCGGCGTTCTTCTGCGGCACCATGTCGACGTGCGCTTGCAGCACGACCGTCTGCCGCCCCTCGTAGCCCGGCGTGGCGGGTTTGCGGATGAGCACATTGCCCACCTCGTCCTGGTGCGTCTCCAGGCCATGCTTCTCTCCGAAGGCCTTGAGGTAATCCGTTACTTGTTTCGTGTGACCCGTCGGACGCGGGATCTGTGTGAGGTCATAGAAATAACCCCAGACGGCCTCAGGGGCCAGTCTCTTGATTTCTTCTGCCATGATTTTGAATTGGGTGATAAGTGATATGGTTATTATGAGTTACATGAAAAATTCACGGGCAAATGTAGAGACGTTTGCATAGCGACGTCTCTGCGGGGTTGCTGCGGTTCTTCTCTCTCTCTGTCCTGAGGGGCTCAGCTATTTCGTTTTACAATGGCGCGTGAGAGCCTCGATAAAAGCGTGACGGCGGTCGATGAAAACGTTGTGCGAACAGGAGTCGAGCGTGATCATGTGGTCGGGGCCGAGCAGGTTGCGGAGGGCATCGAGCTGCGCGGCGGAATAGAGGCCGTCGTCCGCGCCGTAGAGGCCATAGACGGGCGTGCCACGACGTAAGATGCGGCGCAGGGTGTCGGTCAGGTCGAGCGTCGTATAGTGTTCGTTGCGGTGGAAGCCCTGCGGGGCCTGCCACTCCGAGAGTTTTGAAAGAGGAAACAACGCACTGTCCGTCTCAAACGCCGCGTAGACGGATTGCCCCTCCTTCGTGCGTGCTTTCGGAACATAGAATCCGTTCCCGGCCGCGTGCATGAAGCAATAAGAGGCATACTCCATCGAACCCTTGTCCATGGCGTCGAGCATGTTCATGTAGCGCAGGTTGACGCTGTCGGCACGCGAGGCGTAAATGGCGCGACAACGGTTGCGGATATGGTCGAACGAGGCTTGCAGGGCCAGCGGCGCGCTCATCAGCACGACCGAACGGACCTGTTCGGGGTGTTTGTCGGCGTAAAGCAGCGCCAGTATGCCGCCGAAGCTATGGCCGAGGAGCACGGGGCGATGGAGGTCGTACGTGCGGCACAGACTGTCGATGTCGTGCAATGCCTCGTCGAAGGTGTAGCGCGCTGCCGTGTGCAGACTGCGTCCCTCGCCGCGTCGATCGTAGACAAGCACGCGAAAACCGTTATCGGCCAGCGCTTGCGCGGCGACGGATTCAAAAGCGGCGGCGTTATAGCCGGGTCCGCCATGCAGGAAGATGAGCGGCACACCGTCGGTCTTTCCGAAAGTCTTCACATAGAGGGATTGCGCATGCCCTTCGATCGTAACGCCGAGAATCAGCAGGGCTAAAAGCAGGCATCTTGTTATCACGGTGCAGAGGCTAGAGGTTTTGGGGTGATCGGTTATGTGTTTCATGTGACCCGTCGGACGCGGGATTTGTGTGAGGTTATAGAAATAACCCCAGACGGCTTCAGGAGCCAGTCTCTTGATTTCTTCTGCCATGATTTTGAATTGAGTGATAAGTGATATGGTTATTATGAGTTACATGAAAAATTCACGGGCAAATGTAACAAAGGCCTCCGGGGCTCCTGCGGCCGTCAGCGATTTACTGCCGCCCGTCCTCATCTCCGCGGCGAGGAATGTGGGGAGAGGGGGCAAAGGCCCGTACTTTTGCGGCCACGAAACATATAATAGGAATGAAAAGACAAAGACGATGCTCCCCGACGCTGGGGATAATGGCCTGCGCCCTGCTGATGATCACAGCCGCGCCCGCCGCTATGGCCGGGCGTACCGCCGAAATCCCGGAACCCATACGACGCTTCATCGAACGCCCCATCCTGCGCGGCGCCTCGGTCTCGTTCGTCGTCAAACGCGTCAAGGACGGCAAGACGCTCTATAACTACGAGGGCGACCGTCAGCTCACGCCGGCCTCGGTCATGAAGACCGTCACCTCGGCCACGGCCCTCGAGCTGCTCGGCGAGGATTACCGCTTCGAAACGACCGTGGAGTACGACGGCGAACTGCGTCCGGACGGTGTCTTGGACGGCAACCTCTACATCCGCGGCAGTGGCGATCCGACGCTCAACTCGTCCGAGTCGCGCACCCCCAAAGACAGCGTCGTCAACGCCTGGGTCGACGCCGTGCGCGCCGCCGGCATCCGCGAGATCACCGGTGCCGTGGTGGCCGACGAACGTATCTTCGACAACGAGGGCGTATCCATGAAGTGGCTCCTCGAAGACCTCGGCAGCTCCTACGGTCAGGGCTGCTACGGCCTGAACATCTTCGATAATCGCATCGGCATCTCGCTCTCCAGCGGCGCCAAGGGCACCACGCCGCAAGTCACCGCCGTCACCCCGCGCGTCGAGGGACTCACCTTTCACAACTACCTCCGCGCCGCAACGAAAGACAGCGCCTACGTCGTCGGCTTCCCCTTCGCCAACGAGCGCTCCCTCTTCGGCACACTCCCCGCGCGACGTTCGGGGCTTTACCTCGGCGCCGACCTGCCCGATCCGCCGCTCTTCGTGGCCCGTTACGTCAGCGAACGCCTCCGCGACCGCGGCATACGCATCCGCAAGCGCCCCTCCTCCATGCGCATCGAGGCCGAGGCCGGACGTGAGACGTCGCGCCCGCGTCGCCCGATCATCACCACCCACTCCCGCCCCCTCCGTGAGATCGTCCGCTCCCTCTGCGTCGTCAGCCACAACCTCTACGCCGACGCCCTGCTCAAGACGCTCGGCCGACGCCTCACCGAGAGCGAACAGTCGTCCTTCGGGCGCGGCGCACAAGTGGCCCGTGGATACTGGCAGGATCGCGGTCTGGACGCCTCCTCGCTGTGGATGTACGACGGCAGCGGCCTGGCGGTGACGGGCAAGGTGACGGCCTCCTTCCTCTGTGACATGCTGACCTACATGGCCACGCAGTCGCGCGCCTCGGAAGCGTTCTATCAGGCCCTGCCGCTGGTCGGTCGTGAGGGCACAGTGCGCCGCATGCTGCGCGACACCGATCTGGACGGCCGCGCACGCCTGAAAGGCGGCAGCATGAGCCGTGTGCTCTGCTACGCCGGCTATGTCGACGACGAGGACGGCGTGCGTTATGCCGTGGCCGTGATGGCCAACAACTACACCGGCGGCGTCCTCTCCATGCGCCAAGCCATCGAGTACCTGCTGGTGGATGTGTTTGAGTGAGCATTAGGCAAGCCCGTCCGCGCGCTTATTTTTGCCGCCCTTTTTCGCTGATAGGACTATCAGCAATCTGATTTGACTACACGTATATATCACCACCCACTTATTATGACGAAGAAAACCATACAGCAGCTCCTTCAGGAGCGCATCCTCATCCTTGATGGGGGCATGGGGACAATGATCCAGGGCTTCCGACTCTCGGAGGCCGACTATCGCGGCGAACGCTTCGCCGACTTCCCCAACCAGATCAAGGGCAATAACGATGTACTGAACATCACGCAGCCCGACATCCTGCGCAACATCCACCGGCAATACCTCGACGCCGGTGCCGATATTTTCTCTACGAATACATTCAACGCCAATGCCATCTCGATGGAGGATTACGGCATGCAGGAGTTCGCCCGCGAGATGAACCTTGCCGCCGGACGCCTCACCCGCGCACTGGCCGACGAGTATATGGCGGAACATCCAGACCGCACCGTCTTCGTGGCCGGCTCCTTAGGGCCGACGAACAAGACGGCCTCGATGAGTCCCGACGTGAGCGATCCAGCCTATCGCGCCGTGACGTACACAGACCTCTTTCGGGCCTACTACGAGCAGGTCGATGCGCTCATGGATGGCGGCGTGGACGTGATCCTCTTCGAGACGACTTTCGATACGCTCAACGCCAAGGCGGGCCTCGAGGCGGCCGTTCAGGCGATGGACGACAAGGGTCGCGAGCTGCCCATCATGCTTTCGCTCACGCTTACGGGCAAGGGCGGGCGCACCTTCTCGGGTCAGACGCTCGGCGCCTTCCTCGCTTCTGTGCAACACATCCCGCTGCTGAGCGTCGGCCTGAACTGCTCCTTCGGCGCGGCCGACATGAAGCCGTACCTCAAGGAGATGGGCGATCTGGCGCCGCTCTACATCAGCGCCTACCCCAACGCAGGCCTGCCGAACCAGTTCGGACAGTATGACGAGACGCCGGAGAAGATGGCCGTGCAGATCAAGGATTTTATCGACGAGGGACTCGTGAACATCGTCGGGGGATGCTGCGGAACGACGCCGGCACACATCGCCCAGTTCCCCGAGCTGGCGCGTGGCAAACGGCCACATGTGCCCGCCGCACCGCCCAAGTCCGACACGCTCTGGCTCTCTGGACTGGATCTGCTGGAGGTGAAGCCGGAAAACAACTTCCTCAATATCGGCGAGCGATGCAACGTGGCTGGCTCGCGTAAGTTCCTCCGACTGGTCAAGGAGAAGAAGTACGAGGAGGCGCTCACCATCGCCCGCAAGCAGGTGGAGGACGGCGCGCAGGTGCTCGACATCAACATGGACGACGGCCTGCTGGAGGCCGAGGATGAGATGCGCATCTTCCTCAACCTGATCGCCTCGGAGCCGGACATCGCCCGCGTGCCCATTATGATCGACTCCTCGAAATGGAGCGTCGTAGAGCAGGGGCTGATGTGCGTACAGGGCAAGAGCATCGTCAACTCGATCAGTCTGAAGGAGGGCGAGGAGGAGTTCCTCCGTCATGCCCGGCGTGTGCGTCGATTGGGGGCCGCTACGGTCGTGATGGCCTTCGACGAGACGGGTCAGGCGGACGTCTTCGAGCGTAAGATCGCCGTCTGTGAGCGCGCCTACCGATTGCTCACCGAGAAGGCCGGCTTCCCTCCGCAAGACATCATCTTCGACCCCAACATCCTGGCCATCGCAACGGGTATGGCCGAGCATAACGGCTACGGACTGGATTTCATTCGCGCCGTCGGTTGGATCAAGAAGAACCTGCCCGGGGCGAAGGTCAGCGGTGGCGTCAGCAACCTCTCGTTCTCCTTCCGCGGCAACAACTACGTGCGCGAGGCCATGCACGCCGTCTTCCTTTATCACGCCATCCGCGAGGGTATGGATATGGGTATTGTGAACCCGTCGACATCGGTCACGTACGAGGATATCGAGCCGTCGTTCCGCACGCTGCTGGAGGATGTGATCCTGGCGCGTCGCCCCGAAGCGGCCGAGGAGCTGATCACCTATGCACAGAACCACAGTGAGCAGGTGTCGGGCGAGCAGGACAATGTGCAACGCGACGCTTGGCGCGACGGATCGCTCGAGGAGCGATTAGAATATGCGCTACTGAAGGGCATCGGTGACTTCCTCGAGGCCGACTTGGCCGAGGCGCTCACGCGATACGACCGTGCCGTATCCATCATTGACGGGCCGCTGATGAACGGCATGAACCGTGTCGGCGAACTCTTTGGGGCGGGTAAGATGTTCCTGCCGCAGGTGGTCAAGACGGCGCGCACGATGAAGAAGGCGGTGGCCATTCTGCAACCGGCCATTGAGGCCGAAAAGACGTCCACGGAGGGTGCCGCCAAGGCGGGCAAGGTGGTCTTCGCCACAGTGAAGGGTGACGTGCACGACATTGGCAAAAACATCGTCTCCATCGTGTTGGCATGTAATAATTACGAGGTGATCGACCTCGGCGTCATGGTCCCGGCGGAGAAGATCATCCAAACCGTGCGCGAGGAGAAGCCCGACCTGCTCTGCCTCTCGGGCCTCATCACGCCGTCGCTTGAGGAGATGGTGCATGTGACGGAAGAGATGCAGAAGGCGGGCCTCAGCACGCCCATCATGGTCGGCGGTGCTACGACCTCGAAGCTGCACACGGCGCTCAAGATCGCCCCGCATTACAATCATCCCGTGATCCACGTCGTCGACGCGTCGCAGAATCCGCTCATCGCGGCCAAGCTACTCAACCCGGATACGCACGATGCGTACGTGGAGCAACTCTCGGACGAGTACGAACGCCTGCGTCGCGCTAAGTCGGGCCGTGCGCCGAAGCCGGTGTTACCCTTCGCCGAAGCGCGCGCACAGGGATTGAAGATCGACTGGGCCGCGTTCACGCCCGACGTGCCCCATGCACTCGGTCTGCAACACATCGAGCTGCCCGTCTCTGACGTGGCCACGTACATCAACTGGGTCTTCTTCTTCACCACCTGGCGTCTGCTGGGCCGTTACGCCGACTTGGCCGGCCTGCACGACTGCCCGTCGTGTCGCACCGAGTGGCTCGAGCGATTTGCCGAGGGCGAGGACCGCGAGAAGGCCAGTGAGGCGATGAAACTCTTTGACGACGCGCAGGCTGTGCTCCGCGAGCTGATGGCGGAGAACGCGCATTGCCGCGCCGCCGTCGGGCTTTACCCGGCCGTCTCGGAGGGCGACACGATCCGTATCACCGGCCCGAACGGCGAGGATGTGCTCGTGCCCGTCATTCGCCAGCAGTCAGACGGCGAGCGGGGCGTGTGCCTCTCGTTGGCCGACTTCATCATACCCGCCACGGAGGGCCGCACAGACTATATCGGCGCCTTCGCCGTCACCGTCGGCAACTGCACCGAGTCGCTCCGTCAGCGTTACGAGGCCGAGGGCGACAGCTACCGCCTGATGCTGCTCCAGACGCTCTCTGACCGCCTGGCTGAGGCGTCGGCCGAGTGTCTGCACGTGAAGGTGCGCCGCACGTATTGGGGCTACGCACCGGACGAGGATCTGCCGCTCGACGAACTGTTCAAGGAGCACTTCCGCGGCATCCGACCGGCTGTCGGCTACCCCTCGCTGCCCGACCAAGACTTGATCTTCACGCTTGATCGCCTCGTCGACTTTGCTGGTCTCGGCATCACCCCGACGGAGAACGGTGCGCTTTACCCCACCTCGTCGGCCGCGGGCTTCTACTTCGCCCACCCGGATTCGCGATACTTCAGCATCGCCCGCATTGGCGAGGATCAACTGGCGGATTACGCCGAACGTCGTGGCAAGTCGCCCGACGATCTCCGACGTTTCTTGCAGAAGGTGCTTGAAGGATAAGGCAACTAAAAACTAAAAGCCGGGGCGTCAGGGACGCCTGCCAAGAAAGCCGGAGGCGTCAGGGATGCCTGCCAAGAAAGCCGGGGCGTCAGGGACGCCTGCCAAGAAAGCCGGGGGCATCAGGGATGCCAGCCAAGAAAGCCGGGTACATGTGGAGGAATTCTCTGCATGTATCCGGCTTTTTTATGTTCACGGAAGCCGCCGGCCGGCAGGGTAGGGGCGTATCGCATACGCCCTCCCACACGCCCCGGTATAAGGGGCGAATGCGTGTTCCTCGTGTTCAAACACCGTTTCATCGTCATTCAAACACGATTCAAACGTCATTCAAATTCGTCCCTGCGGGCCGTCGGTGAGGGCGTATGCGATACGCCCTACTCCGGTACGCGCATCATGTACCCGGCTTTCTTGGCTGGCGTCCCTGACGCCTCCGGCCTCTGCCGAGGCAGGAAAGCTGGCCGGGTATCTCAAAAGCCCGTACCAAGCAAACTTCGCCGGCGTCCGGCCTCTGCCGAGGCTGGGAAGTTGGCCGGGTACCTCAAAAGCCCGTACCAAGCAAACTTCGCCGGCGTCCGTAGACGCCCCGAGGGGTCGGAAATGATGAAACAGGTTGTTTGAAGGTTTTCGAGGGCTCGGAAATGATGAAACAGGTTGTTTGAAGCTTTCCGAGGGCTCGGAAATGATGAAACAGGTTGTTTGAAGCTTTCCGAGGGGTCGGAAGGGATACCAGCCAAGAAAGCCGGTTACATCAAACGCGTACCCTGATAGATTCGCCGGCGTCCGCAGACGCCCCGAGGGGTCGGAAGGGATACCAGCCAAGAAAGCCGGTTACATCAAACGCATACCCGGCTTTCTTCGCCGGCGTCCGGCCTCTGCCGAGGCTGGGAAGCTGGCCGGGTACCTCAAAAGCCCGTACCAAGCAAACTTCGTCGGCGTCCGTAGACGCCCGCCGGCTTCCGCAGATGCCCCGAGGGGGGAGTCAGAAGCTCGAGCTGGCGCCACCGCCACCGCTCGAGCCGCCGCCCCACGATCCACCGCTATCGCTGTCGCCGTCGCTGCTGCCCCCCAAATAGTAACCGCTGTCCGATGAGGCGTGCTTTTCCTTCACTCTGGCCGGCAGTTTCTCCTCCACGATATGTCCACAGTTGCGGCACGCGAAGTGGTAGACGTCCAGCGTGATCAGCTGCATCTCTTTCACGGTGTCGAGGTCAAGAGTCCCGATGGACCGGCACTCAGGGCAGAGGGCCGGCTTCTGCCTCCGACGTATATCCAAGACGGCCGTATGGTGACAGTTGCGACACCAGACGGAGTAGACCTTGACCAGCGTCTCCTCCCGCACCTGATCTTTTTGACCCTTTTGAAACGCCCCATGGCGCCGCATTCCGGACAGTAACACTCAGCAACAAACTGCCGCCGGAAGATCCATTTGACGAGGAAGTAGATCAACATGGCCGGGATCTGGAAGAAGAAGATCCCCATACCGAGCGCCATGGAGTTGGCCTTCCGATTCGCCCGATCCATCGTGGCGATGTGTATGGAGTATTGCGCCTTCTTCCGCTCTTCGTAGAGGTAAAAGCCGTAATAAAACAGCCCTACGAGCCACCAAATCAGTATCCGGTTCCTTGTTTTTCGCTTTTTCTCGGCCTCGAGCGTCGAGTCTTTAGTCAGCACCTTGCGCACCTCCTCGACTCCGGCCAAGAGTCCTTCGCCGTATCGGCCCTCCTTCATAAGGGGGGTCATGCGGCGGTTTATGATCAGTTTGCAGAGCCCGTCGGTCAGTTCGCCCTCCAGTCCGTAGCCCGTCTCGAAGGCGATCTCTCGTTTGTCCGTGCCGGTCGTGAGGAGGATCAGCAGTCCGCGGTTCGTCTCCCTGTTACCGATGCCCCACGTGTTGAAGAGTTCGTTGGCAAACGCGCGCACGGAGTTGTACGCGCTCCCGTCGTAGGCGGGGATCACGACGATGGCGATCTGCACCCCGAACGAGTCGCGCAGCGCGGCGATACGTCGGTTCAGGGCCTCCTCGTCGGCGGGACGGATGGCGTCGGCTGGGTCGGAGACGAAGCGGGTGCGGTCAGTGAGCTGCACGTTGGGCACGTCCTTCACGCGGTACGCCTCTGGCGCTGCCGCAGCGCTCAGGGTGCTGAGGCCGAGCAAGAGGGCGATGAGTAAGAGGGGTAATCGGTTCGTGAACTTGGGGAATGAATGAGTGATGAGTGATTCGAGAACATAGGTAGGGGCGTCCGCAGACGGCCTCTGCCGAGGCTGGGAAGCTGGCCGGGTACCTCAAAAGCCCGTACCAAGCAAACTTCGCCGGCGTCCGTAGACGCCCGCCGGCTTCCGCAGACGCCCCGCGGATCGGTGCATCAGAAACGCGAGCTGGCGCCGCCGCCACCGCTCGAGCCGCCGCCCCAAGAGCCGCCACTCGAGCTGCCGCCGCCGCTGCTCCATGAAGAACCGCTGTCGTTATCGGATGAAGATCTTCTACTTGCGGGGCCTTCCCACCAGTAATATTTGAAGATCTTCTCCTCCTTCACGTGGCCACACTCGGTGCAGACGTAGTGATAAGTCCACAGCTTGCCCCACGGTCGCTTCTCTTTGGTCGGGTAGCCCTTCTCTTGTGTGAAGCGATCCACGGCACCGCACTGCTCGCACTTGACTTGGGGGCGCAGCCACTTCCGGAAGAAGAGTCTGAAGAGGAAGTAGAACAGCACCACGGGGAACTGGCAGACGAGCAGTCCGGTGCCGATGACGGAGATGTTATGCTCCCGTCTGAGCTCCTTTACCTCGGAGTACGACGTGGCGGTTTTGGCCAGCTTCCGCTCTTTAGAAAACAGGGCAGCAAAGGCGCCGCCGCCGAGCAGCCACCAGATGGAGCAGACCATGATGACGAAGGCGTTCGTATCGTCCCCCTCTTCAGCCTCGAGGGTGGATTCGCCGGTGAGGACTTTGCGCACCTCTTCGACTCCGGCTAAGAGTCCTTCGCCGTATCGGCCCTCTTTCATAGGGGGGATCATGCGGCGCTTTTGGATCAGTTTGCAGAGCCCGTCGGTCAGTTCGCCCTCGAGTCCGTAGCCGACTTCGAAGGTGATCTCGCGGTTGTCTTCGTTCGTGATCAGCAGGATCAGCAGGCCGCGGTTGGTCTCCTTCTTACCGATGCCCCAGGTGTTGAAGAGTTCGTTGGCGAACTCGCGTGCGGAGCCGTACTTGTCGCCGTCGATAGCGGGCAGGACGACGACGGCGATCTCCACGTCGAGCGAGTCGCGGAGATGGCCGATGCGTTGATTCAGCGCGGCCTCATCGGCCTCGTCAATGGCGTCGGCCGGGTCGGAGACGAAGTGCGTGTAGTCGATGAGTTGCACGTTGGGCACGTCTTCCACGCGGTAGGCGGTCTGTGCCGTGGCGCTCCATGTGGTCAGGGCGACCAAGAGCGCGATGAGTGAGTGATGTAATCGGTTCATGAGCTTGAGCAATGAATGAGTGATGAGTGATTCGAGAACATAGGTAGGGGCGTCCGCAGACGGCCTCTGCCGAGGCTGGGAAGCTGGCCGGGTACCTCAAAAGCCCGTACCAAGCAAACTTCGCCGGCGTCCGTAGACGCCCGCCGGCTTCCGCAGACGCCCCGCGGGTCGGTGCATCAGAACTTTGAGCTGGCGCCGCCTCCACCGCTGCGTCCGCCGCCCCAGGAGCCACCTCTCGAGCTGCTACTGCTGCCGCTGCTCCACGAACGGCTTTTGCGGTCGTCGTCGCGATCGCGAATGGTTGACGAGCTGCTTTCTTTTTCGAAGGTCTCCTCCTCCTTCTCATAGCCGCAGTTGCGACAGACATAATAGTAGGTCCTGCGTGTGCCGTTCTTCTCCTTGTGCTTCAGCGGGGAGCCATCTAACTTGAAGCGCCCCACGGCGCCGCACTGTTTGCACTTGACGCGGGACCGCAGCAACGGCCAGAGGAGGAGCTTGAGGAGGAAGTAGATCGGTATTAACGGGAACTGGCAGAAGATCAGCCCACCGCCGATCACAGCCAAATTGCAGTTGTGTTTCGTCTCCTTTATCTCGGCATCTGACTTAGACGTCTGGGCTTCCATTAGCTGTATAAGCAGCAGGAGAATGACCACGACTGCGCCGATCCCCCACCAGATTTTGCAGGCCTTGATGACAAATTCCTTGGTTTCCTTTTCATCCTCGGCCTTCGCGTCGGCCTCGAGGGTGGATTCGCCGGTGAGGATCTTACGCACCTCCTCGAGGCCGGCTAAGAGTCCTTCGCCGTAGCGGCCCTCCTTCATAGGGGGGATCATGCGGCGCTTTTGGATCAGTTTGCAGAGGCCGTCGGTCAGTTCGCCCTCGAGTCCGTAGCCGACTTCGAAGGTGATCTCGCGGTTGTCTTCGTTCGTGATCAGCAGGATCAGGAGGCCGCGGTCAGTCTCCTTCTTGCCGATGCCCCAGGTGTTGAAGAGTTCGTTGGCGAACTCGCGTGCGGAGCCGTACTTGTCGCCGTCGATAGCGGGCAGGACGACGACGGCGATCTCCACATCGAGCGAGTCGCGGAGATAGCCAATGCGTTGGTTCAGCGCGGCCTCGTCGGCGGCGTCGATGGAGTCGGCCGGGTCGGAGACGAAGCGTGTGTAGTCGATGAGTTGCATGTTGGGCACGTCTTCCACGCGGTAGGTGGTCTGTGCCGCGGCGCTCCATGTGGTCAGGGCTACCAGGAGCGCGATGAGTGAGTGATGTAATCTGTTCATGAGCTTTGAAAAATGAATGAGTTAAGAATATTCGAGTTCATAGGTAGGGGCGTCCGCAGACGCCCCCCGGCTGGGCCAAAGGCCCGAATGCGCGTACCCGGGAGTAGCCGACGGGTACGCGCATTTGGGTCACTTGTCGCTCTTCACGCCGCGGAGGATCTTCTCGTAGGCCTCGGCATTGTTGATGATGCGCAGGGCCTCGCGAAGACTCTCGTTGTCTTCGTTGATGATGCGGTAGTAGGCCGTCTCGTCGAAGAGGTCGCGGGCGATGAGCGCCTTGAGTTGGAGGGCGATCAGGGGGCGCGACTTGGCGTACTGCGCGGAGTCGAAGGCCACGGAGTCGGCCGTGGCGCGCGCGCAGAGGTCGGAGAGCAGCTCGTCGCCGACGGTGAACTGTTGGCTGAAGGACTTGAAGTCCGGGTAACGCTTGCGGAGCGCCTTGCGGTGCCCGTCGACGTAGCTGAGAACCGTGCGGTAAATATAGCCCAGGCCGACGAGCCGGCGGTGATAATCCGTGTAGCGCGAGGTGTCGAGCGGAATGAAACGGTCGGGCATGATGCCTCCGCCGCCGTAGACCGTCCGGTGGTTGACGAGCGTACGCGAGCGGAGCGAGTCGGGGAAGTGGATGCTGTCTGCGTTCATCAGTTCGCCGTGGTTGTAACGGTCGATGAGGTCGCGATTGTAGGCCGCTGCGTCGCCACCGGTGTAAGGCTTTTGGATGTTGCGTCCGCCGGGGGTGTAGTAGCGGGCGATGGTGAGGCGGATCATGGAGTTATCCGGCAGGGGGATGGGACGCTGCACGAGGCCCTTGCCGAAGGTGCGCCGACCGACGATCACGCCGCGATCCCAGTCCTGCACGGCGCCGGAGACGATCTCACTGGCCGAGGCCGACGATTCGTCGACGAGGATGACGAGGCGGCCGTCCTCGAAGTTGCCCGTGGCCGTGGCCGTGGCCTCCTCGCGCGGCGAGTTGCGGCCCTCGGTGTAGACGATCAGGCGACCGTTGCTGAGGAACTCGTCGGCCAGGTTGCAGGCCACATGCAGGTAGCCGCCGCCGTTACCCTGAAGGTCGAGCACGAGGTGCTTCATGCCCTCCTTACGAAGCCGGGTGAGGGCTTCGAGGAACTCCTCGTGCGAGGTGTTGGCGAAGCGGTTCAGGCGGATGTAGCCCGTGGTGGAGTCGGCCATGTAGGCGGCGTCGAGGCTGTGCACGGGGATCTTGCCGCGGATGATCTTGAACTCGATCAGCTTCGGGCTGCCTCCGCGTTGCACCTTGACGCGCACCTCGGTGCCCTTGGGCCCACGCAGACGACGCATGACGTCGGTCGTCTTCATCTTAACGCCCGCGATGACCGTGTCGTCGACCATGATAATCCGGTCGCCAGCCGCCAGCCCGACGCGCTCGGAGGGCCCGCCGGAGATGACCTGAACGACGTAGAGCGTATCCGTAAGCATATTGAACTGGATGCCGATGCCGTCAAACCCGCCTTGGAGCGGCTCGTTGAGGTCTTTCGTTTCCTCGGCGTCGGAGTAGGCCGAGTGGGGGTCGAGCTTGTCGAGCATGCCGCGGATGGCGTCCTCGACGAGTTTCTTCTTGTTGGGCTCGTCCACATAAAGATTCTCGATCGCATAGAGCGCGATGGAGAGTTTGCGTGCGTTCTCGTCCGGCCACTGTGGCTGCTGGGCGCGGACACGGCCCGTCATCAGCAGGCTGCCGATGAGGAGCAGGGGATATACGATTGTCTTTCTCATAATCTGTTTTGTTGAGGGGAGAGCACCTCTGGGTGTCTGCCCTTTCGATGTATTGTCAATAATCAAACCACCTGGTTTGATCCTTTCCGGGGGTCGGTTTGGGTTCAAACCACCTGGTTTGACCCTTTTCAGGGGTCGGTTTGGGTTCAAACCACCTGGTTTGACCCTTTTCAGGGGCCGGTTTGGGTTCAAACCACCTGGTTTGACCCTTTCCGGGGGTCGGTTTGGGTTCAAACCACCTGGTTTGGCCCTTTTCGGGGGTCGGTTTGGGTTCAAACCACCTGGTTTGGCCCGAATCAGGGGCGGGTTTTGCTTCAAACCAATGGTTTGGCCCGAATCGGGGGTCGGTTTTGCTTCAAACCAATGGTTTGGCCCAAATCGGGGGTCGGTTTTGCTTCAAACCAATGGTTTGGCCCGAATCAGGGGCCGGTTTTGCTTCAAACCAATGGTTTGGCCCAAATCAGGGGCCGGTTTTGCTTCAAACCAATGGTTGGACCCGAATCAGGAGGCGGGTTTTACGTCTGCGCCATGTCGCGGATCTCGGGGGGGATAAAGTCGGAGATGTCCTTGCCGAAGTGCAGCAGCTCGCGCACGATGGAGGAGCTGATGTGCGTGTGCTCCGGCTCGGTAAAGAGGATGAACGTCTCGATGCCGGCGAGCTTACGGTTGACGTCGGCGATGTTCTTTTCATACTCAAAGTCGTTGACCGTGCGGATGCCGCGCAGGATAAAGCGGGCGCCGACGGTGTGGGCAAAGTCGACGGTGAGCGTGTCGTAGGCGGCCACACGGACGCGTGGCTCGTCACGATAGAGGGTACGGATGAACTCCAACCGTTTCTCGATTGGGAAGTAGGTCCGTTTGTTCTCGTTCGTACCGATGGCCACGATGATCTCGTCTACCAACCCCAGGCCGCGGTCGACAAGCGAGCGGTGGCCGATGGTGAAGGGGTCGAAGGTGCCGGGGAAGATGGCGATGCGATGCATAGAACTAAAATCTAAAGACTAAAAACTAAAAACGGCCGGCAGGACTTTTCGTTTTTCACTTTTCGTTATTCAGTTGTTCTCGAGGTCTTCTTCGACGACGAGGTTGTCGATGATGAAGTTCTGCCGGTCGGGCGTGTTCTTGCCCATATAGAACTCGAGCATCTCCTTGATGGAGTCTTCCTTTTTGATCGACACGGGGTCGAGGCGGATGTCTTTACCGATGAAATGCTTGAACTCGTCGGGCGAGATCTCTCCGAGGCCTTTGAAGCGGGTGATCTCTGGGTTCTTGCCTAAGCGGCGGATGGCGGCGGCGCGCTCCTCCTCGCTGTAGCAGTAGAGGGTCTGCTGCTTGTTGCGCACGCGGAAGAGGGGCGTCTGGAGGATGTAGAGGTGCTTCTGCTTGATCAGGTCGGGGAAGAACTGGAGGAAGAAGGTGATCAGCAGCAGGCGAATGTGCATGCCGTCCACGTCGGCATCGGTGGCGATGATGACGCGGTTGTAGCGCAGTCCGTCGAGGCCGTCCTCGATGTTGAGCGCCGCCTGCAGCAGGTTGAACTCCTCGTTTTCGTAGACGATCTTCTTCGTCAGGCCGAAGCAGTTGAGCGGCTTGCCGCGGAGGCTGAAGACGGCTTGCAGGTTCGGGTCGCGGCTCTTGGTGATCGATCCGCTGGCCGAGTCGCCCTCGGTGATGAAGAGGCTACTCTCGGTCTTGTTCTCGCTCTTGGCGTCGTTGAGGTGGATGCGGCAGTCGCGCAGCTTGCGGTTGTGTAGGTTCACCTTCTTGGCGCGCTCGCGGGCCAGCTTGGCCACGCCGGCGATGGCCTTGCGCTCCTTCTCCGACTCCTGAATCTTGCGCAGCAGAGCGTCGGCCGTGTCGGGCGTCTTGTGGAGGTAGTTGTCTACTTCTTTCTTCACGAAGTCGCCCACGAACTTGGCCACGGAGACGTCGCCCTTGGGACTCATGTTGCGCGATCCGAGCTTGATCTTCGTCTGCGATTCAAACTCCGGCTCCTCGACGCCGATGTAGATCGCGGCCACGAGCCCGCTGCGGATGTCGGCCGTCTCAAAGTTCTTGTTGTAAAACTCCTTCACCGTCCGGGCGAAGGCCTCCTTGAAGGCTGCCTGATGGGTGCCGCCCTGCGAGGTGTATTGGCCGTTGACGAAGGAATAGTAGTCGTCGCGCGACTGGTTGACGTGCGTGAAGGCGATCTCGATGTCGTCGGCACGGAGGTGGACGATGGGGTAGAGGATCTCGTCGGTGATGTTCTCGTTGAGCAAGTCCTCGAGTCCGTTTTCGGATAAGAACTTCGTGCCGTTGTAATAGATGGCCAGGCCGGAGTTGAGGTAGCAGTAGTTGCGAATGAGCGATTCGACGATCTCGTTGCGGTAGGCGTAGGCCTCGAAGATGGTGGGGTCGGGGGTGAAGCGGATCAGTGTGCCGTTCTTCTCCGTGGTGGGCACGGTGGGGTGGTCGGCCGTCAGTTTGCCGCGCGCAAAGTCGACGCGCTTCTCCACGCCGTCACGGTAGGAGACGACGGTGAAGTCGGTCGAGAGGGCGTTGACGGCCTTGATGCCGACGCCGTTCAGCCCGATGGATTTCTTGAAGGCCTCGGAGCCGAACTTGCCGCTGGTGTGGAGCGTGGAGACGGTCTTGGCGAGGTTGCCCTGGGGGATACCGCGCCCGAAGTCGCGCACGCTGACGGTGCCGTCGGCGATGTGGACGTCGATGCGGTGGCCGGCCTTCATGCGGAACTCGTCGATGGAGTTGTCGATCACTTCCTTGAGCAGGACGTAGATGCCGTCGTTACGATCCTCGCCTCCGTGCGTGTTGCCGATGTACATGCCGGGGCGCTTGCGGACGGCCTCGAGTCCTTCGAGGGTGACAATGTCGCGGTCGTCGTATGCGGTGATGGGGGAGATGTCCATAATTAGAGGGTGGAGGGTAGAGAGTAGAGGGTAGAGGGTAGAGGGTGGAGGGTAGAGGGTAGAGGGTAGAGGGTAGAGGGTAGAGAGTAGAGGGTAGAGAGAGGAGAACAGGGGGGAGGAGAGTGGGCAGTAGAGAGTAGGACTGGCATGTACCCGGCTCTACCCTCTACCCTCTACCCTCTACCCTCTACCCTCTACCCTCTACCCTCTATCCTCTATAAATGCTTGATAAACGCGCGGCGCGACTTGTGATGCTCACGCTTGAAGTAGTCCCACTGAGCTTGCACGGCGGTGTTGTTTTCTAGCTCGATGTTGCTCTCGGCATACTCGGCGCCCATCTTGATATACTGCGGGATGAGGTCGGTGAAGAGCAACGCGTTCACGCCCTTGTTCTGATACTCCGGCAGGACGCCCGTGAGGTAGAGATCGATCACGCGTGCCTTCGACTTGAGCGCCTTCATCAGCGGGAAGAAGCCGAAGGGCAGCAGACTGCCTCGGGCCTGTTGCAGGGCGTGTGAGAGGTTGGGTAGGGAGACGCCGAAGCCCACCACGGCGTCGTCCTCCTCGCGGACGATGACGGTCACGAGGTCGAGTCGCAGCAGGGGGATATAGATGTCGACGTAGTAATCAATCTGCCGCTTGGTCAGCGGAGCGAAGCCGTAGAGGGGCGTGTAGGCGGCGTTCAGCGTCTCGAACACCTTGTGGGCATAGGGCATGATGTCTTTGCGGCGACGGAACTTGAGCACCTTCAGCCCGTATTTCTTCTTGACGATCTCGGCGATGCGTAGGTGCTTCTCGGGGATGGCGTCGGGGATGTAGATCTTGAACTCGTGCCAGTCCTGATCCTTGGTGTAGCCCATGCGCTCCATGTGCTGCGGGTAGTAGGGATGATTGTAGATGGTGGCCATTGTGCCGATCTGGTCGAAGCCCATGATGAGCATGCCCTCGTGATCCAAGTCGGTAAAGCCCATAGGCCCGTGTAGGGCGTCCATGCCCTTCTTACGCGCCCACTTTTCGACGGCGGCGAAGAGGGCGTCGACCACCTCCTGGTCGTCGATAAAGTCCACGAAGCCGAAGCGAGCGCGGTGTTGATTCCAGACGCGGTTAGCGGCGTGCGCAATGATGCCCGCGATGCGCCCGACGATGCGTTCGCCTCGATAGGCCAGATAGTAGATGGCTTCGCAATTCTCGAAGGCCGGGTTTTTATCTCGCGACAGGGTGATCATCTCTTCGTCGATCAGCCCCGGCACATAGTAGGGGTTGCCCTTGTACAGGTCGATGGGGAACTTCACGAAGCGCCTGAGCTCGCTCTTAGTCGTGACCTCCCTGATGGTTACGCTCATAAGGATATATATATGTGTATGATGAAATCTGTATGGTGGGCGGCAAAAGTAGGCCAATTCGTAGGAGTGCCTTGGGGGGAGGCATCGAGGCGTGGGCTTTTGTCGATGCTGATTCGTCTTTCTCCGACCCCGGCCTAGGGCATCCGTTGCGACACCACACCGTCGGGTTAGATGTGCCGATGTGCAGGCGGATGGTCAAGGGAGGGGGACTGTTGGCTTCATGTTGGATCCATTCTAACTTCTGGAATGGATTTGGAGTTTTCGTTGAAGGTTGGAAGGGTATTATTTCAAGCCATAAATCCGTGCCTTTGGGGCTATTCGACGCTTCGGGACAGATGGATCAGTGGGGTGTCCATAATGGCGTATTATCCGCATTCCAAGCGCGTTTTGCCTCGCTAAATGCCAGCAAACGAAACGAATACTCCTAAGTGTTTGGCACTGAACGGGCGCGACCTGTGCAAGCCCTCGTTCACGAGCCGAGGCCGCTTTTGGACTTTGATTTATTGCCAGACCTTTACGCCGCAAAACAATCATCCCACGCTGTCTAACCCCCCACACTTACATATGCTACAATGAAGTCTGAATGTCAACTTTTATGGGATAAATGCCTGTCGATAATCAGGGATAACGTGCCGGAGGCCGTGTTCAAGACGTGGTTCCAGCCCATCACGCCCCTGTCTTTCGACGAGCAGAAAGTAACGATACGGGTGCCCAGCCCGTTTTTTTACGAGTATCTGGAGGCCAACTTCGTCAACGTGCTTCGCATGGCCGTGCCGAAGGTGTTTGGCCAAGGCGTCTCGCTGAACTACCGCGTGATGGGCGAAGAGGGTGCCGACGACGCCTCATCGGCCGCTACGACACGTGCCGCTGCGCCACGTCCGGGCGTGAGTCGCATGATCCAGACGCCCTTCACGCAGGTGGCGCCCGAGGAGCTGGACTCGCAGCTCAACCGCCGCTATACGTTCGATAACTTCTTCGAGGGCGTGACCAACAAGCTGGCTCGTACGGCCGGCGTGGCCGTGTCGAACGATCCGGGCAAGACGACCTTTAACCCGCTTTTCATCTATGGCCCGTCGGGCGTCGGTAAGACGCACCTCTGCCACGCCATCGGCCTGCGCATCCGTCAAATGCACCCCGAGAAGCGTGTCCTCTACGTCTCCGCCCACCGCTTCCGCATCCAGTACACCGACGCAGTGATCAAAAACACGTCGAACGACTTCCTGAACTTCTACCAGAGTCTCGACGTGCTCATCCTCGACGACATCCACGAGCTGGTCGGCCTGAACAAGACGCAGATGGCCTTTTTCCACATCTTCAACAACCTGCACCAGCTCGGCAAGCAGCTCGTGCTGACGGCCGACAAGGCGCCCGTTGATATGCAGGGATTGGAGGAGCGACTCATTACGCGCCTCAAATGGGGTCTCACGGCCGAGCTCGGGCGACCCGATGCAGAGCTGCGTCGCACCATCCTGCGCAATAAGATCGAGGCCGAGGGGCTCGTGCTCAGCGACGAGGTCTTCAACTACATCGTCGATCACGTGACGGAGAATATCCGCGACTTGGAGGGCGTGCTGGTCTCGCTCATGGCCAATTCGCTGATCAATAACAGCCCCGTCGACATGGCGATGGCGCAGCGCGTCGTAGGCCAGACGGTTCGCGTGGAAAACAAGGAGCTTTCCATCGAAAAGATTCAGGAGAAAGTCTGCCGCTTCTTTAACCTCGAAGAGTCACTCGTGCAGACGCCTTCGCGCAAACGCGAGATCGTGCAGGCACGCCAGATCACCATGTTCCTGGCCAAGAAGTACACCTCGGCCTCGTTCTCACGCATCGGTAAGGTGGTCGGCGGTAAGGATCACGCCACCGTGCTGCATGCTTGCAAGACGGTCAAGGATCAGATGGACATCAATAAGAACTTCCGCTCCACCGTCGAAGCGATCGAGGAAACGCTCAGGAGCTGACCCTCCCTCCTCCCGGCCGGAATCGTTCCGGCACCGATGACCCGATGATCGGATCATTTGAGCCCGCTCAAGGCCTCAAGTGATTCGATCATTTGCGTTTGGGCCCACCTGTCGTTCGCTCATTTGGGGTTAATGCTTTTTCGAAACGCCAAAATGAAACGCGAAACCGATCGCTGACCTTCAAAAACGCCTTCCCGCCGCGGGAAACCGATCAAAACTTTCTGAAAACGCCTTCCCGCGGCGGGAAATGGGGTAAATTCTCAGAAAAACGCTTTCCCGCGGCGGGAAATGGAAAAAAATCTCAGAAAAACGGTTTTCTGCGGCGGGAAATGGAAAAAAATCTCAGAAAAACGGTTTTCTGCGGCGGGAAGGCGATAAAATCGCTCGAAAAACGCCTTCGTGCGGCGGGAAGGCGGTAAAATTTGCTGGAGATCGGTTTCGTGCGGCGGGAAAAGGGGGCGTACGGCATACGCCCTCAGGACGTTTCCAACGGAAACGATTTCGTGCATCCTTATAATAAATAGAATCGGAACAGGCTGACTCAAATGTCCGCCCCACCTCTCGCCTCTTCGATGTATTTAGGGGCGTAAGCATTACGCCCCTACCGCTTCAGGTGCATTCGTTCTGAACGGAATAGAACAGTTTCCCCAGAAAGAGGTTCGTCGTATTCCTGTGGCACCTATCCTCCAGACGCATGCAGAAACAAAAACGGCCCTTTGCGAGGGCCGACGGCTGTATATGAGATGAAGCGGATAGATGTGCGATGAAACTACGGGTGGGTATAAAAAAGAAATGGTTGTCTCACGACAACCACAATCTTCATTGTTAACCTTAAATCTAATACCATGAAAAACACGATGCAAAAGTAGGCCTGTTCCCGATTCTGGCAATACCCGCCGACGAAAAAGGGCCTACACTTACGCTTATTTAACTCTTATATCTGCGCCCCACATCAGCTTATCACGCAGTGTCTGATAGAAATTTCGGTTGTTACGATGAATCATCTGCGTGGAGAAATCCGCCTTACAAACAGAGAGTTCGACATCCGTAGAGAGACTCCGTGACCGTCCGTCAAGGGCTACGAGATAGGAGTCATTCCGACTTTCGGTCTTTAAGATTATTTCGTACGAGGCTGGAATGACCAACGGACGCACATTCAGACTATGCGGCGCCACAGGGCTGAGCACGATGTTATCACTTCCGGGCAAGAGGATCGGCCCATTGACACTCATGGAGTAGGCTGTCGATCCGGTGGGCGAGGCGATCACGAGTCCATCGGCCTGATAAGACGTGAGGTACTCCTTATTTAAATAGGTATGGATGGTGATCATGGACGAGGTTTCGCGCTTAAGTAGAACGACCTCGTTCAAGGCATAGTTCGAGGACGGGGCCTCGGAGTCGGACGGTGTCTCGGAATAGATCTCCGAGCGCGTCAAGCCGTCGGAACCGCGCGTCTGTAAGCGCAGCATCATCCGCCGCTCGATCCGATAATCGCCACGAAAAAGCTCATCGAGCGTCTCCTCGATCTGTTCCGGTCCGGCTTCGGCTAAAAATCCGAGGCGCCCGGTGTTAATGCCCAAGATGGGGATGTCTTGCCGTCCGATCTGTTCAGCGGCACGCAGGAAGGTGCCATCGCCCCCTACGCTCAGGGCAACGTCCAAATCAAACGGCGCCACGGTCAGCACGCCAGAGATGGGCGGGCAGAAGTGGGGCGTTGTGGTGAGAAAGGCGTGGAAGTCTTTGGAGACGAAGATTTCCGCCTCCAAGCGGTTCAGTTTCTCAAACAGTCGCTGCAACAAGGGCAGCTTATCCGGCCTATATCCACAGCCGAATATTCCGATCTTCATATTCTGATTTTTAATTGTATGACTTTGTTTCGTTCCCTCCCGAATCGTCCTACTTTTGCGCTGCATTTTTTAGACGTACAAATGTAAGGAACATAGCAGAACCAGATTTTTTTCACATGATTAAGTTAAGTGTCAATATCAACAAAGCAGCGACTCTTCGCAATGCACGTGGCGGAAACGTGCCCGATGTGGTGCAGATCGCTAAAGATTGCGAAGCCTACGGGGCACAGGGCATTACCGTGCACCCGCGCCCGGACGAGCGACACATCCGATATAACGATGTCTATGCGCTCAAGCCGATCATCAAAACAGAACTGAACATTGAAGGTTATCCCATCCAGTCGTTCGTCGATCTGGTGCTCACCGTAAAGCCGACGCAGGTGACGCTGGTGCCCGACGCGCCAGACGTGCTGACGTCCAACGCGGGTTGGAACGTAAAGGAGCACTTTAACCAACTGAGCGAACTGGTGGACACATTCACAGGCCACGGCATTCGGACGTCGCTCTTTGTGGAGACGGATCTGGAGAATATCGAATGGGCAGCCAAAACGGGGACGGATCGCATCGAACTCTACACCGAACCCTATGCCAACGGATATAACAGCAATCGAGACCACGCCATAGCACCCTTTGTGGAAGCGGCAAAGCGGGCGAAAAGCCTCGGCCTCGGTGTCAATGCAGGGCACGATCTGAGCCTGCAAAACTTAGCCTTCTTTGCTTCGCACCTGCCGTGGATTGAGGAAGTCTCGATCGGCCATGCCTTGATCTGCGACGCACTCTATTACGGACTGGAGCGAACCATTGGCCTCTACAAGGCCTGCTTGAAAGGAGAACCGAAATAGTTATTCGGGGGGGGAGTGTAGGGCAAGTCCCCCGCTCTGTCCTTCCCGTCTTGAAGCCGCATTTAACAGTAACCCCATACAACACAGAATTAGAAACGATATGAACATCTTATTCCTCTTCGCGCAAGTGGCTACGGAAGAAGCCGCCGATGCAGCAACTGAAATCGCGGCCGACGCCGCACAAGCACAGGCTCAAATCAATATCATCGATCTCGCCATGAAGGGCGGATGGATTATGGGCGTCCTACTGGTGCTCTCATTGGTGGCCATCTACTTCTTTATTCAGCGACTGCTCGTGATCCGCCAGGCGGGACGAAACGACGAAACGTTTATGAACCGTATCCGCGACTACATTTATGAAGGCAAGATCGATCAGGCGCTCAACCTCTGTCGGACGACGCCAACCCCTGCCGCTCGCATGATTGAGAAAGGCATCCTCCGCCTGGGTCGGCCTACCGCTGATGTGCTGGCTGCCATCGAAAACGCGGGCAACATTGAGATTTCGAAACTCGAACGTGGCTTCCCTGTCATCGCAACTACCGCAGCGGGTGCACCTATGCTGGGATTCCTTGGGACGGTTACGGGTATGGTGCGCGCCTTCTACGACATGGCTAACGCGGGAACCAATGTGGACGTGACGCTGCTCTCAGGCGGTATCTACGAGGCACTTGTGACTACGGTCGGCGGACTTGTGGTCGGTATCATCGCTCTGTTTGCATACAACTATTTAGTGGCTCGCGTGGAGAACGTGGTCAATAAACTTGAGGCAAGCACGATGGAGTTCATGGATCTGTTGAACGAACCTGCACACTAACGACGTCATGGCACTGAAACGAAAAACGAAAGTGAATGAAGCCTTCAGCATGGCCTCGATGACGGACGTCATCTTCCTGCTGCTGATCTTCTTCATGGTGACCTCTACGGTAGTGGTGCCGAACGCGATCAAGCTGACCTTGCCGCAGGCGCAGAAACAGACGGCAGCCAAACCCATCACACGCGTGACAATCGACGCGGAAGGGAATTTCTACGTCGCGGCAGGCAACCAACGCGAGCAGCAGGTGGCCTTTGAAGACATCGCCCCCTTCCTGCAAGAGCAATACGAGGCCGACCCGGAGATGTTCGTCGCCCTCTATGCCGACGAGACCGTCCCTTACGGTCAGATCGTGAGCGTGCTGAACCTGGCCAACGAGAATAAATATAAGGTGGTGCTCGCCACCCGTCCACCGGAGCGCACGCCATGAAGCTGAAGAAAAACAACCTGCTGGCTATTGTCGGATCGATCCTTTTCCACGCCGTCATCCTGCTGATCCTCTATTTCACGGTGCTGAAAGCCGTGGAGCCGGAGGAAGATGGCGGTGTGATGGTGAACTTCGGCACGATAGACGAGGCCACCGGAACGTTTGAGCCGGAGGGCGAGCCTGCGCAGGACGAACCGACGGAAGAGGTGCAAGAGGAGACCGTCGTCCCTCCGCCTCCTACGCCCCCCGCTCCACCTACGCCTCCTACTCCTCCCACACCCAAGCAACCGGAAAAGCTCATCACACAAGACCAAGAAGAGTCCGTGGCCTTGGCCCAACAGCGGAAGAAAGAGCAAGAGCGGAAGCGGAAAGAAGAAGCACGCCGACAGGAGGAACTACGCAAGCAACAAGAGGAGCGTCAGCGTCAAGACACGGAGCGCCGCCGACAAGACGAGGCCCGACGCAAAGAGGCTGAACGGAAAGCCGAAGCAGAACGCAAAGCCGAGGCCGAGCGTCGCCGTCAAGCCGAGGAGCAACGCAAGAAAGAGCAGGCTATTCGTGACCGTGTGGCGGGTGCTTTCGGTAAGAACAATTCAAGTCAAGGCACGGGCAAGACGACCACTGGCAACCAGGGCAGTCCCCTCGGCAACGCTGATCGGGGTGCCAACAAAGGCGTTGGCACGGGGTTCAGCTTAAGTGGCCGATCTATCGGAGCGGGAGGCCTGCCGCATCCGGCCTACACGGTGCAAGAGGAAGGTCGCATCGTGGTCAACATCGTGGTCGATCCGGCGGGTAACGTCATCGCTGCCGACATCGGCAAGGGCACGAACATCGACAACGCTTCCATGCGCCGCAGCGCCGTCGAAGCTGCCCGTCGCGCCAAGTTCAACAGCATCGAGGGCACGAACAATCAGAGCGGAACAATCACTTACATGTTCAGACTGAAGTAAGCCCTTCAGCTATTCATTTACATCCATCATAATATCTACCAACAATGAGAAAGAAGGCATATGTGTTTTTTGCGACGGGCTTCGAAGAGACCGAAGCCATCGGCACGACGGACGTGCTGCGTCGCGGGAATGTAGAGACGGTCACGGTTTCAATGACCGGCGATCGAACGGTTACGGGTGGGCATGGCATCCCTGTCGTGACAGACGCACTCTTTGAGGACATCGACCTGACCGACGCGGACGCACTCGTGCTGCCCGGTGGTGGGCCCATGCTCAACGATTATGAAGACTTGAAGAAGGCTATCGTCCGCCATTACGAGAAGGGCCGATTAGTGGCCGCTATCTGCGCCGCGCCACTCGTGCTCGGCGGACTGGGGCTGCTCCGCGGACGTCGCGCCACGTGTTACCCCGGCTTCGAGCAATACCTCACGGGCGCAACCGTGGTGGAGGCTGACACGGTCAAAGAGGAAAACATCATCACCGGACGCGGGCCGGGCATGGTCTATGCTTTCGGCGTGGCCGTGGTGGACTATCTGATGGGCTCGGAAACGGCCGATGAGGTGGCTCGCGGACTGTTGCTGAAGAAGTAAGCACCGATAAAAAGGAACGCCCTCTCCCCTCGAGGGCACCGCTTCCTGACCCATGATCCTGCCGGAGTGGACGGCTCGCAAAGAAGCGGGCGTTACTCCCCCCTCCGGCAGGATTTTTTTGTGGTAACATAGATGTCTTCAAAAGAAGAGGCTCACTTTTTTAGTGAGCCTCTTTATTGGTGGCAGCGTTGGGGAACTCTCATATATTGTAGCCTTACGAACTATGCAGATAAAATCCGACGGAATCGTGCTGCCAGGTTCCCCATCACGCCCAATTTATAATTTGCCTTATCCATATAGACCTCCTTTTTAAATACAAATTGAACCATCGACGATACACTCGTAACAAATTCAATAGCAGGGATCAGTATCGGAAAAGCATCTGCAATTAATACGACAAGACTCACTAATATGCGAGTTTGGCACAAAAGAAACTATTGTCAAACAAATAGCCAGGCATGGTCTATGCTTTCGGCATGGCCGTGGTGGACTATCTGATGGGCTCGGAAACGGCCGATGAGGTGGCTCGCGGACTGTTGCTGAAGAAGTAAGCACCGATAAAAAGGAACGCTCCCTCCCCTCGAGGGCACCGCTTCCTGACCCATGATCCTGCCGGAGTGGACGGCTCGCAAAGAAGCGGGCGTTACCCCCCCTCCGGCAGGATCTTTTTTTGTGCCCTTTCGAAGAGAGGAACGATTGCATATGCCTCCAGACAACCTTTTCAAGCGACGACAAACAGACGCATTCATAGAGAGACATGGACCGTAGCGCTATCCCTCCCGCCACGGGAAGCTATTGTGATATGACCCCCGTTTTTGTTTCTACATGCGTCCGGATGGTATCTTTTACAGAGATAGAGGCCCCAAAGAATAGCACTATCTTTGTACTACCAATGAAAATAGACGACTATGAATGTTGTGATTTTAGACCAGGACTTGGAGGAGCTTATTCATACAAAGAAGAATAGACACTATAGAAAGATAGAACGATCGAAAGACCTCTACCGTGGGTTGATAAAGGCTATCAATGCCCTAAAGACAGCCAGTCATGTGAGCCTGTTGCCTGAGATCTCTTTTCTGCATTATGAAAAGCTGAAGCATGGCGACTATAAAGGCAAAAGCTCGGTCAGAATCGCAAACGGCGCTGTAGAGCGATTGATCTTTACGGAGAATGAGAATGGGATTGAGATATACATAATAGAATTAGACGACACGCATTATGGAAACAAGAGATGATTACAAGGGGGTCAATTACGACGACATCATACCCGCTATCGCTATCCATCCGGGCGAGATCCTTTGGGAGGAGTTGAAGGCTCGTCGGATCAGTCGGAAGGCATTTGCAGGGCAACTGGGCATCGAGCGCTCCGTACTGACTTCTTTATTGAAGGGGCGACGAGACTTTACGCCTGACCTTGCTCAGAGGCTGGAGCAGGCGCTACATATCGATGCGACGCTCTGGACTAACCTGCAAGCCGCCTACGAAAACGATTTGCGGCGCATTGCGGAGCGCGAAAGGCAGGAAGCTGCCCCCGCTGCACCTATCGCGATGCAGTATGCGGTATAGCCCGCAGAAACCTGTGGAAAAAGAGGCGGACACCCACCGAGGTGTCCGCCTCTCTTGATTCTTACCCTTTCGCTCCCTTTCTATGCCTCGCCTCCCGCAGGAATAGCCCGACGCGATGTTCAGAAAATACCTCCTTTGGTTCATAAAGCCAGAACCGTAGCCAGACCT
This sequence comes from Tannerella serpentiformis, assembly GCF_003033925.1. Taxonomy (NCBI): domain Bacteria; kingdom Pseudomonadati; phylum Bacteroidota; class Bacteroidia; order Bacteroidales; family Tannerellaceae; genus Tannerella; species Tannerella serpentiformis. The sequence goes on from NZ_CP028365.1 coordinate 2,341,422, forward strand.
TTATATTCCAAATTCAGTTCGTAACGTACTGATTCTGCGAGGATACAATCCTCCTCAGGGTTACATAATCTTTATTCGTCGCAAAATCCTTTTGGTTTTGTTGTTATTATGCACTTAACTTTGCCCCGTCACTTCTCGAAGGAATAGACAAGATGGGCTTCCTAACAAACATAGCAACCACATGCATCCGGACATCCGATGGTCGACGAGAGCAAACTACACCCTGTCGTCGGCGGTCACATTTTTGCCTTGTCCCGATTAACAAATGTCTTTTTAGCCCGGCTCCGAGCGACCAGCGTAGGGGTACGGACGTCTCCAGCAAGTTGCAGGAGATCACTGTAGGGCTACAAACATCTCCCGCAAGTTGCAGGAGATACTCCGTAGGGGTACAAACATCTCCCGCAAGTTGCAGGAGATACTCCGTAGGGGTACAAACATCTCCCGCAAGTTGCAGGAGATACTCCGTAGGGGTACAAACATCTCCCACAAGTTGCAGGAGATACTCCGTAGGGGTACAAACATCTCCCGCAAGTTGCAGGAGGCTTTCGGAGGCTTACGAAGGTTTCCAGTAGATTGCGGGAGGTTGCCGTAGGAGTATGGAAGGGTAATGCAGAGCAGAATTTTATTTTATGATATAGACGATGAATATAGCATTAACAAGACTATCAACCAGAGCTTTAGGCGGTTTGGCACAGCGCGTAGTCAAATCGTCCAAGAACGGAAAATTCAAGATTGTTGAGGAGCACGAACTGCTCAAGTCGCTTGAAAAGGAGTCGAAAGAGTTCGAAGACCTTTACGGCAAACTGACCTACAGCGGGAAGGGCAACGAAATCGTGGCCGCAGACGTGGCGCGCGACAAGACGTTCACCGCCCTCCGCACCTTACTCAAGGGCTACAAAGAGCTACCCCTGCCTAACGCCGCCGATGCGGCAGCCCTCTACAAGGTGTTCGAACAGTATGGCGCCAACGTAGAGCGCATGAATTATGTGGCTGAGACGGCGCAGATGGTCGTCATCTTCAAGGAGTTGGACAAGCCTGAAAACGAGGCTCGCTTCGAGGCCCTCAAGTTCAAACCCGCTTACGAGGAGCTGAAAAAACGTCAGAACGCCTTCGAAGACCTCTACGCCGTGCAGGCCGAAGCCAACGCAGAACTGCGCAAACTGCCCCCAGCCACAGCTGCTCGGGCGCGTCTCCAGAAGGCCCTCACGGCTTACCTCAACCTGCTCGAGGCCATGAAGGATCTCCCCACTTGGGACACGCTCTACCTCGACATCAACGAGATGGTCAAGTCCGCCGCAGCCACCTATCGCAACGACCGCAGCGACAAGGCCCCCGACGATCCCAACGCACCCAAGGAGCCGAAAGAGCCCAAAAAGCCGCGCAAACCCAAAGACAACGATCCGGACATTCGTCTGCCTGAGGACGGCAAGCCCAAGCAACCCGAGGCCGGTGGCGGCGGCACGCCGGAGAAGCCCAAGCAGCCCGAAACGGGCGGCGGTGGCACTCCCGAGCCTCCGAAAAAGCCCGAAGCGGGTGGCGGCGGAACGCCGGAGATTCATTTGCCCGAAGAGTAAACGTACACACACGATTAGATGGTTAGGAGCAATGGCGCCCCCCTCCCCCGGACGCGACATTCGTCAGAGGCGAGGGGCGGCCCACTCCGAAGAACTGTCGGTCTTTCCCCCTTACGCATTCCTAATTGATAACTCAAGTAATTTCATAACGGGTCACCTCCGCACGCCTCTCTTCGCCCCGCAAGGGGAATGTAGAGAGGCCGCGGGGGAACCTCATTTTCAAACTTCAAAAACAGATACAGGTATGGAAAAGAAACAACTTATTTCAGTAGTCAAACCCCTCATCGCCGCAGCGCTCCTCTTCGGCAGCAGCGGCGGAGTCGCGTGGGGGCAAACTATGCATGGGCACGATACCGGAGGTCCATATAACAGTTCATCATGTAGCGCTCATTATACGATTGGTTCAGGCGGCTGGAGCAATCCGGATAATAACTTTGGCCCGGGAGAGACTGGTACAATTACCCCTCGTGGTGCAAATGCCGGATGGTGGGGTGGAACGGTGGCCTGGGCAAACCCTGGAAATGGACGTGTCACAGTCGGGAATACGAACAATATCGTCGTAAATGCTGCGAATGTGGCTTCCGTGGGAGGGTCATGGACCTCTCCTCATTGTAATGCTGGAGGTAGTACTTCCCTCATTGCCCCTACAAGTGGTCCATCAGTTCCTGATGGTACTGGTGTCCGACATATAGGATCATCCGTTCCTGCTTCTGTATATAGTGCCGCAACGCATATCACAGTCGATGCAGGCTCATCAAGCGGATCCCCTTGGCAGTTGGAAGGCTTTCAATTCTTGGACAACCCTTGGTACTATTATTTCTACACACTTTCCACACCAGGGACTTGTCCAGCTTCATGTTGGTATTGGTCTGGCACTTCTCATCTACAGAGTTCTGGTTCTTGGCCATCCGTTCAATACACTTCTACGGCATCTACACAAGGTGGCTACGTCCCTGGTATAATCACATTATTAGCTGGAGGCCATGTTCGATTGACAGGTATCGGTACCTATAGTGTGGGTGCAGGAGGTCATACTAATTCACATGCCACACTGAACTTGCCGGCGGCCTATTATACCTTGATGAACGATAAGAACTTTGATGCAGCGAGCATTGTAAGTAATGGTACGATCAATTGGGGTACAGCCGGTGGTGCAGAATTAGGTACAGACGCTGTGTTGGGTATTCAGGGCGATTTCGTTCCCGGAGCAAGTGCTATCATAACCAGTGCAACGGGTGGTACGATTCTGATGGGCGCAGCCACTCAGGGTCAAAACAAGATGACGGTCAAAGCGCCTACAGGTGGTACCAATACTTACCCTTACGGATTTTCCGGAAGAGGGGCGAACGTGTATACCGGTGTATGTATTCCTGCTACTGGAACGGCTAACGTAGGTAACTACGGCACCAATAACATCACGGTAGAAACCACGATGACCCTCCCAACTGCGATGTCTGCAGGCAAGTTGCAAATCTTTAATACGATGGGCAACGTGGACTTCAAAAACAAGATTCCAGCAACGGGTGCAGGTGGTAATATCTTGCTGATGGCCAAAGGTACCTTTACGATGAATACCGGCTCTGCGCACGTGATCACAATGGCCGCTGGGAACACTTCATTGATGGGTGGCGTAGTTGAGCTGAAGGTGAAAGAGGATGTCAAAGTAAACGGATCCGGTAACTATAATGTATTCGGCTTTGATGGTGCTGGAAGTACGCCCACTTTAGCCGCCTTAACATGGCCAACGCTTTGCCCACAGCCCACCTATTCTTGGTGTAGAACGGAAAAGTATGAGCGCATTCCGCACTTAGGGCCGGACATTAGATATGGCTTACAGGGCGCTATTACCGGACAGCCTTATGCTGGCGACTGTACGCCTCTTAATTTTATGGGTGGCGGACACATCAAGAGTTTAGATGATAGTGAGGTAAAGGTGAATAGCTCAGGTTATGCACGCTGGCAAGCGATGGGCAACATCACTACCGGAAACGGCAAAACGCTTAAGTGGGAGGTTGGTGCTTCCGCCACCGGTACGGCTACGGCTTCATGGCTGGCCAATGGAAACATTACGCTGGGCACAGGCAACACAACAAACTGGAAGAGCGCCACATCGACCGCAGGCGATCGCATTTTCTGGAATGCTGGAGGCAATATCACCACAAACGATGTCACGGCTAAGTGGGAAACCTCAGATGGCAATATGTATTGGCGTGCAATAGGTACGATACAGGCTGGTAGCTCAGGACATGAGTTGAACACCGTAGAGTGGAAGTCCACCGGAAAAGGCAATATGCTCTGGGAGGCCACTACGCTCAATGTTGTAAATGGCAGTAACGCTTTGAAGTTTGAACAGACTGGAACGGGTCGCACAAACTGGCATGCTAAGGGTAACATCGATGCAAAAGCTGGAAGTGGCGGTATCACATTTACCAATAGTTCGACAGAAGCTAACGGTGCGGGTACGATGACTTGGCTGGCCGCTGGCAATATCATTACAAGTGCAGGTAACGAACTGATCAAGTTTGAGCAGACAACTGCCACTGCAGGTAGAAATGCATGGAAGGCAGGAAACGACATTCTCACAAAGAGCAAGATCGAGTTCCACAATCAAGCGAGCAAGTACAACATGGAATGGCATGCTTGCAACGACATTCTGACGAACAACGGTGGTACTGGTGCGGATGGCTCCGACCATTTCTTGGTTACATTCAAGAACGAAAAGGAAGGCGACGTAATCTGGCATGCGAACCACGACATCATTACCCGCAGCAAGACGGACTTTGAAAGCACAAACACTGCGTCGGGAAACATTACGTGGTATGCAGGGAATGATATCCATACTTATCTTGGAAAGAATCATCCATCTACGCTCACGAATGGTGTGAACTTCAAACAGGAAGGTGCAGGACGCACGATCTGGCAAGCCGGACGGGACATTACGACGCACAATGCCGTACATTTCCAGTTTACGAGCAATGCGAAAGACTGGGCCAGCCTTGGTCTGTTAGCTGTCCGAAATATCACGTTGGGCGGTGTGACTGGAGAGTATGAAAACAATCATCCGTCTCTGAGAAATGAATTCAAGGTCGAGACTGAAGTGAATGACACGGTCGTGCTGCATGCACGGAATGGCTATATCCTGACCAACTCATTGGTGAACCTCGAGCGCAGCAATACCGGTGCAGCGCTTACGAAGCTCTGGGCAGGTTGTGGTACGTTTAATACGAATAATAACATCGATGTGGAGCACACCTTTAATTATACCGAGCCTACGGGTAAAGGTCAGGATGCTGGATCGTTGATCTACCTCTATGCGGAGAATGACATCCTCTCCAATCAGGACGCAGCCAACGGAACCTGCGACTCACGCCAGGCTCCGATCACGTTCTCCGTTCCACAATCATCGAAGACCATCACCTTATGGGAGGCTGAACGTAACATCAATACGGTGGGACGTGTAGACTTTGCCTATGGAGCTGCCACTTCGGCAGGTCCGTTGACATGGCTCTCCCGCGGTGGGTATATCCAGACGGAGCGCCCCGTAACGATTGCCTACAAGAGTGATAGCACAATCTCCTTCCTCGCTGAGGATTGGCGCCATGATGCGACACATGCATCTCCAGGGAACTTTACTACTACCGGTCGTCGTGGTAATATCCACTTCTTCGACTCTGTTCGAATCAATCGTAACAACACGGCAGCTGGCATGACGCAGCTGAAAGCCGAAAACCATATTTGGACAGCCATGCTGGACTACGTGGATGAGGCCTCTACGGGTGATACGATGGAGATCATCTCGCACAAGGGCGATATCTATCTTGGATATAACGACAATACCCCGACGCAGAATCCCTATCAATACGTAGCCACAATGAACAATGGCTATATCATGCAGCAGAGACCGTCTGCGTCGTGTATTCACCCATTGGCAAACAATGTGTCATATGATAAGAACCGGTTTATCTACACGATTCCAAGTACCAATACGAAGGGTCACTTGTGGATCAAGGCTGGTTGGGAAGAGAAAACGGATCGCAATTCCGTACCGGATGATGGATCGAGACTGGCTGGTGGTAATATCTACTTCTCACACATTGCCGTTAATCAACCGACGGGTAGTGATCACCCGACCGTGATCTCAATACCATTCTCCGGTCTTTGGCGTTGCGGTAATGAAGGCGATAGCATACTCCACAATCGCTCCGGGCGTGCTTTGCAGTACTACGAGAATGCAGGTATTATCTCCGGTGTAAACCACTGTAATCGTCCCTATCCCGGAGCCAATACTATAGCGACGAATAATCATGACTGGGGGTTGTTCTATCGTGGTGGTAAGGGCGATCTGACGGTAGATGCCGGTAACCGTGGTAACATCATCTTCAACAAGGGTGCTTACCTGAGCTTCGAGGATCCGAGTTCTACGGGCAATGTAGTCTTCCGCACACGCTTTGGCGACATTGATATGCGTAATCCGTTCAACGTAGATACGATGACGGGTAGCTTGCTCTTCTTGGCGCAGATCGAAAATATTGCCGATTTGGAGCACAGTGACTTCTGTGGTTGTAAAGAAGAACGTAACAACGTCTATCTGCAAGATTTTGAATTCAAAGCACACGGTGCAAGCGGTAGCGTATTTGTCGGTGCAGACAATAACATCAAGTTGAACTATGGAGGTCTGCAAAACATTGGTACGCGTCATGATCCGTTCCTGAGCAAGGATTATGAAAAGTGCAATGATGGCAGTCTGAAGAAGGTAGGCGAAGGATATATTGGCGGAGCACTTGGTGGATGCGGTGATGATCTTCATTGCGATGCAATCTCAAGCGAAAACAAGGCTCGTAAGTTCTTGATGAAGTTTGATAAGGATGCCAACGGAACGGCTATCACCAAGGGTGGTTTTGCAGCTGTGGCTTCGGACTACATCGACGTCTACAAGAGGTTTGAGTATCTCGGTGGTAGCGGTGACGGTATGGGTAGCGTACCGGGTACAGGCACCCTGCACGGTGAGACAGTCACGGGCTACGGTCTCTTCATGAAGACCCAAGCCAACAAGGGTAACTGGAACGTGAACATTTTCGAGAATACGCCGACTTGCCCCACACCGTGCGACGGAACGAACTGCGGACACGATTACCTGCATATGGTTTCGCGTATGACTTTCCACGACGATGCTTATATCGAAGCGCACAACCAAGAGGTTATGCTTTGGTCACCGGTAATAGAGACGTTTGGTGATATGACTCTTGATTCGGAAAAAGATAAGGGCTCTAAGACTGAAATTACGCTGAAGGCCGATAGTTTGATCTTCCATAGCGACTTCATCAAGAAAGGTAAGAACATAAAGCTCTCCACTTGGAGTGGTCTCCACAAAGATCTGCCGATTATGAAGTTCGGTCACATGCGTAAGACGCCTCCGTTCGTTGAAGCGAAAAAGGACGATTGCGACGCCATCACCGAGTGCGTACCCTGCTATCGTTACATCCGCTTCAGCAAGGATCCGCTGCATATGTTGGATACAATCACGATCAAGTTTGGCGACGACGCATATATGGAGCGCCTCAATACGGTTATCTTCGATCATACCGTCCTCACCTGCCTCACTGACTCGTTCGACCACGTGAAGGGTGGTGCGGTACAGAACGCACAGATTCGTACCGATACGTTTAAGATCCGCAACCAAGTAGACCTCTTCGCCGACGAGAAGCACGAGCGTGACGCTCACCTCGAGCTGATCTCTGAGGAGCAGATGGGTTCGAAGGATTATGCCGGTATTTATACCAAGCACCTGCACATGGAGCCGATTGGCGCGTGCGGTACCCCGTATAGTGAGCTTTGGACTTCGGACGACTTGGCACTCGACGTGATCACGACGTCCATCTTCGGTGGTTTCGGTTTCATCCACTCTGATGTGCACGTAGAGAATGGCGGACACCTGAACGCGGGCTTCACCTCGCTGCGTCTCAAAGGCATGTGCTATGAGCAGATGTGTGGTACGCAACGTATGAAGGATCTTCGTCTCGACGTCGGTGCACAGCTGCACTTCTCCGTGGGTACGTCGAAGGGTCTGAACGGTGAATACAGCGACGCCATCGAGGTAGATCGTCTGACGACCTACGGTTCGGTAGACGTGAACATCGAGATTCGTCCTTGCGAGAAGATCGAAAAGCGCTGCTATCCGATCATCTATTACAAGTCGGTTACGCCGAACAGCTTGAACCAACTCAAGCTCAATCCACGTAAGGTGAAAATCGATGGCGAGGAGTATCCGCTGCACCTGAACCTTGGAACGGATGGTGTTGTCTACGTCTGCGTTGGTGATGCTCAACCGGTAGATATCAATCGCACGGTGACGCTCCCATCCGTATCAGGCGTGAAGACAGATCCAGGCGCAGGTATTTGGGATGTGAAGAGCCGTGGCAACTTCAAGTTCAAGGCCACCTATTCAGGTTCCAAGCCGCTGGCCGTACGCACGAACCGTACAGTAAACGGTGTACCGGAAATGCTGACGGGCACAAAGAATGCCAACGGTGAATACGAGTATGTCGTTCCGAACGTACAGCAGGATATCACGCTGTCGATCGGCCCGGACTACGTCTCCAACCAACTGTTGGCAGGCACGGCCGTTTGGTCGCACGGCGAGATGATCTACATCCGCGTTGATCGTGCTGACATCGCCAGCATCTACTCCGTAGCTGGACAGCTTGTTCGTAAGGTAGACTTGCCCGAAGGCGACACGTCGATCCCGATGAGTCGCGGTGCATACGTGATCACCCTCAAGGACGGCTCCGTTCATAAGGTGATTGTGAAGTAAGCATGAGTCCATATGGGGACGCTTCTGTTAGTGTCCTCGGGTGTGGGTGGATACTGAGAGAGGGTCCGCCCCACCTTTATAAAAGAATCCCCGGCACAGCCTCGTAAAGGCCCGTGTCGGGGATTCGGTGTATTGGGGGGGCTTGCATGCTCATAGGCGTATGCGATGCGTCCCTACCCCGGATATCTCCTAACAATTGATTGGGACGATTATTTGTGATGTCATTTCCGTTTGGCCTCTAAAAACGAAGGTCGGCACGGCTTGGCTCTTCGTTATTCTGTCTCCTGAAATGCAAAGCCGATTTCCGGTCTCTCGAAACGCCAAAATGAAACGCGAGACCGATCTCGGACTTTGCGAAATGCCTTCCCGCCGCACGAAATCGATCAAAATTTTCTGGAAACGCCAAAATGAGGCGGGAAATCGATCAAATTCTCCGAAAAGTCACTTTTTGCGACGGGAAACGGGGAAAATTCTTCGAAAAGTCATTTCCCGCGGCGGGAAAGGGGAAAAATGCCTCGGAAAACGGCTTCGTGCGGCGGGAAGGCGTCTAAAAGTTTCGGAGATCGGTTTCGCGCGGCGGGAAAAGGAGGATAATCTCGCAAAACGCCTTTCTGCCGCCGAATGACTCTATGGAATCTCCATAAATCTAATTCACACGGCCCCGCGATTTGCAGGCTTGTGTACCGGCCTCGCTGAAGGCCGCAGCCATCCTACCTTTGCGGGCATGAAAAAGATACTGATCACTGGAGCCAGCGGATTCATCGGCGGACACCTTGTCCGGGAGGCGCTGGAGGGCGGATATGAGGTCTGGGCGGGCGTGCGACGCAGCAGCTCCATCGGCCGGTTGCCCAAAGACCGCGTTCACCTGATCGACCTCCGTTATGCCGACGCCGAGGCGCTCGCCGCCCAAGTGCGCGAACATGCGGCCGAGCATGGGCGGTGGGACGGCGTGGTCCACAACGCGGGCGTGACGAAGACCGTCCGCCCGGCCGACTTCTTCGAGGTCAACACCGAATACACCCGCCGCCTTCTGGCTGCCCTCAACGCCGGCGGCCAGGCCACGCGCCCCGATCGCTTTGTGCTGATGAGCAGCCTCAGCGCCTTCGGCCGCGGCGACGAACGCACCTTCCGACCCATCTCGGCCGACGATGAGCCTCGGCCCGAATCGATCTACGGCCGCAGCAAACTGGCCGCCGAGCAGTGCGTCCGCGAGCAGACGACGATCCCCTACACCATCCTCCGGCCCACGGGCGTCTACGGACCCGGCGACCGCGACTATGGAATGGAGATCGAGAGCATCCGCGCGGGCTTCGACTTCAAGATCGGCCGCACGCCCCAGCGCCTCACGTTCATCTACGCTCGTGACCTGGCGCGCGTCGTCCGGCTGGCCCTCGAGCGCCCCGAGGCCGTAGGCCGCAGCTACTTCGTGGCCGACGGCGACGTCTACACCGACGACGAGTTCGCCGGCCTCATCCAGGAGCTGCTCCACCGTCGGCACGTCCTCCACGCCCGCATCCCGCTCTGGTTGGCGCGCGTGGTCTGCACCGTCTCCGAGGCCATCGGGCGCATGACCGGCCGACCCGCCACGCTCAACACCGACAAGTATCACATCCTCAAGCAACGCAACTGGATCTGCGACGTCAGCCCCCTGCGCCACGAGCTGGGCTTCACGCCCGAATACAACCTCCGCCGCGGACTCGAGGAGATCATCGCCGAAACGAATCACTAATCATCTACCCTTATGCGCAACAAACTACTCCTTGCCCTCGCCCTGCTCCTGAGCCTCGGCGCATGCACCACATCGCGCCTCGTGAAGCAGGAAAAACGCATCTATCCCAAACGCGAATTTCGCGGCGCGTGGTTTCAGACCATCTACCAGAACGACTACCGCGGACTCTCGGCCGACGACTTTCGCGCGCTCATGGATCAGCGCCTCGACCGCCTGAAACGCTATGGCATCAACGCCATCTTCTTCCAAATCCGCCCCGAGGCCGACGCCTTCTACCCCTCCCGCTACGAGCCCTGGAGCCGTTGGCTGACGGGTCGCCAGGGCGAAGCGCCCGAGGACGAGGCGTTCGATCCGCTGGCCTACCTCATCGAAGCCTGCCACCTGCGCGGGCTGGAGTTTCACGCCTGGCTCAACCCCTATCGCGCCGGCGCAACGGACTTTGAGGACTTTGCCGAAACGCACATCTACCGCCGCCATCCCGAGTGGTTCGTGCGCTATAACCGCATGACGCTCTTCGATCCCGGCATCCCCGACTGCCGCCTCTTCATCTGCGGCGTGGTGCGCGACATCGTCACCCGTTACGACATCGACGGCATCCATATCGACGACTATTTCTACCCCTACCCCGTCGCCGGCGAGCCCTTCCCGGACGAGGAGAGCTTCTCCCGCTACGGTCCGCCCGCGGGCTTCTCCGCCAACCGCCGCGATGACTGGCGCCGCAACAACATCAACCTCCTGATCCGCGAGCTGAAGATGACCGTAGCCTCGGCCAAGCCGTGGGTCAGCTTTGGCGTCAGCCCCTTCGGCATCTACCGCAACAAGTCGTCCGACCGCCACGGCAGCGACACGCGCGGGCTGCAAGACTACGACGACCTCTATGCCGACGTGGTGCTGTGGATGAAGAACGGCTGGATCGACTACTGCGCCCCGCAGCTCTATTGGGAGATCGGCCACAAGTCGGCCGACTACTCGACGCTCATCCACTGGTGGAGCGGCCTCAAGACGCGCACTCCGCTCTACATCGGGCAGGACGTGGCCCGCACCATGAAGGCCGGGCAACTGGCGCAAAAGATGATCGAGGAGCGCGAGGCGAAGCGCGTCGACGGACACATCTTCTGGCCCGCCGGCGAACTGCTGCGCAACAACGGTCACGTGGCCGACAGCCTCCGCCGCATCTGGCACCGCTACCCCGCGCTCACTCCGCCGCTCTCCAAAGCCTACACCGACCGACCCGACGCCGTGCAGAACCTCCGCATCGCGCAGACGGACGGCGCCACGCGCCTCGTGTGGGACATCGCCCCGCAGGATCCTCGCGCACCCCGTAAGACGCCCATGCGTTACGTCGTCTATCGCTTCCCCCTCGGCGAACGCCGCGACATCAGCCGTGCCTCTATGATCGTCGCCATCACCGGCGAGCCCTCTTTCCAGCTTCGCGACAGCGACCTCGAGCTCCCCTACACCTACGTCGTCACCGCCGTCGATCGCTATCACAACGAGAGCAAACCGTGCAAACCCCTCAAACTCGATGGCCGCACGCGCTACATCAATCTCAGAGGAGAACTTGGCCAGCGTCCCTGACGGCCCCTGCCGGGGCAGGGAAATAATCTCGACCATGTACCCGGATCATTTTCGTTCCTCATTCTCCCCCATAGTCTTTCACTTTTAGTTTTTAGCTCCTTTATATGAACCCCACCAAATTAACAGCGCAGTGGCTCACTATCCTTTTTGCTACAGCCTTCATTTCCGCTACCCTCTCCGCTCAAACGGTGAATAGGGATCGCTACATCGTCCTCACCATCACAAGCGATCCGGACGCTGAATCGGCTTTCTCCTTAGATCCCGAAGATAAAAGAGCCTACTTCTATCTCACAGCCGACACCGACAATACGCCGGTGGAAATCGTCTATGGTAATATTTGCAGCACCATTATGGTTCACTCTCGAGAGCGCGACGCTGTAGGTACACAGTACGTCTACCTACCGAAGACGTCCACCATGACGATCTATGGCAATGTAAACGGACTGAATTGCTACGCCGCTGGTCACGAACCGTTTGTCGACTTCGGTCCACTCGACTTCAACGGCGGCGTGCAGGGCCCTGTGAGCAACCTCAACATCAGCCACAATCAGGGATTGAAGACGCTCGACTGTACGAACAACATGATCTCACTGCTCGACGTGAGCTGGAACACCGGGCTGGAGGAGCTTAACTGTTCACACAACGGTTTGACCACATTGGATGTGAGTCGTAATACGGCGCTGAAGGTGCTCGACTGTTCGAGTAATGCATTGGGGACGATTGACGTGAGCCACAACACGGCCTTAATCTCGTTGAGCTGCTCTGAAAACGGCCTCTCACAGATCGACGTGAGCCGAAACACCGCATTAAAGTCGCTCGATTGCTGCATCAATCAACTGACCCTGCTCGACGTCAGCCGAAACACGGCTTTGACTGATTTGAACTGCTTTGCCAATGAGTTCCGGTCGATTGATGTCAGCCGCAACACGGCCTTGACCCGTCTCATCTGTTCGGGAAACAAGCTGACCGCGTTGGATATCCGTCCCCACACTGCACTAGAGGAACTCAATTGCCAGCAAAACAAAATCATCCAACTCGACCTCAGTCAGAACACGGCGCTGAAGTCGTTGCGCTGCTCCGAAAACCGGCTTACAACGCTCGATTTGAGCGCCAATCAATCCCTCGAGTTGCTGCAGTGTTACGGAAACCAGTTGACTGCCGCCGCTCTCGATCGCATCTATTGCGCCCTGCCCGATCGAACCGCTAAGGAGCCCGGCGAGCTATTCCCTGCGTGGACAGATGATTGGGATGACGCCCCCGATCCAGACAAGCCCAAAGTGTTGGCCGCGAACGGCCGAAACGCCACTCGTAAGAATTGGAAAATCCTTTATAAGAGTAATGGTGTAACCAGATCAGGTCTCGGCATCGAAATCACCGGCTTCACAGGGCGATACATCTGTGGCAGCGGCAAGTAGCACCTTTCGTTTTTCATTCCCTCATTCTCTCCCCCCCACAGTCTTTCACTTTTAGTTTTTCGCTCACTATGATTCCCCATTTCGCAGAACTAATCCACCATCAGGCCGAACGCTACGGCCAACGCGTCGCCCTGCTTCATCGCGATCCACGCACCGGCAAGTGGCTCGGCATCTCCTGGAACGCCTTTGCCGACCGCGTCCGACTCACCTCGCAGGCACTCATCGAGTACGGCATCGGCGTGCAGGAAAACATCGGCATCTATGCCCCCAATATGCCCCAGTACTTCTACACCGCCTTCGGTGCCTATGGCGCTCGCGCCGTGGAAGTGCCCATGTACCCCACCGGATCGCCCGACCAGATCAAATACATCGTCCGCGACGCCAACATCCGACTGCTCTTCGTCGGCGAACAGCAGCAGTACAACAACGCCTACAAGGCGCAACAGGAGATGGGCGACACGCTCCGGAAGATCGTCATCTTCGACCGCAGCGTCGTCCGTTATCCCACCGACGAGACGAGCGTCTTCTTCGAGGAGTTCGTCCGCCTCGGTGACAACGCCCGCGCCGAAACCGCCGCGCGCATCCGCCGCAACGAGGCCACCGACGACGACGTGGCCCTCATCATCTACACCTCCGGTACGACGGGCGAGCCCAAGGGCGTCGTCATCACTCACGCCAACTTTCGCGAGATGATGCGCATTCACACCCTCCGTCTGCCGATGGTCACCGAGCGTGACCTCTCCATGTGCTTCCTACCACTCGTCCACATCTTCGAGAAGGGCTGGACCAACTTCTGCCTCTGCCGCGGCGTACGCATCGCCATCAACCGCGACCCGAAAATGATCCGCCAGACGCTGCTCGAAGTGCGGCCCACGCTCATGTGCAACGTGCCGCGCTTCTGGGAGAAGGTCTACGCCGGCGCCAACGAACGCCTCACCCGCGCCGCCGGGCCTATGCAGCGCCTCCTGCGTGACGCCCTCCGCACCGGCCGCGAGTATGTCCTCAACTATCGCCGTACGGGCGAGACGCCTCCCCGCACGCTGGCCCTCAAGTTCGCCTTCTACCAAAAGACGGTCTACAGCGCCCTCAAACGCGCCGTCGGCATCGAGCGCGGCAACATCTTCCCCGTGGCCGGCGCGCCCCTCTCGGACGAGATCGCCGAGTTCCTCCTCTCCGTCGACATTCCCATCGTCTACGGCTACGGCCTCTCCGAAACCTCCGCCACCGTCTGCTGCTACCCCACCGTGGGCTACACCCTCGGCTCCATTGGCACCCTCATGCCCGACATCGACGTCCGTATCGATCCGGAGAACAACGAGATCCTTGTCCGCGGCAAGACCATCATGCGCGAGTATTACCGTAAGCCCGAAGAGACCCGCCGCGCCTTCACGCCCGACGGATACTTCCGCACCGGCGACGCGGGTAGGCTCGGGGAGGACGGCTGCACGCTCTTCTTCCAAGAGCGCATTAAGGATCTCTTCAAGACCTCGAACGGCAAATACATCGCCCCGCAAGCGATCGAGATGAGCCTCGGCGGCAACCCCTACATCGAGCAGTGCGCCGTCATAGCCGACGAGCGCAAGTTCGTCAGCGCCCTCATCGTGCCTGCCTTCGACGCCCTCGAGGCCCATGCCCGCGCCCGCGGCATAGCCTTCACCGACCGTGCCGATCTCATCGCCCGTGAGGACATCATCCGCTTCTACCGTTCGCTCATCGAGGAGGCACAGCAGCATTTCGCCTCGTTCGAGAAGATCAAGCGTTTCACCCTTCTCCAGCGCCCCTTCACCATCCAGGACGGCGAATTGACCGACACCCTCAAGCTCCGTCGTGGCGCCATCGCCCGTCGCTACGCCGCCGAGATTGAGGCCATGTATAAGGACACGGAGAAATGACGCACTAAGAAGCCAAACAGGCGCCTGTTTGGGCTCCCTGCAATTTGTGTAACGGTAAACAGGGCCCCTGCGGGGGCAGCGAAGTTTGGCCGGGTACCAGGAAAAACTTCCCTACCTCGGCAGAGGCCAGCGCGAAGTCAAACAGGCGCCTGTTTGGGCTCCTGCAATTTGTGTAACGGTAAACAGGCGCCTGTTTGGGTCTACGCAATCTGCGCAATGGTAAACAGGCGCCTGTTTAGGCTCCTGCAATTTGTGTAATGGTAAACAGGCGCCTGTTTGAGCCTACGCAATCTGTGCAATGGTAAACAGGCGCCTGTTTGAGTTCAAACGAATAAAATGACCTTTGGGGATCATTAAAACGACGAGATACATATGACAACGACAAGCAATGACCTGCCAGAGGTCGCTAAAATCGAAGAGCGCGGCGGATGGAACTTTACCATCGCGCTGCATGTAGAGTTTCAGTATGAGCAATACAATCGAATCAAGGATTTTGATCAGGCGAAACTGAAATTTCCCGCTGGACTGATGGAAATATGGAACGGGCGGCTGAGCCGGGAGGTGAAGGTGAATAAGACGGTGAAAGAATCGGCTTTTGTCACGCAGCTGAGCGATCTCGACAAAGAGCGAGACAAGATGCTGACGAGCATTTTTGCCATCGTCCGCGGCCAAAAACTATCGCCCAAAAAGTCTACGGCCGAGGCCGCCGCACGCTTGGCACGTGTGCTGAAGCCTTACGCGAATATCCAGCGGGCCTCATTTGATGAGGAGTCGGCTGACATCCGAGGGTTGAAGGAAGACGTGCGCACACTGACGGACGACATCGCCACGCTGGGACTCACCGACTCCTTTACGGAACTTTTCGCCCTGAACGACTCCTTCGTTGCGCTTCGCCTCCAGCGGCAGGTGGAGTCGCCGAGGGAAGATCTGCCCAATGCGCGCGTGGCACGCGCCGAGACGAGCGAGGCTTACGACGTCGTTTGCTGCTACATCGAAGCCGCTTTCTTGCATGCCGCCAATGAGGAAGACCGCGCCGCGATCGGTGCCCTGATCAAGGATTTGAACAAGGTGACGGCCGCTTACAAGACGACGTACAACAAGAAGGTCGGGCAGCGGAAGCGGGGCGCGGCGAAGCCTGACGACGATCAGTCGGAGGAATGACGGAGGGCGGTGACGCACCGATTGGGGCGCATCCATTGGCCCTCGTTGGGCCGGGGGCGGACAAAGAAATGCCGGGTACATGTGGGGAGCGTCCTCCCTCATCATGTATCCGGCATTATTCGTCGGTGCCCGCAGCCGCCTCGCCGGCAGCCGCAAGGGGGGGCTCAACTTCGGAAGAAGAAGCGCAGCACGTCGTTGCCGTTGGCGTAGAGCAGGAGGCCGAAGAGCAGCACCATGCCCACGATCTGGGCGTACTCGAGGAACTTATCCGACGGCTTGCGACGCGTCACCACCTCGTAGAGCAAGAACATGATGTGCCCGCCGTCGAGCGCCGGGATGGGCAGGATGTTCATGAAGGCCAGGATGACGCTCAGGAAGGCCGTCAGCATCCAGAACGTGCGCGAGTCCCAAGCCGCAGGGAAGATGTTGCCGATCGTGCCGAAGCCGCCGATCGACGAGGCGCCCTCGCGGGTGAAGACGTACTTCATGTCGCCCACGTAGCCCGTGAGCGTGTTCCAGCCCAAGGCGACGCCGGCGGGGAAGGCCGTGAAGAGGTTGTAGGTGCGCGTCGTGGTCTCGTAAAGCGACAGCGGCGAACGCATCTGCACGCCGATATGGCCGGCCGAGTCGATCGGCACCATGATCTGCGCCGTGGAGCCGTCCGCACGCACAATGCGCAGCGTGGCCTCGCGTCCGCGGTCGGCGTAGAGTTGCTCGCGGAGGTCGGAGAAGGCCACGCTGGCGACGGTGTCGACGGCCGTTATGCGGTCGCCCTCGCGCAGCCCGGCCTGCTGAGCCGTCTCGGCAACGACCTTGTTAATGACCGCCGGATAGCGATAGTTGGCGAAGCCATCCTTGTTGCGGAGCAGACGCTGCATGGCGTCGGCAGGGATGGCGATGGCCGTCTCCTGTCCATCGCGCAGCACGGTGACGGTGCGCGCACCGACCACCTGGCGCAAGCAGTGTTCGTCCAGCCGCTCCAGAGGCTCCTCGTCGGCGCGCAGCAGGATGTCGCCGTTGCGGAAGCCGATCTCGCGGAACGTCTGGCTGAACTCCATGCCGGCCGTGACGTTCCGGAGCGGCAGGTACGTGTCGCCCCACGTGAAGAGCACCATCGAGTAGATGAAGATGGCCAGGAGGAAGTTGAAGAGCACGCCGCCGACCATGATCAGCAGCCGTTGTCCGGCCGGCTTGGAGCGAAACTCCCACGGCTGCGGGGGCTGCGCCATCTGCTCCTTGTCCATCGATTCGTCGATCATGCCGGAGATCTTACAGTATCCGCCGAGGGGTAGCCAGCCGACGCCGTATTCCGTGTCGCTGTTTTTGGGTTTGAACCGGAACAGGGCGAACCAGGGGTCGAAGAAGAGGTAGAACTTCTCAACGCGCACCTTGAAGAGGCGGGCGAAGAGGAAATGCCCGAACTCATGCACCAGCACAAGAATCGATAGGCTGAGGATGAGCTGTAGGGCTTTGATCAAAAAGGTTTCCATTTATCTCTGAGTAGTTAGGGGTAGTTATGCGGCCTGCGGCCGCGGTAGTTGCGGGGCTTTCGCCCTGGGTAGTCAAAGGGTAGTTAGAAGTAGTAGGGGGTAGTTAGGGGGAGTAGTTTGAAGCCATTCTACTTCTGACTACCTGTTATTTCTGTTGCAATGCGCCGAGCTTCGGCGTCGGTCTGCACGTAATCGTCGTACGTCGGTGTGGCGATGAACGTCGTGCGGGCCATCGTTTCGGCGATGAGGTTGCTCATAGCCAGGAAGCCGATCTTTCCGCTGAGGAAGGCCGCGACGGCCACCTCGTCGGCGGCGTTGAGGATGCAGGGCATGTTGCCACCGCGACGGGCCGCCTCGTAGGCGTAGTCCAAGTTGCGGAAGCGCTCCCTGTCGGGCGCCTCGAAGGTGAGCGTCGAGAGTTGGGCGAAGTCAAGCCGTGGCGTGGCGCTTCGCAGTCGGTGCGGGTAGGCCAAGGCGTAGGCGATAGGCAGGTGCATGTCGGGCGTCCCCAGCTGAGCCATCACGGCGCCGTCGGCAAACTGCACCATCGAGTGGACGATCGACTGCGGGTGCACCACGACCTCAATCTGCTCGGGCAGCAGGCCGAACAGCCACCTCGCCTCGATCATCTCGAAGCCTTTGTTCATCATCGACGCCGAATCGATCGTCACCTTGGCGCCCATCGACCAGTTCGGGTGACGCAGCGCCTCAGCCGGAGTCACGTCGGCCAACGCCTCGCGCGTCGTCGTGCGGAATGGTCCGCCGGAAGCCGTGAGGATCACCTTCTCCACCGCGCTCGCGTCTTGTCCGACGAGGCATTGGAAGATGGCCGAATGCTCCGAGTCGACAGGCAGGATCGGCGCGCCCGTGCGTCGAGCCGTGGCCGTGACGAGTTCGCCAGCCACAACCAGCGTCTCCTTGTTGGCCAGCGCCACGGCCTTGCCCGCCTCCAGTGCGGCGAGCGTCGGACGAAGCCCGGCATAGCCGACCATCGCCGTGAGCACCACGTCGACCGGCGCCATCTGCACCACGTCGGCGATGGCATCCGCGCCCGCCCACACTTTCATCGGCAGGTCGGCAAGCGCCTCCTTGAGCGGCGCGTAATACTGTTCGTCGGCAATCACGACCACCTCGGGCCGGAATTCGCGTGCCTGTTGGGCGAGTAAGTCGACGTTTTGTCGTGCCACGAGGGCGTAGATCTCGAAGCGATCCGTATTGTCCCGGACGACGTCGAGCGCCTGTGTGCCGATCGAGCCGGTGGAGCCCAGCAGGGCAATTTGTCTTTTATGCATGTTTGTCAGAACGCAATGTATTCTTCGGGGTTGACTGACGTGCCGCGATACCACAGCTCGAAGTGCAGGTGCGGGCCTGTGGAGAGTCTGCCGGTGTTACCGACCAGTGCGATGGCCTCGCCGGCCACTACATGATCGCCGACATCCTTCAGTAGCATGTCGTTGTGTTTGTAGACGGACGTGAAGCCGTTCTTGTGCTGCACGGCGATCACGTTGCCAAAGGCCGGGTCGTTGCCGGTGTAGATGACGGTGCCTTCCAGCGTGGACACGACGCTCTCCTTGATCCCGGCCACGAGATCAACGCCGTAGTGACGCTTTTCGATGTTGTAATGCGACGAGATGACACCGTTGACGGGCTTGTAGAAGAAGGCGTTTTCGGTCAGCCGTGGAGCGTTGGTGGAGCTGAGGTTGTACTTCTCCTCTTCCTCATACTTCTTGACGAAGGCCGCTTCGTCCTTCGAGCGGGGAATGTTGTAGTCGGCGTTGATGTAGGATGACGAGTCGACGGCGTGAATAGAGTCGGGCTTCATCTTGCCGGTGATGATGGCCGTGACGTTGCTCAGATAGCGCTGTTGTAGCTTCAGCGCCGCGTCGAGCGAGTCTGCCTTGACGGCGCTTTGCACGATCTCACGACGCACCTCGGCGTCGAGGTAGCCAGGCAGATAGTTGCGGATCGGTGTGGTGATGATGATGAGCGAGGTGATGATGATCAGGCTGAGCGCAAACAGGCAGACGGCAGAGAAAAACCACAGCTGCGAAACTCGAAAGCTGAACACCTCGTCCAGCGTCGATTCGTTGATGAACGACAGCTTATACTTGAAGCGGATACGCTTCCAAAACGATTTCTTTTTCGCGTTATGGCTCGCCGCCTTTTTCTCTCTCTTCTTCATAACAGGTTAGTTCAAATCCAACAGTCCCTCGGGTATATCCACCGCGATGCGTCGCGCGGCGTGATCCACCGTGCGCACCACCTCTGGCGCCACCGGGATCAGTAACTCTTCTCCCTCGCGATCGACGCTAAACAGCACGTTGGCCGTCGATGTATCTACGCCGTCCACCGTACCCACCGCGTGTCCCGCGGCGTCCGTCAGCTGATAGCCCACGAAGCGCTCCCACGTCGGTTCGTCGCCTTCGGGATCATCCTCTGGCAGGCGGTCGATGGGGTAATACACCGTGTGATGGGCCAATCGCCGCGCGGCTCGATCGTCGTCCACATCGTCCAACTTCACCAGCAGCGAACTGCCGCCCCGCGGGCGATAACTCTCGATATAAAATGGCACGAGGATGCCGTCCATGTCGCAAATGAGGTAGGGATCCTCCATGTCGTCAAACAGCCCATCGTACATCGTCGTCATCACCATCTCACCGGCGATGCCGTGCGGCTTGACAAGCTCACCGACGGCCGTGACTTCCTCTTTCCGAATCATGCGTTCTCTTGTAGCTCTTCCCGCGTTCGTCAATCCACCCGCGTGATGCAGGCCCCCAGGGCGTTTAGTCGTTGGTCGATGTGTTGGTAGCCGCGGTCGATCTGCTCGATGTTGTCCATCCGACTCGTTCCGTCGGCGCTCATAGCGGCGATCAGCAGGGCGATACCGGCGCGAATGTCTGGCGACGTCATCTTTCCTCCGCGCAACCGGAAGCGGTGCCCCAGCCCGATGACTGTCGCCCGATGCGGGTCGCAAAGAATGATCTGCGCGCCCATGTCGATCAACTTATCGACGAAGAAGAGCCGGCTCTCGAACATCTTTTGGTGGATCAACACGCTGCCCCGCGCCTGCGTCGCCACGACGAGGATCACGCTCAGCAAGTCCGGCGTCAATCCCGGCCACGGCGCATCGGCAATCGTCATGATCGAGCCGTCCATGAAGGTCTCGATCTCGTACGCCTCATGCGTCGGCACATGAATGTCGTCGCCCTCCTGCGTCATCTGTATCCCCAACCGACGGAAGGCGTCGGGGATGATCCCCAGCTGGTCGTAGTTCACGTTCTTGATGCGCAGGTCGGAGCCTGTCATGGCGGCCATACCGATAAAACTGCCCACCTCGATCATGTCCGGCAGCACGGTGTGTGTCGTTCCCCGCAGCGAGCCCACGCCCTCCACGGTCAGCAAGTTCGACCCCACGCCCGAGATCTTCGCCCCCATGCGGATCAGCATCGCGGAGAGCTGCTGGATGTAGGGTTCGCACGCCGCATTGTAGATCGTCGTCACGCCTTCGGCCATGACGGCCGCCATGAGGATGTTGGCCGTTCCCGTCAGCGAGGCTTCGTCGAGCAGCATATAGGTGCCACGGAGCTTTTCTGCCCGTAGCTCTCCCGTGCGACGTGCCGTATGGTAGATCATCTCTGCGCCGAGCTTGCGGAAGCCCAAGATGTGTGTGTCGAGGCGCCGTCGCCCGATCTTGTCACCACCCACGTTGGGCAGCACAGCCCGACCGAAGCGTGCCAACAGCGGCCCGGTCATCATCACCGACCCGCGCAGCGATCCCGCCCGACGCAGGAAGTCATCCGTCTCCAAATAATTCAGGTCGATCGCGTCCGCCTGAAACGTGTATGCACCCTTCGCCACATGCTCCACCTTCACGCCCATGTCGGCCAGCAGGCGGATCAGGTTGGCCACGTCCAGAATGTCGGGCACGTTCCGGATCTCCATCTTCTCGCTCGTCAGCAGCGTGGCGCAGATCACTTCCAGCGCCTCATTCTTGGCCCCTTGCGGCGTGATCTCACCCCGCATCCGGTGCCCCCCCTCAATCACGAACGAGCTCATTTCTTCTTGCGGAATTTCTTGCTCTTGTTCTGGTGCTGCGCCGCTGCGGCCACCTGTTGCAGCTCGCGTCCATCGATCAGCTTCAGGTCGCCCTCCTTGAGGTCGATCAGCCCGTCGGACAGCTGCGCCAAGTCCTTGAAGATCTTCGCGTCGCTCACCGTGTCTTTGTTATTCCACGTCACGTAGGAGCGCTTCATTTGGTTCGCCAGCGACCGCACCAGGTAGTCCTTCGCCTCGCTGTTCTCCATCTCCGTCGCCTTGCCCACCATCTGCTCCATGATCTTGCCATATTGGCGCGACCGGATGCGGGTGCTGACGTACGGAATGCGCGGCGGCCGCGTCTCCAAATCCGCCTCCTTAACCACCTCGTAAGGGTAGTCCACATCCAACTTGAAGCCTGACATAATGGCCAGATGATCCCAGAGAATATGCTTGAAGTCGTTCGTGTCGCGCTGTTGGGGATACAGGTTGCCCATGATCGAGATAATCGCGTTTGCACAGCGGTTGCGCTCCTCTCGGTCTTCGATCGTCACGCAGTAGTCGACCAGGTTTTGAACGTTGCGCCCATACTCAGGCTGTGCCAAATGTTTCTCGGCAGTGTTGTACTTCATTGTTAGCTTAATCTATTATTGATGAGGTCGCAAAAGTAGGTATTCCCACCGATTGCCCCGGGGCGCATCGCCTCCTCGTTTTGCACCTACAGCCCGCCTCACGGCCCCGTTTTGCTCCTCGGACGCTCCCCAAAGCCCTGTTTCAGGCCCGTTTCTTCTCGGGTTTACGCCCAAAAACCGCCTTCGGGAGCCATTTCTGGTGAAATACATGGCCCGAATCACGGATTTTAGCCCATTTCTTCCTTGTTTTCGAGTTAGCAAGTAGATAGACGCTTCCTCTGACCATCTGCGTATATCGCACATTGTCGCATGGTCCCATTCTTGATCTCTGCGCGATAAACAATTATGCAGCATGCACTCATCGTTGATCACTGCGCGCGTATTACTTATCATGTAGGCCGCTCTATGGATAGGTGTATATGGTGTAAACCTGTTGCAATTTTACTCCATCGATCACTGCGCGATATGTAACCATGTTGCGCGATTGTTGCTTCGATCACATTCAAAAGTGGGAAAGTGTAGCATGATATATGTCTTGATTTTATTCGATAGCTATATGCAGTTACCTGTTTGCACTTTTGATTGTAATCATCGGTGCATCTTACTTACATATTGCTATTTTCCTCGATCTATTTTTATGCTATCAAAAAAGTGGAGAGGGAAGACCGTATTCGCGTGGAATACTGCCTTCCCTCTCTTTTTATTTCGACGTATAGACGTAATGGGATGAATCGTTACGATGGATCACTCCCCTTATCGATGTATACCGTACGCGAGGGGAAGGCGAAGTTAAGCCCGGCTGCATTGAACTGCGAAAGTATATCGAAGTTGACCTCCGTTTGGGTGCCTAAGATGTCAGCCGATTTGCGGATGAAGTAAATGAGCCGGATGGTGAGCGATGAATCGGCAAAGGCGACAAAGGCCGCTATGATGCTGCCAGGCTCCACGCCACGTACACGGTCGTCCATGCTGCTGAGGATCGCCATCGCCTGACGCATTTTCTCTGGAGAGGTGTCATAAGTAAGCCCCAGATCAATCACCACGCGGCGCCCGGGCTCGGAGGAGATGTTCGTCACTACCGCGTCGATCAGTTGCGAGTTAGGCAAGATCACCAACTGGCCGTCGTAGGTGCGAAGGCGCGTACTGCGAAGACCCACGTCTACTACCGTCCCCTCCGTGTCGCCAATGCGGATGATGTCACCAATTTGAAACGTTTGATCCGTGAAGATGGTGACACCGCCAAAAATGTTTTTGATCGTGTCTTGCGACGCTAAGGCGAAGGCCATACCGCCAATGCCGAGCGTACCCATCAGCGTGGTGACGGTCACACCTATATTGTGTAGGGCCATAACGATACCGATGGCCCACACAACAATCAGCACGCCGCGCTTAATCAGCGGGATGAGATGCGTGTTGATGTTCAGTCTCGTGGTGGCCGACCCGTCGCGTGGTGTAAACACGGATTCGATCAGGCGGGCGATGACACGCGCGAAGAGCCACGTGACGTTGAGCGTGACGAGCACCTCGTACGCGTTGCGCAAAAAGTGATGAAACTTCACGCCCAGATCCAGCCTCCCCAGCGAGATCCATACAGCGAACAGTATCACGCCGAGCAGGATGGGCGGTTCGAGTGCATCGGAGAGCAGATCGTCAATGCGCGTGCGGCTACGTTCCGCAATGCGGCGCACGACGCGTCGGTTGATGATCGAAATCAGTTTGTTGACAATTAGTACGCCGACGATGATCAGCAGCGATATGCCCCAATCTCGGAGCGAATTGCCGTAATAGAGTTTATCCCACATGTGAGTCAGAGGTTTTGTGTATGATGTCTTGTATAACGAGTCCAGAGAGTGTGAAGCCGAAGATGGCCGTGATGTGCGCCAACGTGCCATTGATGCGTGCCTTGCGGGCGTCCCAAGTGGAGACCGGTGCCGAGTTGGCGCCGTCGAGCGAGGCGGATGGTGCACCCTGATTTTCGAGCACTTCGTCGCTGTAGACGCAGAGGAAGTCGCGCGCAGGTGGTTCGCCCTGTTTGAGCTGACGGCGCAGCGCAGCCGCTAATGGGCAGCCCGCCACGCGGCGGAATTTGGCCACGCGGATTCGCTGCGGATCGGCCTTGAGTGCGGCGCCCATGCTGGAGAAGAAAGTGGCTTGCGGCAGGCGTGTAGCCGTGCGGATGAGGTGCACTTTTTCCTGGAGGCTATCGATGGCGTCGATGATGTAATCGTATTGCTCCAGACCGAACGACGCCGAGGTGTCGGCATTGTACACACCTGCGATGGCGTCGATCGCGGCCTCGGGGTTGATCTCAGCGAGGCGCTCCTTGAGGACGTCCACCTTCACGCGCCCCACCGTCTGCCGCGTGGCTGGCAGCTGGCGGTTGATATTGGTAGGGCTTACACGGTCAGAGTCCACCAACGTCAGTCGGCGGACACCCGAGCGCACCAAGCCCTCGGCACACCAGCTACCCACGCCGCCCACGCCGAACAGAATCACGCGCGCGCGCTCCATCCGCAGCATGGCCTCCCGCCCGATAAGCAGCTCGGTGCGGGAAAAAAAGAGGTCATTTTCATTCATAGTGATGGCTGTCAGTCGTTATTCGTAAGTCGTCAGTTGTGTTTAGTTTCAGAACATCACCCCCACGGACATACTGAGTCCACTGGTGCGTCGACTGATGCGCATGGGTGCAGGGGGCAAGGTGGAGGCGCCGTAGGTGTAAGCGCCTAAGTCGGCGTGCAGGCTATTCATGCCGTATTCATAGCCGACATCGAAGGTGAGGCGGTCGATGCGCACCTCCAGCGCGGCGCAGACCGACCAATGGCGCGGCGAATCATCACCGCGGAAGTCAAAAGAGGTCTCAGGGGTGTCAGGCGTGAGGCGTACCCGATAATTGTACTTCATTTTTACCCCACCCATGAGGCTGAGTTGGAAGGGCGACTGCTGCACCAAGTGGCAACCGATAACAATGGGGGCCTCCAGACGAAGCTCGCGCAGCGTCATCGACTGCGGGAAATAGGCCACCGGCACGGCGCCCGGGGAGGCGGAGAGTAGGTTGAACCCGATGCGGCTCTCCGACCGGCTCCACCCCACGGCAGGCTGCAGGAAGACGCGCCGTATGCCGATGCGCAGCGACACCTCCGCCGTGTGTCCCACACCGGAGTGTACCGCCACGTCGCTTACGGTTGTCCCTGCGCCGCCCGGATGGATGGCCGTCAGATCCGGTTGCAAGGCGCAGACGCCGACCTTCACGCCAAGGCGTAGGCGGTCGCTACCGACCTCCGTCGTCTGGGCCCGTGCCCCGGTCATGCAGAGCATGACCCAGAGCAGCGTGCCGATGGTCCGCAAGGTCCGTCGTGCGCCTCGTCCGCCGTTCATCGAGCCGCTACTTCAGTACGATCTCGTCACGGTGAATCTTATGCTCGCAGTAACGACACTGCACCGTGCCGCACTCCTTGTCCGTGACGTAAAAGCGCGACTTCATCGGTTCATTGTTCGTGATGCACTTCGGGTTGTTGCAACGAATAATGTCCGTCAGCTCGTCGGGTAGCTCCACGCGACGTTTTTCCACCACTTCATAGTCGCGGATGGTGTTCAGCACCACATTGGGCGCCACTACGGCAATGCGGTTAATCTCATCCTCCTCAAAAAATTTATCTGCGATCTTGATCACGCCCTTATGCCCCATCTTGGAGCTCTTTAGATTATTCCCGATCGTGATGCGATGGTCCATATGTTCAAGACCTAACAGTTGCGCCACCTTGAAAAGGTGCTCGGATGGAATATGGTCGAGTACCGATCCGTTCTCGATCGCGGCCACTTGCAGTTCGGTTCTTTTCTTCTGTTCAGACATGGGTCGTATGTATATTATAGATGTATAAGCGCGGTGGGGTGGGTTAGTCGTCTACTTCGATGCCGAGCACGTCGCAGATGATCGCTTCGCGGGTGAAGAGTCCGTTGCGGGCCTGCTGAATGTAGTAGGCCTTGGGACTGTCGTCCACGTCGTACGAGATCTCGTTCACGCGGGGCAGCGGGTGCAGCACGCGTAGGTTCTCCCGCGATCCATCAAGCATGCGCCGATGCAGGATGTAGACATTTTTTACACGCTCATATTCCATAGGATCCGTGAAGCGCTCCCGTTGCACACGGGTCATATAGAGTATATCGGTCTGGTTGATGATCTCCTCCGAGAACACGGTGTGCTCATGAAACGCAATGTTGTGCGCCCGACAGAACTGCTTCTGCTCCTCCGGCATAGAGAGCTCGTGGGGCGCAACGAAGTGGAACGTGGGGTGGAAGTGCGACAGGCCGACAATCAGCGAGTGGACCGTACGACCATACTTCAGGTCGCCCACCATCGTCACGGTCAGGTTGTCCAACCTCCCTTGCGTTTTCTGGATCGAGTAGAGATCGAGCAGCGTCTGCGAGGGGTGTTGGTTGGCGCCGTCGCCAGCGTTGATCAGGGGCACATCCGTCACCTCCGAGGCGTAGCGCACGGCCCCCTCTAAATAGTGGCGCATGATGATGACGTCCGCGTAGTTACTGACCATGAGGATGGTGTCTTTGAGCGTCTCGCCCTTGGTGGAGCTGGTGGTCGATGCGTCTTGGAAGCCAATGACGCGTCCGCCGAGCCTATTGACCGACGTCTCAAAGCTGAGCCGCGTGCGGGTGGAAGGCTCGAAGAAAAGTGTGGCAACGACGCGCCCACGCAGGAGGTCGCGGTTCGGACGTGCTTCAAACCGGGCGGCATTGCCGATGATGCGCAGAATGTCTGCCTTCGTACATTGATCGATGGAAACTAAACTCTTATTCAGCATGACAGGGGTATTTTTTCGTGCGGCAAAAGTAGAAAAAGGGGGTGGCGGCCGTGGCGGATTCACATTTTTACCGACTCCGTATGAAGTTGGAACGTGGACCGATCGCGCAACAGGCCCCCGCGGTGTGATTTCCACAGCGCCGCGGCGGACGGAATCTGCACCATGAACGCTGCTTTTGCACCGCGCAAAAACGCTCTATCTTTGCGCCAACAATTTGAGACGGCCCCTTCAGACCGTCCCAATGCGTTGAGAACCAAATAAACTATACATCGTTATATGGGATTGATAAAAGAGTTCAAGGAATTTGCCATGCGCGGCAACGTGCTCGACATGGCTGTAGGTATCGTGATCGGTGGAGCCTTCGGGAAGATCGTATCTTCGTTTGTGGAGGACATACTTATGCCGCCGATTGGTGTACTGTTGGGGGGTGTAAACTTCACCGACCTGAAGATTGTCTTCAAACAGGCCGTGATGGACGGTGAGAACGTAGTCACACCGGAGGTCGCGTTGCGTTACGGCAACTTCATCCAAGTCATCTTCGACTTCTTGATCATCGCCTTTGCCATCTTCATGCTGCTCAAGGCGGTCAACAAGTTCAACAAGAAGAAGGAGGAAGCTCCTGCAGCGCCCGAGGCACCACCTGCTGACGTGCAACTGCTGACGGAGATCAGGGATTTATTGCAGAAGAAGAACTAACGCAGAATGAAACCGGGAGCCTTCATCCCGGTTTTGTCTTTTATGGAGGTAACTCATTAGAGGTAGACACACGATAGATAAAATGAAACAGGAATTGAAAGCTGCCGATGGACGCTTAGCCGTCCTGATAGCGGGCGTGGGCGGAGCCGTATCCACCACGATGATTGCCGGCGTGATGGCCGCCCGACGTGGGCTGGCTAAGCCGATTGGATCAGTGACGCAGATGGGCCGTATGCGCAGGCAGGATGGTCGCGAGCAACTGATCAAAGAGATGGTCCCCATAGCAGGGCTGGACAGCCTCGTCTTTGGCGGGTGGGACATCTTCCCTGATAACGCCCTCGAAGCCGCACGATGCGCCGAGGTGCTGAGTGAGAAGGATCTGAAGGGCGTGGCCGACGAGCTGGCCGCCATCCGACCGATGGCCGCTGCCTTTGACCCGCGTTGGGCCAAGCGGCTGCATGGCACACACACGCTGCAGGGTGCTACGCGTCGGGAGATGATTGAACACCTGCGTGGTGACATCCGCCGTTTCATGGCGGACAACAAATGCAGTCGTGCAGTTGTCCTCTGGGCCGCCAGCACGGAGATCTTCCTGCCCATGACCGACGAGCATCGCTCGCTCGAGTCGCTCGACCGTGCCATCGATGCGAACAATACGGAGGTGATCTCGCCCAGTATGTGCTACGCCTACGCCGCCCTGTCCGAGGGCGTACCCTTCATCATGGGCGCGCCGAATCTATGCGTCGACATTCCCGCCATGTGGGAGTTGGCCGCGCAGAAACACGTGCCCATCGCCGGTAAGGACTTCAAGAGCGGGCAGACGCTGATGAAGACCGTCTTGGCGCCGATGTTTAAGACGCGCCTGCTGGGCGTCAGCGGGTGGTTCTCCACCAACATCCTCGGCAACCGCGATGGTGAGGTGCTGGACGATCCGGACAACTTCAAAACGAAGGAGGTGAGCAAGCTCTCCGTCATCGAAAGTATCCTTGACGCCGATGAGCAGCCCGATCTTTATAAGGACATCTATCACAAGGTGCGCATCAACTACTATCCGCCCCGCAGGGACAATAAGGAGGCCTGGGACAACATCGACCTCTTCGGTTGGATGGGCTATCCGATGGAGATCAAGGTGAACTTCCTCTGCCGCGACTCCATCCTGGCTGCGCCCATAGCCCTCGACCTGGTGCTCTTCAGCGATCTGGCTGCAAGGGCTGGCATGAGTGGGATCCAGACATGGCTCTCGTTCTTCTGCAAAAGCCCGATGCACGATTTCGATCATGTGCCCGAGCATGATCTCTTCACCCAGTGGCGCATCGTCAAGCAGACGCTCCGCACTTTGGTGGGCGAGAGGGAACCGGACTACCTGAGCTGAGCTCCCCTCCGGGCAACTAAGAAGGAAAGAAGTCCTGCCGGACGTGGGGTGGGGGTGTATGTGATACACCTCAGCACTCCCGTCGGCAGGACTTCTCGTTTTTAGCTCACTACGGCACACCCTTAGCTCACTATAGTGGCCCGCTGTCGAACAGCCGCCGCTCGGCCAGTGCCTCGTACCGTGTGCCAGGTCGGCCGTAGGTGCAGAGTGGGTGGATGCTGATGCCTCCGCGTGGCGTGAAGATGCCCCGCACTTCGATGTACTTCGGATCCATGAGCCGGATCAGATCCTTCATGATCAGGTTCACACAATCCTCGTGGAAGGCTCCGTGTGTGCGGAAGCTGAAGAGGTAGAGCTTGAGGCTTTTACTCTCGACCATCTTCACGTCCGGGATGTAGTCGATCGTGATCGTGGCGAAATCTGGCTGGCCCGTGATGGGGCAGAGGCTGGTGAACTCGGGGCAGTCGAAGTGCACGCGGTAATCACGCTCCGGGTGGCGGTTGGTGAAGGCCTCCAGCACCTCGGGCGCATAATCTTGACGGTAGTCCGTCTTCTTACCCAAGAGGGTTAGTTCTCGTTTTTCCATGCCGCAAAGGTATTTCAGCGGACATTTTGCCCGCAGCTCAGCCTGAACAAGCGCCCCTCCTTCTTTCAACCAAGGGAATAAAAAAGCGTGTGCCCCACACGGATCGTGGGACACACGCTAAAGATGGTCGGAGCACGGGATTACTTCCCGTTTACTGCCTCGGTCAATCGGTCGAGCGCCGTCTGAAGCGTGGCACGCGGACAGCCGACGTTGAGTCGCATGAAGCCCGTACCCTCATGGCCAAACATGGCGCCATCATTGAGTGCCAGCCGTGCACGGTCGACAAAGAGCTGGATCAGTTCGTCGTGCGACAGTCCCAGCCCACGACAGTCGAGCCAGACGAGGAACGACGCTTGCGGTCGATAGACCTTCACCTTGGGTAATCGCTCCCGGAGGTACGCCTCAACAAACGCCACGTTCTCCCACACGTAGGCCAGCATTTGCCGTCGCCATTCGGCGCCTTCCGGGGTGTAGGCCGCCTTGGTAGCCTCGTAAGCGAAGATCGTCCCATGGTTGAACTCGCCCGCTTCGAGGAACGAATAGAAAGCCTGCCGCAGACGGTCGTTCGGTACGATGGCGTACGAGGAGACGATGCCGGCAATGTTGAACGTTTTGCTCGGGGCCGTGAAGAGAATGCTGCACGCCGCTGCCTCGTCCGATACGGTCGGGAAGGGGTAATGGCGGAAGCCCGGGAAGGCCATTTCGGCGTGGATCTCGTCCGAGACGACCATCAGGTTGTGGCGCACGCAGATGGATGCCAGTCGCTGCAGCGTCTCCTTAGACCACACGATGCCCGCGGGGTTGTGCGGATTGGAGAGGATGAGCAGCTTGCAACGATCGTCGATGATGGATTCCAATTGCTCAAAATCCATCTCATACACACCGTCAACCAGCCGCAGCGGGTTGGTGATCACCTCGCGCTGCATGCCCTCGGGCACAAGGCGGAAGGGATGATAGACGGGCGGCTGAATGATGATACGGTCACCGGGCTTTGTGAAGTGATCGATCACGAAGGCAAAGCCCTTGACAATCCCCGGGATGTAAGAGATCCATTCGCGGCGGATGTCCCACCCATGCAGGTCGTGCACCCAGCGAATGATGGCGTCGTAGTACGCCGACGACGGAAACGTATACCCGAACACAGGGTGCTCACAGCGTCGGCGCAGCGCATCGAGGATGAAGTCCGGCGTTCGGAAGTCCATGTCAGCCACCCAAAGTGGCATCAGACCATCTCGCCCGAAGTTCTCCGTCAGTGCGTCATACTTAATAGAATCAGTGTTTGTTCTCTCGATAAACTCATTGAAATCATACTGTTTCATGGTGCAATAATTTTTCGGGAGGCAAATGTAATAACTTTGCCCCGACTTAATTAATCATAAATAGAAAAGAAAGAAATGATGAGAAAGAATTTGATCTACGGAGCACTGATCCTCTGCATGGGGTTGCTCCTGGGCAGTTGCAGTAAGAATGACGACCCGAAAACGAGCGAGTTAGCTGGCACATGGAAGCTGAAGGAGAAGGGCCATACAGAGGTTGTATGGGAAGCACCGAGCGACCTTACGCTGGAGATGATGGGGCGGAAATTTCCCGCCAGTATGCTCTCTGGCTACCTCACACCGATGCTCAGCAACTTAATTGGCAATGCTCTGCAAGGCGTGACTTTGACGTCCGATGGTAAGGTGAAAACCACCGTCTATACGGACGCGGCGAAGAAGACCACAGCCGTCTCTGAGGGCTATGCCACCTACAAGGACGAAGGTAACGGTCGCCTGATGCTCTACTTCACCGACAAGACTTTTTCTGAGTTGAAGAACGTCGATGCTCAGACGTTGACGCAGATCAAGGCTGCGCTGAAGGACGGTGTCCCCGTACGCTATGCCATCAGTGGCAACAGCGCCCGTTTCTATCTCGACACCGAGACGATCAAGGCCATGCGCAACTACCTCCCCGCGCTCTTCTCGATGGCTGGCGGTATGCCTCCCCAGGTATTGAAAGGTCTACAGGCTGGGCTAGCTAATGTGGTGGAGAAGTCGACCAAAATAGAGCTCGCACTGAACGTAGAGCGATAAACCGCTCTCTCCGTTAAATAGAGAAATCCCCCCTTCTGCCGATGGTGGAAGGGGGGATTTCTGTTTGGTATGCGGGGGACGAGTTGCGGAGGTCAGAAGAGCGAGAAGCGCACGTAGCGTTTCGGGTTCTGCTTAAAGTCAATCAGCAGATTGTTGGCGCTTCCGACGGTCTGATTGAGATTCTGATAGAGCGACGTGTCGTTGAGCAGCAGCCCCATCGAATTGTCTTTCGCGTTCAGCTTAGCCGTCGTCTGATTCAGGTTGCCGATGGTCTGATTGAGCGACTGCACGGTGCCGTTCAGATCCAGCGTGCGCAGATCGCCACTCAGGGCTGAGAAGTTGGCCGAAGCCGTGTTGAGGTTGCCCGCAATGGCCGGCACATCCCTTTGCAATAGCCGGTTCAGCTGTCGAGACGATTGCTCCAGCCCAGCCGTCGTTCGCTCGATATTCTCCAGCGACTGTGTCAGCGCAGGATGGTTGACCAGCACTTGCAGTCCGGCCAGGATCGAATCCAGCTTCGGCAAGAGTGCCATCACCTGCGGCAGCATTTGGTCCTGCACGGTCGACATCAGACTCTCCGGCTGACGTCCCTCGATGGTGTCGCCTGATTGCAGGTATTCGTCCACATATTTATTGAGTTGGATATGCAGTTCAGCACCGCTGAGGAGGGTCTTTTCCAGCGATACGTAACTGCCCCGATTGATGCGCATACTCTTTTCGAGGTTGATCTCAACGAGTATCCGGTTCGTTGTCGAATAGTCGTAAAAGATGTTTCTCACCAGTCCTACCTTGAAGCCCTCGACGTAGACAGGGCTGGAAATCGTTACGTCCTTCACGTTCGTGCAGGCCACGAAATAGCGGTTGACGGGGCGGAACAGGTTGATCCCCTTCAGGTAATTGACACCCAAGTAAAGTAATGTCAGGCTGATGATCGTCACAAGGCCGATCGTCACCTCTTTGGAAAACTTCATCTTCATATTTCTGTTATAGATCTGTCTCTCTCCGGTTATTTCAGCCGCTTTCCGTCCTTCATGCGGATAATGAAAGCGTTGGGGAAATCCTTCTGGAGTTCCCGATGGAGCCGCTGTATGTCTTTGAACTCCGTCGTCTCGCCACACGTGTATTTATACTTGCCTCCCTCGCGGTAATAGCTCGTGCGACGGCCTTTGAAGGCTCGGGCATTGTCCGGTAGTGGTTTGTCAGAAGTCAAGATCTGCACCTTGTAAACGACCCCGCTGCTGCTTGTTGACGAATGGCGGCTCTCGCCCACCACGCTACGTGCCGGACCATCAAACTGCACCGACACACTCGACCGTGATGACGACGAGCTACGACTTGTGGGCGAGCTTTTCGGCTCCTCTTTCTTCTTTTCCGGAGCCTCTTTACGGCTTACGCCCTGGCCCTGCTTGCGTTCATAGTCGCGTTTGTAGCGTCCGAACGCGTTATAAATAGCCCGCGCCAACTCTGTGCGCCCCTTGTCGGAGGCCATGTAACTCTCCTCGTCAGGGTTTGAAATGTAGCCTACCTCAACGAGCACACTAGGCATGCTGGTCGCCTTCAGTACCAAGAATCCAGCCTGCCGCACACCACGATTTCTCCGCCCCGCTTGCTCGAATCCACGCTGAATTTCAGTGGCCAGTGCGATGCTTTGCGCCATGTTTTTATTCTGAATCAGGTCGAACATGATGTACGACTCTGAGGAATTGGGGTTGAAGTTTTCGTAGCGCTTCTTGTAATTGTCCTCCAGTAGGATGGCGGAATTTTCCAGCATCGCCACGTCCAGATTCTCCTTCGTTTGCGCCAATCCCAGGGTATACGTTTCCGTGCCCCGGACAGAACTGCCGTGCTTCAGCGAATTGGTATGGATGGAAATAAAGAGGTTGGCGTTGTTGTGGTTGGCTATGTTGGCACGCGTCTCCAAGCCCACAAATTTGTCGCCTGTCCGCGTGTAGATCACCTTGACGTCCTTGTGCCCCTCGGCGATCATCTCGCCCAGCCTTTTGGCGATAGCCAAATTGATGTTCTTCTCGTTCGTTTTGCGCCCCCTGGCGCCGGGATCGCGTCCGCCATGTCCAGCGTCGATCACCACAGTGAATGTTTTCTTACTCGCCTGCAGCTGTGGAGCACACCACAACGTGCAGAGGATGGAGACGATAAGCACGCTCCACAGCTTGTTTCTAATCGTTCCGTTTACCACCACTTTGTTTTTTGCGCAGATTGTTTGAATGTGCATCTTTCAAAAAAGAAAAAGGTCGATTGGCAACCGTATAGGCTCCCCTCATTTGTTTCGATAAGTGGGGGCTATCGTGCTGATCGACGGGGACAAAAGTAGGAAAACTTTCAAGAGGCCTTTGTGGCGCGGCGGCTTCCACGGCCGATCCTGCGGCTCTGTCGTGCCCCCGCGAAGCCTCCGCCGAAACCTCCGCGAAGCCATTTTGAACATGCGAACCTCTCGTCCGAACCTCCGTGGCCTCATTTCCAATCCGTGAAGGCATCAACCAAACCGCTGTACCCCCATTTCCTATCCGTGAAGGCATCTACCGAACCACGGTGTCCCCATTTCCTATCCGTGAAGCCTTCAACCAAACCTCCGCGAAGCCATTTTCAATCAATGAAGACATCAACCAGATTTTACCCATGTTTTTGTGATGTCACGAAGGTCTGGATGATATACTCATAATATACGAATGCGCGCATGAATTAAAGATAAGTGTTATATTCATAATAGCACGCGTGGATAAAATATAGTACAATGAGTGAAATAGATTCATGTGTAATCACGAATGATTATATATAATACGATTTATAATCTTGTGAACACAACAATCTGTGTAAATTGTATTCTCATATATAGATGTATACAGGATAAATCGCATGAGATATGATTATTCTTTATGTGATATCATGATTGCATGTATGATATACTTATAATATACACATGTGCGCATGGGTTATAGAAGAATGCTATATTTATAAGAGTATGTGTGGATGAGGAATAGTATAACAAGTTGAATAGATCTATATGTGATCATGGTGAGTCGTTTACAATGTGATTTATGTTCTTGTGAGCGCATGTAATCGTATATATTATATCCTCAGATGTATGTGCGTGCAGAATAAGTTATAGGAGATGCTATTATTCTTCATGTGATATCACGAATTAGTGATTCCTTTGACAGTGGACACTTCACAGATTGAAAATGGCTTCGCGGCGTTTGGTTTGGAGGCTTTGCGGATTGAAAATGACGTTGTGGAAAAGGCGATGAAGGCTTCGCGGGTTGAATCTGGAGCCACCAGATTTGGTTTGGGGGCTTCGTAAAGTGGAAATGGCCTTGCGGGATTCGTGGTGATAGCGTTGCGTCAGGAGGGGAGGGTGGAGGCGTTGTCGGTGGGTGTCATGCGCCGGCGGGAGGGTGCGGATCGGATTCAGGAGGCGAAGGGGTGAAAACAAAAAGGCTGCACTGGATGAACCAGCGCAGCCTTTGCTTTTATCTATTCAATCGGAAGAAATTGTTTCGGTGTGACCCCGGAGAGGCTCGAACTCTCGACCCAATGATTAAGAGTCATTTGCTCTACCAACTGAGCTACGGAGTCAAAAATCATCATTCCGTCGAACGATTACGGCTGCAAAAGTAGTGCTTCGATTCACTTCTCCAAATCTCGACCCCTATTTTTTCTCTGATTGCACAAAAAAGCCCCCTCGCTCTTTGGGGGAGAGGAGGGGGCTGATGATTCCTTTTGGAGGGCAATTAGGCTGCCACAGCGGGGAAGGTGAACGATATCAGGATGGACACAACGAGGGCGAGGATGGCGTAGAGCTCGGGGAATACGGCCATAACCATCGTGGCGGCAAAGACGTTGTGGCCGGCGCCGGTGGCGGCGATACCGTTGGCGCAAACGTGTGCCTGACGAATGGATGAGTAGAAGCCGGCAAAGCCCATGATCAGTCCGGCACCGAAGATACCGGCGGCCGTAACCCAAGGCATGTCAGCAACGAGGAATTTTTGCACCATCATATAGGCTACGAAGCCGTAAAGTCCCTGCGAACTGGGCAGGGCGCTCAGGGCGATGTATGTACCCATTTTCTCTGGGGCTTTCTTCATCGCTCCCACTACGGCGTTACCGCAAATTGTCAATCCAAATGCACTGCCGATGCCGCTCAGGCCGACCATCAGTGCTACTCCTACATACGCTAATAATACTGGTCCCATAATTCTAAATACTTTGTTTTTGAGGTTCTATTATTCTATTATTCTATTCATTGATTCATATTTTCCGGAAGGGAGCGTAGGCGGTGCCGCCGCCTTCAAATTCCGAGTTCTTATAGTACTCCACGTAGATCAGACGCATGGGGTGAACCAGCGAGCTGACCATGCTCAGGCCGATGTTGAGGGCGTGGCCGACGAGCAGGATGAGGAGCATCGGTAGCCAGCGCACCCAGATGGGCATGGTGGCGGTCATGTCGACGGCCATCGTGTTGAAGACACCACCCAGC
Organism: Tannerella serpentiformis; assembly: GCF_003033925.1. Lineage (NCBI taxonomy): Bacteria > Pseudomonadati > Bacteroidota > Bacteroidia > Bacteroidales > Tannerellaceae > Tannerella > Tannerella serpentiformis. The sequence continues at coordinate 2,377,771 of NZ_CP028365.1, forward strand.
AGGGATCCGGTCAGGCCGATGGCGTAGAGTCGGATGTAGGAGAGGGTGTCGCCCAGAAGGCCGGATGCGGTGTTGTACGTCGCCCAAATGCCCGAACCGAAATTGAGGAAGACGTTCTTGCCGGGCGAGTTGTAGAAGAAGGCGATGAGGGCGCCGACGCCGGCCACGCCATAGAGGGCGTAAACGACGGGTTGCGGCAGGTGGATATTCATCATCGGCAGTCCGACGGCCAGCGCCAGCGCCAAGATGAGGAAGACCCACGCGAAGGCGGCGAGGCTGTACTTGAGTCCGCGCTGCACCTTGACCTTCATCGCGGCCACAAACTTGCCATAGAGCACATGGATGAAGCCGATGACGAGCGAGAGGGTCATGATGTTGTCGCTCGTCAGGAAGTAACGCTTGACGCTCGCCAGAGCGGGGATCTCGGCGATGTTGACGCCGAAGAAGGAGCCAGAAAGGGTGCCCACGACTAACGTAGCGATGCCGAAACACTGGAGGAGCGAGAGGATCGGTTTCATGTCGGCTTTGGCCTTCCGCTTCATCAGTGTGCCCAGGAGAAGGAGTAGGAGCCCGTAGCCGCCGTCGCCGAAACAGATGCCGAAGAAGAGCATGAAGAAGGGGGCGAAGAGGGGCGTGGAGTCGAACTCGTGGGCGTTGGGCAGGGAGTAAAGCCGGGTGATAGGCTCGAAGAGTCGGTTGAAGCGGTTGTTCTTCAGTTCGATGGGGATGTCGTCCTCATCGCTGATCTTGAGCTTGCGGCAGTAGTAGTCGCCGCGGTCGAGGGCCGACTCGAGCGACTGCGCCTCAGCCGTGGGGATCCACCCCTCGAGGAGCATGAGTCGGTCGTCAGCCTCGCGTTCGGTTTGCACCTTGGCGTTGTCCCACGTGTACTCGTTTTCAAGCAGTCGGCCGTAGGCTTCGAGCGTGCGGTAGTCGTTGAGAGCGACGGCCAACAGCTCAGCGTTCAACTCCTCGCGCTGGCGACGCTGTGCCTCGCGCATGTCACGGAGGGCGCGGAGGTCCTTCTCTGGCATACGCACCCGTTCGGCGTCGATCTCGATCGGGCTGCCTATGGGTGTGATGGTGATGAAGTAGGTGGCCGACTGTGCGGTGGCGATGGGAACGGCATAGAAGTCCGTCTCCCAGGCTTCGTCGTAGCGTGCAGCGGGGCAGGAGAAGAAGGTGACTTCGTGGCCTGCTTCGCGGAGGCGACGTAGGTTGGCGTAGTCGAACTCACCCCAGACTTGCATTGTGGCGAGATCTTTCTCTGTGGCCTGCTCAGCGGCCTGAGCCTTTTCGATCCGGTCGCGTAGGTTGTCGATCCGGTCTAACAGAGCGGCGCCCTCGTCGGCCGTCACGGGTCGCTCAGGGGCGAGGGGCAGCGTGACTTTCGCCTTGTTACCGGTGGCTTTCGCGTCGGCCTTGAGGGCTTCGAGGCGACTCTCCTGCGTGTGCTTCAACTGGCGCATCTCGCTTTCGAGGCGTTTGCGCTCGGCCATGAGGCGTTGCAGCCCCGCGTCGTCTTTCTCCGACTTTGTTTCCCGGATATGCACCACGCCTAAGGAGCGCAGCAGTTCCAGGAAGGCGTCATATTCTTTATGGTACACCATGAAGGCGTACTTGCTCATTTTTACAATCATGCTTCTGCCTCCTTCGCGTTACGTTTTTCTTGATTGGCGCGCATAATCTTCTGCGACGATTTGGAGAGGCTCTCTTCGTCTTCCATAAAGCGCTTGATCTTACGGATGGCGTCCTTGTAGCCGGGGATCTGCACCTTTTCGAAAAGGTTCAGCTTCTGTGTGGTGCGTCGGCGGGCACGTTCAAGCATGTCGAGTTTCAGGTTGGTGAACTCTGCTTCGATACCCGTTTCGGCCATTGTCTTGAGTAGCTCGATGCCGTCAGCGTACCACGAGGGGGCGCTGAAGAGGCTGTAGCGGGCGATGCGAAACTCTACGCCGTCGAGCACCGGGATGGGCACGCCGGCGATCTTTCGGGCTGACAGTCGGACGTCCTCCACGGAGATCAGTTCGGGGCGGAACTCGTTCCAGAGCGCCATCATGTACTCATAGTTCCGAATCTCGTTCTCTAACCGATCCTCCAACGCCGCAGCTTCGCCTTTCGTTCGTTTCACCTCCATACGCAGCGCGCTCTCCTTACTTTTGATGGTAGGCAGGGCACGTTCGCGCACCTTCAGTTGCTTATCGAGGCCCTGAAGGGAGGTCTTGTTGTATTGAAATTTAATAGCCATGACAGTTCACTGCGAAGCGTTCGCTCATTTCGCCGTCGGCCAATACTTGTCCACAAGCGCCTGTTTGATGTTGACCTCCTCCTGCTTGAAATGCTTGGCAAAGAGGGTCCACGCCACGTCGAGCATTTCCGTCGTGTTGAGGTTGACGTCGATGGCAAGGAGCTTCTCGGAGTAGTCGCGGGCGAAGGCCAGGGCGCGGTTGTCGTAATCGGTTAGGTCGAAACCGTTCTCCAATTTCGTTTTGGCATCGGCGGCGTCGGCATAGAGTCGGACGGCGGCGTTCATCACCTGCGGGTGATCCTCACGCGTCTTCTTACCCGTCACCAACTGCTTCAGTCGGGAGAGTGAGCGGAACGGGTCGACGATGACCTTGCCCACGTCGCTGTCACGGCGCAGATAAAGCTGTCCCTCGGTGATGTAACCCGTGTTGTCGGGCACGGCGTGCGTGATGTCGCCCCCGGAGAGCGTCGTCACGGCGATGATGGTGATCGATCCGCCGTCGGGGAACTGCACGGCCTTCTCGTAGATCTTGGCCAGGTCAGAGTAGAGCGAGCCCGGCATGGAGTCTTTCGAGGGGATTTGATCCATACGGTTCGACACGATGGAGAGCGCGTCGGCATAGTTCGTCATGTCGGTCAGCAGCACCAAGACCTTCTCGTGCTTCTCTACGGCAAAATATTCCGCGGCTGCCAGCGCCATGTCAGGCACGAGGATGCGCTCTACCGACGGGTCTTCCGTTGTATTGATGAAGCTGACAATGCGGTCGAGTGCACCGGCATTGCTGAAGGTGTTCTTGAAAAAGAGGTAGTCGTCGTTCGTCATACCCATGCCGCCGAGGACGATCTTGTCCGACTGGGCGCGCAGGGCCACCATGGCCATCACCTCGTTGAACGGCTGATCGGGATCGGCGAAGAAGGGGATCTTTTGCCCGGTCACGAGCGTATTGTTCAGGTCGATGCCGGCGATACCTGTAGCGATCAATTCTGACGGCTGCTTACGGCGCACAGGGTTTACTGACGGTCCACCAATCTCCACCTCACGCCCCTCGGGTACGGGGCCGCCGTCCACGGGGTCGCCATAGGCATTGAAGAAACGTCCTGCCAGCTGGTCGCCCACTTTGAGTGACGGTGCTTTGCCCATGAACACCACTTCGGCGTTCGTGCGAATGCCTTCGGTGCCGGAGAACACTTGCAGTGTCACCTCGTCGCCGGCGATCTTCACCACCTGCGCCAGCTTGCCGTCCACTGAAGCCAGTTCGTCGTAGCCCACGCCCGTAGCCTTCAGCGAACAGGTCGCTTTGGTGATCTGCGTGATCTTCGTAAATATCTTTTGAAATGCTTTTGTTGCCATATCTCACTTGATTCTTATTGTTTCGACTCGGCGGCAGCCTCCTGAAGGAGCGTCTCGGCCTGCCGGCTGTAATTCTCGAACTGTTCGCTGCGGAACTCCGAATAGTTCATCTGCTTGAGCACGTTGATCAGTCGCTTGAAGTAGTCCGTCACCTCGCTGAAGTTGTCGAAGGCAAAGTCTTGGTGGCAGATGTCGATCACGCGCTTCATCATGTATTCCTGTCGCTCGAGCGGCGTCACGGAGTCGGTGGCGTCGAAGGCGTCTTGCTGCAGGATGACGAAGTCGATCAGCTCCGACTTCCAGAACGTCACGTGGTAATCCACCGGCACACCGTCGTCGCCCAAGATGTTGATCTGCTCCGCGATTTCCTTGCCGCGCAGCATACGCGTCTTCACCTCGTTCACCATGCCGAGCCATTCTGGCGAGATGTGTTCTGAGACATAGGCCTCAAACTCGGGGTACTCCAAGTATTTCGAATAGCTGTCGATCGGGTTGACGGCCGGGTAGCGCTTGCGGTCGGCGCGTGCCTGCTCGAGGGCGTAGAAACAACGTGCCACCTTCTTCGTGTTCTCCGTCACCGGCTCTTTCAGGTTACCACCCGCAGGCGATACGGTACCGATGAACGTCACCGAACCGGTCTTTCCATTATTCAACACCACCATGCCGGCGCGAGCGTAGAAGTTGGCCACGATCGCAGACAAGTCCATCGGGAAGGCGTCCGGTCCCGGCAGCTCTTCGAGTCGGTTAGACATCTCGCGGAGTGCTTGTGCCCAGCGCGATGTGGAGTCGGCCATAAGCAGCACCTTCAGCCCCATGCTGCGGTAATACTCTGCGATAGTCATGGCCGTGTAGACCGATGCCTCACGCGCAGCCACGGGCATGTTCGAGGTGTTGGCGATGATGATCGTGCGCTCCATCAGCTTGCGGCCTGTGTGCGGATCGACCAGCTCGGGGAACTCTACGAAGATTTCCACTATCTCGTTGGCACGTTCGCCGCAGGCCGCGATGATCACAATGTCCGCCTCGGCCTGCTTCGAGATGGCGTGCTGAAGCACCGTCTTGCCCGTTCCGAACGGCCCGGGGATGAAGCCCGTGCCGCCCTCGACGATCGGGTTCACCGTGTCGATGATGCGCACGCCTGTTTCGAGCAACTTGTACGGCCGCGGCTTCTCCTTGTAACACGTGATGGCGCGCTTCACCGGCCACTTTTGGATCATCGTTACCTCATGCTCCGCACCCTGTTCGTCCGTCAGTACGGCGATGGTGTGCGTCACGGGATACTTGCCCGCAGCTACCACTGACTTTACCTTATATGTACCCTCAAACTTGAACGGCACCATGATGCGGTGCGGCTGCGCGTTCTCTTCCACCTCGCCGAGCCACGCGCCGGCCTCGACCGTGTCGCCGGCCTTAGCCAGCGGCTTGAAGTCCCACAGCCGGTCGTTGTCGAGCGGGTAGGTGTATTCGCCGCGTTTGAGGAAGACGCCGTCCATCTTGTCCAGATCGTTTTGCAGCCCGTCGTAGTTGCGCGAGAGCATACCCGGCCCGAGCGTCACCTCTAACATATGGCCCATGAACTCCGCCTCGTCGCCCACGCGCATGCCGCGTGTGCTCTCGAAGACCTGCACATAGGCGTTGCGCCCGATCACCTTGATCACCTCGGCCATCAGACGCACACCGCCCACGGTGATGTAGCATATTTCGTTTTGAGACACCGGCCCGTCCACTTCCACAGTGACCAGGTTCGACACGATGCCCTTCACAGTTCCCTTTGTTGTCATTCTCTGTAGTATCTATTTTGTATGATTTCGTTTGAATTCGTCCAGCACCGCGGCGCTGCCCTTCTTGAGCGCGCCCACCATGCTGCGGAATGTCTTCTCGCCCGCGGCCGCGTCGAGCGTTGCCCACCGCTCAAGCATCTCCAGGCGCAGCAGGTAAGCAAAGACGCTCTCGAAGTCGAACGTTCGGAAGAACGTCTCCTCCTCTAACCAGTTCCATTTCATCACGTCTAACCTCCGTTCGCGCATCAGCAAATCCGTCTCTTCGGCCACGCGCATCAGCTCCGGCAGGTAGTCCAACGATTCGCCCAGCCCAAAGTCGCGCGCATTCGACGTGCGGAGCAGTTCGGCCGTCTCGTTGCCCGGCACGACATACTCCGCGCGGTCCAAGTCATGCCTCCGACAGGTGATCGCCGTCAGCACGTTGGCCATGTTCAGATTCAGCTCATACCATGCGCTCACGAACGCGTTCTTCGAGCCCATCGCATAGCGGAAATAGCGCGCCGAGAGTCGGTCTTGCCACACCACTGCGTCCATCTCCCGCCCCTCTTCTGCAACCTGGAGATACTCCCGCATGAAGTCCACGAGATACGCCGGCAGCGACGTCCGCGGCAGGGCCTCCTCCGTCTTCAGGGCCGTCAGCACCGCCTCCGCTTCGTCACGAGTCACCGTTCCGCGCGCGTCCCATGCCGTCTCCGCGTGTTGCAGCATCGACAGCACGTTCCGGTTGTCATATTGAAGGAAAAAGCAGGAAAACAGCGGGCGATCCGTGGCCGAAAGCATCGGCATCACCTCCGCCTTGAAGTCCGCCACCGTGTAGGGGCGCCTTCCGTCGTCCAGAGCCACCTCGGGCAGCCCCGCGATCAGGTAATAGTATTTGCTCATTTCGAGAACAGCATCTCAATCAGCTGCGGGCGCAGGAACTCCTTGAAATACTCCACGAACTCCGCCTCGCCGAACTGCACCTTGAACGATCCGTCGGCCGGGGCGATGGCAAACGAAGTCTTGTGGCCGTTCACCTCCTCGATCCGCACGCCGCCCTGGAGCAGCTCCGCAGCCTTAGCCTTGAAATAGGCTGACAGTTTGTCGGCGTCGGAGGTTTGGATGGTCATCTCGCCGTTTTTCGCCCATTCGCGAGCGATTTCGAGCATCATCTGCCGCATGAAGTCGGCGTCCCCCGTGGCGGCCTTCACTTCCTTCCGCACCACGCGGTCGGTGACGAGGTCGGCCACCTCCGTTTTGAGCGCCTCCACGGCCTGCGCGGCATACATCCGGAGTTCTGCCTCCGTGTTCTTACGCAGTTCGTCCGCCTCTCGGCGTGCCTGTTCTACGATGGCGTCGGCCTCCGTGCGCGCTTCGCGCAGCATGCTCGCCTCTTTCTCCTTGGCGTCAGCCACGATGCGCCCGGCCTCCTCGTTGCCTTTCTCCACGCCTTCCCGATAAATTTTCTCGGTCAATTCCTGAATCTTACTGTCCATAACGACGATATTTTCTTGTTAGAGTGTATCTGTTTACTGTTTTGATGCCACAAAGTTACGGCAATTCCACCGACCGCTCGGAGCCGGAGGCCTGTCCACGCCCCCGTGCCGACCCGTTGCAGAACGCCGTAGCACTGTCATTATGGCACGAATCGTGGGCGTGACGCTCTACATCTTCTGCCTTTCATACGTCGCCAAGCCGCTTGACGGCTCCGCTGGCACGCAGGCTCTCCAAAAAGTCGCTTGACGGGGCCGCTGGGTCGTAAGTGGCGCTAAAAAGTCGCTTGACAGCTCCGCTGGCACGCAGCGGCGCTAAAAAGTCGCTTGACGGGGCCGCTGGGTCGTAAGTGGCGCGAAAAAGTCGCTTGACGGCTCCGCTGGCACGCAGCGACGCGAAAAAGTCGCTTGACAGCTCCGCTGGCACGCAGGCTCCTCAAAAAGTCGCTTGACGAGGCCGCTGGCACGCAGGCTCTCCAAAAAGTCGCTTGACGGCTCCGCTGGTACGCAGGCTCCTCAAAATGTCGCATGACGAGGCCGCTGGCACGCAGGCTCTCCAAAATGCGGCATGACGGCTCCGCTGGCACGCAGGCTCTCCAAAATGTCGCATGACGAGGCCGCTGGCACGCAGGCTCTCCAAAATGCGGCATGACGGCTCCGCTGGCACGCAGGCTCTCCAAAATGTCGCATGACGGGCCCGCTGGCACGCAGCGACGTGAAAATGTCGCATGACGGGGCGGCCCTCGCACTCACGTGACCCGAAATGTGGCGCGGTTGCTATACCTATTTATATAGGGGAAGGAATAAGCGAGGGTATCCCTGCTTTCCACATCCTTTTCTGCCCGTGATGAAAGAAAAGGATGCAAAAGAAGATCAAGGCCACACCGGGGCCGGGGAAGTTTGCCGCCCGCGGCTACTTTTGGCGCCCGAATCATACATTTATATATACAGCAATGAGAAATAACCTGAGCTCACAGATTACCCTGACACGCGTCCCGGAGAAGTATTACAAACCGGAGAACGCCTATGAATACAGCCTCCTGACCCGATTCGAGAAGGTCCGGACGCATATCTACGCCACCATGGAGGAGGGCGCTGGAGAGTTGGCCCGCGAACTGGCCACCAGCATCCGCGAACGCCAACGCGAGGGCAAACAGTTTGTTCTGGCCGTGCCTGGCGGACGGTCGCCGTACCCCATCTTCCGACAGCTGATCCGTATGCACCGCGAGGAGGGACTCAGCCTGCGCAACGTGGTCGTCTTCCTCATCTACGAGTTCTATCCGCTCGCGAACGAGGCATACAGCAACATGCACCTCCTGCGCGAGGTCTTCCTTGACCATGTCGACATCCCCAAGGGCAACGTCTACAGCCCCGACGGATTCATCGATAAGAACGACATCTACGACTTCTGCCGGCGTTACGAACAGCGCATCCGCGAGTGTGGCGGCATCGACTGCATGCTGCTCGGCGTGGGGCAGGCGGGGACGATTGGCGTGAATAGCGCCGGTACGTCCGTTAGCTCGCGTACACACCTCGTGCTCATGGACGACACCTCGCGCAAGGAGTCAGCGCAGCTCTTCCGGTCGATCGACAATGTGCCCGCGGGCGTGATCACGATGGGCCTCGGTACGCTCATGGAGGCGGCCAAAGTGGTGCTCGTGGCGTGGGGAGAAAACAAATCACGGATCATCCGTGAGACGATCGAGGCCCCCGCGAGCGATGCCGTGCCGTCCACCTGTCTACAACACCACCCGAACGCCAAGGTCGTGATCGACCTCTCGGCTGCGGGTCAACTGACACGCATCAGTCACCCGTGGCTCGTCACGCCGTGCGTGTGGGATAATAAGCTGATTCGCCGCGCCATCGTTTGGCTTTGTGCGCAGACCGATAAGCCCATCCTGAAGCTCACCAACAAGGATTACAGCGAGCACGGATTAGGCGAACTGCTGGCCCTCTACGGCTCGGCCTACAACGTGAACATTCGCATCTTCAACGACATTCAGCACACCATCACGGGTTGGCCGGGCGGCAAACCCAACGCCGACGACTCGAACCGTCCGGAGCGCGCTAAGCCCTACCCGAAGCGTGTCATCGTCTTCAGTCCGCACCCGGACGACGACGTGATCTCGATGGGCGGCACACTGCGCCGACTCTGCGACCAGCAGCATGAGGTGCACGTGGCTTACGAGACGTCGGGCAACATTGCCGTGGGCGACGACGAGGTGATCCGCTATTGCGAGTATCTGCGCGACGTCAGCGAGCGCTACGCACCGGGCGAGACCCCCATTCGTGAGAAGGCTGAGGAGATTATCCGCTATCTGCGTTACGAAAAGAAGGAGGACGGCCAGCCTGAGCGCCCCGATGTGCTCTTCATGAAGGGCACGATCCGCCGCGAGGAGGCGCGCCACGGCTGCCGTTATTCGGGCGTGAAGGATGAGCATGTGCACTTCCTCGACCTGCCCTTCTACGAGACGGGGCTTGTGAAGAAGAATCCGCTCGGGCAGCGCGACGTGGACATCGTCAAGCAACTACTGACGGAGGTCAAGCCGCACCAGATGTTCGTGGCCGGTGACCTGGCCGACCCGCACGGTACGCACAAGGTCTGCCTCGACGCCGTCCTGGCCGCCGTGGACGAGATGAAGGGCGAGGAATGGCTGAAGGATTGCCGCATTTGGATGTACCGCGGTGCGTGGGCCGAGTGGGAGATGGACCATATCGAGATGGCTGTGCCCATCAGTCCCGAGGAGCTGCGCTACAAGCGTAACGCCATCCTCAAGCACCAGTCGCAGGCCGAGAGCGCGCCGTACCTCGGCGACGACGAGCGACTCTTCTGGCAGCGCGCCGAGGATCGCAACCGCGCCACGGCCGAGATGTACAAGCACCTCGGGCTGGCGGCTTACGAAGCCATCGAGGCCTTCGTGCAATACATTCCCATCGACTGAAAGGGCGCGGAGGGATGCTGAAGTTTTTCAAAGACTGGATGCTGCCGATCGCCATGTTGGCCGGTGCGCTGACCTATCCGTGGGTCAGCCGCCTGGCCTTCCTGACGCCGTACTTGATCTTCGCCATGCTACTCTTCACCTTCAGCAAGATCGAGCCGGGCGACATCCGTCTGCGTCGTGAGCACGTGTGGCTGCTGCTTGTCCAACTGATGGGCAGCGGCGGCCTCTACCTGCTGTTGCACCCCGTCGACCGGATCATCGCCAGCGGCGCCCTGCTCTGTCTGCTGACGCCTACGGCCGCCTCCGCGCCTGTCGTCACGGGTATGTTGGGCGGCGACGTGGGCTTCCTCACTTCCTACGTCATCCTCTGCAACGTCACCGTGGCGCCCGTCGCTCCCGTCTACTTCTCCCTGATCGGCATTTACGGCAGCGAAAACCTGCCCTTCATTCAGGCGCTCCTGTACGTCTGCAAACGCGTCTTTACGCTCCTCCTATTACCTCTGTTCACGGCCTTCGCCATCCGTCGGTTTGCGCCCGGATTGCGGCGCGTCATGCTCCGTGCGCCCCGCATGTCGTTTTATCTGTGGGCCTTTTCGCTGTTCATCGTCACGTCGGTCACTGTTCGCTTCCTGATCGAGCACGGCGGCGAGAATCCGAGGACGGTAGTGGGGCTACTCCTCGTCTCGCTCGTGCTGTGCGTGGCGCAATTCCTCATCGGACGGTGCATCGGCCGTCGTTACGGTGATCCGATCTCGTCCGGCCAAGGCCTCGGGCAGAAGAATACGATCCTTGCCATTTGGATGGCCCAGACGTACCTCCATCCGCTGACGGCTGTCGCACCGTCGGGTTACATCCTCTGGCAAAACATCATCAACAGCTATCAGCTGTGGCGACACGGGAAGAGGAAGAACTAACTACGGAAAACTAAAAACGAACGAGTCCTGCCGGTGGGAAGAGAGGCGCAAAAGCATACGCCATTTCTCCCGCCGGCAGGACTTGTTCTTTGTGGGCAAGACCCACGTCTTGCGCTCACTGGATGCCTATTCGTGAGCGATCGGCCTCGCGGCGCTGCTTCTCCTTGTAACGGCTGAAGCGGTAGGTGAGGCGGAGCATGACGGAGCGACTGATCCCGCCTGTGTAGTCGTAGTCGCTCCACTGCGACTGATATCGGGTGCGGGCTATCGGCGTGGCGCTCTCGAAGAGGTCGTTCACGTTGAGAGCGATCAGCAGCGATTCCTCCTTGAGCAGTGCTAATTGTAGACCCGCATTGACGCCCCAGCTCTCGCTGGATTTCTGTATGCCTTGTCGGCCGCCGGAGTAGTAATAGCCGTCGGTGGTGAAGGTCAGGCGGGGGCGGGAGAGGAGGCTGAGCTGGCTGCTGACGTTCATACCGCCCGCCCAACCTGCGACGTCGAAGGAAAGATCGTGCCAGTGCTCCGTCCGGTAGTGCTCGTGGTAGGCCGTGGGGGCGAAGGTCAGGAACCAGCGGCCGCCGATGGTGACCGGGACGGAAGCCGATAGCACCCAGACATGCGACAAATCTGTGTTGGTGATTTGCTTGATCAGCTCGAGGCGGTCGGGCGACTGGTAGAGCTGCGTGAAGAAGGCGTCGCGGACGTGGTAGTAGTAGACGTTGAAGGCGTAGCGCGAGCGGTAGACGTAGTTCAGGCTTGCGATGTTGTATCGGGCCACGCGCAGGTCGGGGTTGCCGAGGTTAACCTCGTAGCCGTCCACCTCGCGGCGGTACGTCTGGCGATACCAGTAAGCGGGGTAGTTGTGGAAGGCCTGCCAGCCGAGAGTGAGGGCGTGGTCGTCCGTCGGGGTATAGCTAATGGAAACGTCGGGGAGGATCGACTGCCGACGGTAGTCCCGGATGCGGTAGCCTTCGCCGGCGAGGGAGGCGGAGAGGTTCGCGCGGTCGCCCGCAAAGGAGATGTCCGTGCCCACGTAGGCGTTGGCGATGTCTTCGTCGGACGTGACGGGCGCGGCGCCGGTCTGTTCGCTGTGGTTGCGGGTGCGGGTGTAGTCGGCGCCGTAGCGCAGGCTGATCCGTTCGGAGAGTGCGTGGCGCCCGCGGAGGTAGCCGTGCAGTCGGTCGATGCGTTGGAAGCGATCATAGGCGATGGGGCGACCGGCGACGGTACCCGTGTAGTCCCTCCGGCTGTTGGAGTAGAGGTATTCCGCTCCTGCGCGCCATCCGCGGAGGATGTATTCGGCTGCGATGCTTTGGAGGTGGTCACGGAGGGTGCCGTGCTGATCGCTGCGGCCGGTGAGGGTGCTGACGGAGCGGTCGTCAAACGTTTCGTTGGGCGTCACCCGTGCGTTGTAGTAGACGCTGAGGCGGTGGCGGTCGGCCAAGGCGTAGTCGAGGTTCAGGTAGAGGTCATGGGTGGCGGGGGTGTGCGAGCGGTAGTCGGTGTGGTTGCGGATTTCGGTCGTGTCGCTGCCGACGGCGTGCCGCACGTACATGTTTGTCCGACTGATCTCGTGCCCGGAACTCAGGCGGTAGAGTAGGTCAGCGGAGAACTTGCCCGAGGCATACATAACGGAAGCCGTTTGGGTGAAGCGGTTCGCGTGTTTGTTGTCCCACTGCGTCTGGACTTGCGCCGTGAGGCGGTCGGAGAGGCCCTCCTTGAGGATGATGTTGACGGCTGCGCCCTTGACGTTCCATTCCGGCGGCGCGGTGTGGGCCACCTCGATGCGGAGGACGCGATCGGCGGGCAGTGACTTTACATAAAGCAGCGTGGCGGCCGCATCGCGGGTGGAGGGGCGACCGTTGATGAGCAGGCTGGGCGCCTGGTCCATTGCGATGAGGCGGATTGACTCGCCGTCGGTCGATTTCAGGCCTGGGGTCTCGGCCAGGAGGTCGAAGGCGGTGGCGAGGATCTTCGATTTTGTAAGGCCTTGCGGTGTAAAGCTCAGGCGGCCGTTCTGCACGCGGACGATGGGGCGTTCGGCGCGCACGACGACCTCCTCGAGCGTCTGCGCCTTGAGCTCCAGCACGATCGTGCCGAGGTCGCTCCGAGAGTCCGCGATGGTGCGTGTCTCGTAAGCCAAATGCTGCACGCTGAGCAGGTAGGGACGGGCCGTGGAAAGCAGGCGGAAGGTGCCGTCGTCTTCGCTCACGGCCGACTCCAAGTAGGTGGAATCGGGGGCGGAGAGGATCAGGGCGGCCTGTGCCACGGGCTGGCCGGCGGCGTTCGTCAGTCGGCCGGTGATGCCCTGTTGTGCACGGGCGGCAACGGTGAGCAGCAGGCTTGCTGCAAGGATCGGCAGGAGAGCTGTCTGCCGAAAAAAGCGATTCGTTTTCATCACGTGAAGGGGTTTTATGGTGTTTGGATCTATAGAAATAACATGGGATGGCCCCGCCCCTTCGATTGGGGGGGCGGCGGCTAATGGGCGGCGGCCAACTGATAGAGGAAGTCCCACTCTTTGCGCAGCTGGTCGAGGACGAACTGCTGGTGGATGACGGCGCCGTGAAACGCTATGCCGACATAGACGGAGTGGAAGGCGTTGTACAGGGTCTCGGTGTCGACCTCTTTCCGGATCTCGCCGCGTTCCTGACCTTGATGGATGGCCTCCGACCAGCACTGCGCTTGCGCCTCTTCGTACGCCTGGAGCTTCCGCTTGATACCGGCTACGTACTTGTTGATGAAAAGCAGGAAACTCATGAAATCGGCCGACGTAATGTCACTATCTGGGCCCACTTGTTCAAGGAAGAGCTGCACCCGCTGTTCTATTTGGCGGATCTGTGCGTCCAAGAAGCTCCTCAAGGGCGTCTGGTCGTCTATGATCTCGTCCGCCGAGGGGCTACTCTGCAAAAAGTCGATGACGAATTTCTCTGCTACGCCCCTGAGCAGATCTTCTTTGTTTCTGAAATGATAGAAGATGGCCCCTCTGGTGACTTGGGATACTTGTTCGATGCTCATAAAGCTGACGGCATGGTATCCGTGTGCCAGGAACAGCTTGAATGCGGCCCAGAGAATGCGGCCTTTTGTCTCAGTCTTTCTCAGTTCGTTCTTGTTCGTTTTCTGGATCATAAGCGGGAATGGTTGAATGGGGGTTAAAGGGTTGTAGATGGATAGCCTCGTTCGGCTTGTCGACCCCAAAAATAAGCAGGGCGAGAGCAACCTGCATACTATTCGGTCTATTTTCCTTCATGGCTGGAGCTTCTTTCGCTCCGTGGCTCCCGCCGACACCCCCCGCCGGCGGCCGCCGTCGCCCATCGGCGGGTAGGGGTAGGGACGAAAATGAACATGCCCCCAGACGTTTCCGCAGGGGGCATATAGGTTCGGGGGCCGTGTGCAATCGTCGGCCCACGTCGTGCACGTTGTCGCCGGCGCACGGGCCGAGGCGGGGCGGACACTACGCCTCGATGGTAGTCTGGTAGAAGTTGTCCCACTCGTCTTGGAGCTGGTCGAGGGGGATCTCTTGGTGGCAGACGGCGCTCTGGAAGATGATACCGGAAAGGATGTGGACGAAGGTGTCGCCCAGGGTGACGGTACTGAGCGCCTGGCGGATTTCGCCGCACGCCTTGGCCCGGTTGATGACCTCCGACCAGTAGCCCAGTTGCGTCGTGTGGAACGCTTGCAGCGCCCGTTTGAAGGAGGCACTCAGGGTGCAGAGGTGAATCATGAAGTTGATCGACGAGGCCGACGTGACCTTCGTGTCTTTGACTATGTTCTCCTTGAAATGCCTGACCTGCGCTTCTACCATCTGGACGAACGCCTTCAGATAGTCCTTCAGCGGCGTCCGGCTGTTTATCACCTCCTCGTCGGGGCAGGTGTCGCGGAAAAAGTCGGCGATGAACTTCTCCGAGGTGAGTAGGAGCAGGGTCTCTTTGCTCCGGTAATGGTAGATGAGGCTTCCGCGGGTCGCTCCCGCGCCCTGCTCAATGTCTGCCAGACAGACCTTTTCGTATCCGTGCGTCAGGAACAGCTCGTAGGCCACGTTCAGGATAGTCTGCTTCAAGGCCTCAGCTTTCTCTTGCTTCATTTTCATTCTTTCACCCATAAGTGTATCGTGTATTGTTGCGAGTAAATAAATCCGTTTTAGCTGCTTGTTTCCAGCTTTTCCATTGCAAAGATAGCTTGAATCTTTCTGTTATTCATTCAGTTGGAGGAAAAATAAATTACAAATTGAACTTTCGCCTCCAGTAGCCCGTCGTCGGATGTTGTTTCGTAAGCCATCAGCATTCATTTGCTTATAACTTGGAATCTAATAGGCGCCCAAAACGCTGATTCGCTTCCGTCAGAAACCTTTTTACGGGCCACCGCTATCCATTGGCCCCCGAAATGGTTTCCGATGTGTGCGCCCGACGCCCATCCGCCGGTAGGGTAGGGGCGTATTGCATACGCCCCTTCAGATATCCCCGCAGGGGACAAATCCGACGGCGGCGGTCGACACCCATCCGCCTATAAAATGGAATCCGATTGCGGCGGATACCTGTCGGGCGCTATTGTTCTCGGCCATGAACATGGGAGGCGTATGCAATACGCCCCTACACGGACGTTCGACAATGGCCGCTGTCGTCCATTCGCCTCTGTCGGAAACCATTTCACGGGCCACCGCGTCCCATCCGCCGGTAGGGTAGGGGCGTATTGCATACGCCCCTTCAAATGGCCCCGCAGGGGACAAATCCGACGGCGGCGGGTCCCTGTTGGGCGCTATTGTTCCCTGCCGGGAACATCGGGGGCGTATGCAATACGCCCCTACACGGACGTTCGACAATGGCCGCTATCGTTCATCCGCCCCCGTCGGAAACCATTTTATAGGCCATCGCGTCCCATCCGCCGGTAGGGTAGGGGCGTATTGCATACGCCCCTTCAAATGGCCCCGCAGGGGACAAATCCGACGGCGGCGCCTGACGTTCATTCGCCCCCAAAATGTTTTTCGATTGCGGCGGATCTCTGTCGGGCGCTATTGTTCTCGGCCATGAACATGGGGGCGTATGCAATACGCCCCTACACGGACGTCCGACAATGGCCGCTGACGTTTGTTCGCCCCCGAAATGTTTCCCGATTGCGGCGGATACCTGTCGGGCGCTATTGTTCCCTACCGGGAACATGAGGGGGCGTATGCTTTTGCGCCCCTACACGGACGTCCGACAATGGCCGCTGTCGTTCATTCGCCCCCGTCGGAATCCATTTTATAGGCCATCGCGTCCCATCCGCCGGTAGGGTAGGGGCGTATTGCATACGCCCCTTCAAATGGCCCCGTAGGGGACAAATCCGACGGCGGCGCCCGACGCCCATTCGCCTCCGAAATGGTTTCCGACGGCGGCGGATACCCGATAGGCGCTATTGTTTCCTACCGGGAACATGGGGGGCGTATGCAATACGCCCCTACACGGATGTCCGACAATGGCCGCTGTCGTTCGTTCGCCCCCAGTCGGAATCTATTTTATAGGTCATCGCGTCCCATCCGCCGGTAGGGTAGGGGCGTATTGCATACGCCCCTTCAAATGACCCCGTAGGGGACAAATCCGACGGCGGCGGTCGACGCCCATCCGCCTATAAAATGGAATCCAATTGCGGCGGATGCCTGTTGGGCGCTATTGTTTCCTACCGGAAATATGGGGGGCGTATGCTTTTGCGCCCCTACACGGACGTCCGACAATGGCCGCCGACGTTCATTCGCCCCCGGAATGTTTTCCGATACGTGCGCCCGACGCCCATTCGCCCCCGTCGGAAACCATTTTATGGGCCGATGACACCCATTCGCCTCTAAAATGTTTTCCAATGGGAGCGGCTGACGCTTGGGCGCCCTTGTCGGAAACCATTTTATGGGCCGATGACACCCATTCGCCCCTAAAATGTTTTCCAATGGGAGCGGCTGACGCTTGGGTGCCCTTGTCGGAATGTCCAACGGGAGCGGCTGGCGGTCAGACACCCTCAAAATGGTTTCCAATGGGGCGTCTTTTTGCTCGGACGCCCCCGTTGGACACTCCGACGGGGCGTCTTTTTGCTCAGACACCCTCAAAATGGTTTCCAACGGGGCGTCTTTTTGCTCAGACACCCTCAAAATGGTTTCCAACGGGGCGTCTTTTTGCTCAGACACCCTCAAAATGGTTTCCAACGGGGCGTCTTTTTGCTCAGACACCCTCAAAATGGTTTCCAACGGGGCGTCTTTTTGCTCAGACACCCTCAAAATGGTTTCCAACGAGGCGTCTTTTTGCTCAGACGCCCCATCTGTGCATTTTTTTGGCGGCTTCGGGGGCTTGGCGGCCGCCGATGGATCGCGCTTGGACGGCACGGACTGACCCGCGGCCGGCGATGGGAAAGAGGAAATGAAGGACGGCGTACTTTTGCGCCCATGAATTTTAATACGGATAAGATGAATAAGACGAGTTGGTTAGTGTGCGCTTTGATCTTGATTCAGAGCGGCGGAATGTTGCTGGCGCAGAAAGCGCCGAAGTGGGCCGAACGGGCGCGGCGGTCGGTCTTTACGATTGAGGCCACGGACAAGAGTGGCAATGTCACGCGCGGCACGGGATTTTTTGTGGGCGACCAGGGCGAGGCCGTCTCTAACTATACCTTATTTATAGGCGCCGATCGGGCCACGGTGATCGATGCCGACGGCGGGCGCCTGCCGGTGGTCTGCATCCTCGGCGCGGATGATCTGTACGACGTGATCCGGTTCAAGGTTAGCTCGCAGAAGAAACTGCCCGGCTTGACCCCAGCCGTGAGCCAGCCCGCCGTCGGAGATCGGGCTTACCTCATCCCCGCCTCGTCGGCTAAGGGCGCGGCGCCGGCCGTGGGCCCGATCTCGGAGGTGACCCGCATCAAGGAACAGTATGGCTACTACCGCGTCGACATGCCCCTCACGCGCGAACAGGTCAGTGCGCCGCTGCTGAACGAGGGCGGCCAGGCGTTTGCCCTGGCGCAGGCCGACGCCTCGGGCAAGGGCAAGACGTACGGCATTGATCTGGCTTACATCATGAGTCTGCGGCCGGCGGCAACCGATGTCCTGAACAAAGTCTACTCCTCCATCGGCATCCGGACGGCTTGGGCCAGCTCGGCCGACGAGGCGCTCGTGGCCCTCATGCTCTACGCCGCCCAGCAGGACGCGCACGCCTATCTCGCCACCCTGGACGACTTCATCGCCACCTTCCCCAGCTCCCCGGATGGTTACCTGACGCGGGCTTCGCACTACGTCTACCAGCGGAAAAAGCTCTCCGACGTGGGCACCGAGCAGCAGCTGCTCAGCCGGGCTGAGGCGGACTTAGCGTCGGCGCAGAAGCTGTTCGGAGACAATGTCGCCGAGGGCTACTACAACCACGCGAAGCTCATCTATGGCGTCTCCGCCGCCGACTCCACCCTCACGGCTCCCGGCTGGACGATGGACCGCGCCGCCGACTGGATCGCTAAGGCCATCGCCGCAGACGACCGCCCCCTCTACCGACAGCTCGAGGCCGACATCGCCTTTTTCCGCGGCGACTACCCCAAGGCGGCCGCCGACTATGCACGCGTCAATCAAGGCCCCGGCGCCTCGGCCTCTTCGTTTTACATGGCCGCCAAGACCGAGGAGCAGCTCGAGGCCCCCGACACCACCCGCATGTTTATGCTCATGGATAGCGCCATCACACGCGCCACGGGCGTCAACCCGACCGACGCGGCCACGTACATCATGGACGCCGTCGATATGCGCATGCGCCGCGGCCAATTCGCTGAGGCCGTAAAGCTGTACGACCGCTACTATGCCCTCACGGGTGGCGAAGTCTTGCCGCGCTTCTACTACTACCGCGAGCAGGCTAAGTTCCGGGCGAACGATATGGACGGCGCCCTCTCCGACATCCGCCTCGCACTCGAGGGCGACCCCAACAACGCGCTCTACCTGGCCGAAGAGGGCTCCATCTACCTCCGCAAGCAGGACTTCGCCAAGGCCCGACAGAGCCTGGAGCGCTGCATTGCGCAGGCCCCCGACTTCTCGGCGGGCCACCGTCTGCTCGGGCTCTGCCTCGTCCGCAGCGGAAAGAAGGCCGAGGGCTGTCGGGCCTTCGAACGCGCCAAAGAGCTGGGCGATCCCGTGGTCGAACGTCTCATGAAGCAGCATTGCCAGTAACCATCGGCGGCTTCGATCGGTGGGCGGCCGCCTGCCGATCGCTCGTTTGTAGCTTTTTATTTTTCGTGTCACATCATGGATAGTGTAGCCTTTCAGTATCTCCCTCAGGCGGAGATCAAAGCCTATCAAGAGCAGTGCCTCGTCGAGACACTGGCTTACGTCAATGAACGGTCGCCCTTCTACCGCCGCCGATTCGCCGAAGCCGGCATCGACGTCAGCAGCATCCGGCGCCTCGAAGACCTCGTGCGACTCCCCGTCACGACCAAGGAAGACCTCCAACGCCACAACGAGGATTTCCTCTGCGTCCCCCGCACCGAGATCCTCGACTACGTCACCACCTCCGGCACCCTCGGCGAGCCGGTCACCTTCGCCGACACCCGCCACGACCTCGATCGCCTCGCGCTCAGCGAATACCTCTCGTACGAGATCTGCGGCTGTCGCCCGGACGATGTCATCCAACTCATGGCCACCAACGACCGCTGCTTCATGGCCGGTCAAGCGTGCCTCCTGGGCAGCTTCCGCCTCGGGTCGGCCATCGTCCGCGTGGGCAACGGCATCCCCGAACTGCAATGGAACATGATCCGGCGTCTCCGCCCGACCGTCTGCGTGTGCGTACCCTCCTTCATCCTCAAATTGATCGACTACGCCCGCGCTCAAGGCATCGATTACCGGAACTGTAGCCTCCGCCGCGCCTTCTGTGTCGGCGAAACAGTCCGCACCGACACCCACGAGCTGAACCTACTCGGCCGCAAGATTCACGATCTCTGGCCCGAGCTGTCGCTACACGTCAACTATGCCTCCACCGAGATGCAATCGTCCTTCATGGAGTGCGAACATCAATGCGGCTCGCACCACAAGCCCGACTTGACCATCGTGGAGTTTCTCGACGACGACAACCGCCCCGTCGGCCCCGACGAGCCAGGCGAGATTACCATCACCACCCTGGGCGTGGAGGGTATGCCAGTTGTCCGTTTCAAGACGGGCGACGTCTGCCGCCATTTCGAAGATCCCTGCGCCTGCGGCCGTCACTCGTTACGTGTCGGCCCGATCATCGGTCGCAAAGGGCAGATGATCAAATTCAAGGGCACAGCGCTCTATCCGGCCGCCCTCTACGACATCCTCGACAACGTGCCCGAAGTCACGAACTACATCGTCGAAGTCTACACCAACGCCATCGGCACGGACGGCATACGCATCCTGGTCGGTGCCGGCGAGTCGGCTGACGAAGGCTTCGAGAAGCGTCTCAAAGATCTCTTTCGGTCCAAAGTGCGTGTTGCGCCGGACATTGTCTTCGCGCCGGCTGAGCTGATCGCCCGCAAGCAGATGCCACCGACGAGCCGTAAGCTGATCAAGTTCATCGATTACAGAGGGGAGACCTTCGCATAGCGGCGCAACCTGCGCCGATGTCGCGGCAAATGCTTTGGGAGTTGCGCAACCTGCGCAGACGTCGCGGTAAATGCTTTGGGAGTTGCGCAACCTGCGCAGACGTCGCGGCAAATGCTTTGGGAGTTGCGCAACCTGCGCCGCTGTCTCGGCAAATGCTTTGGGATCGGCGCAACCTGCGCAGACGTCGCGGCAAATGCTTTGGGAGTTGCGCAACCTGCGCAGACGTCGCGGCAAATGCTTTGGGAGTTGCGCAACCTGCGCCGCCGTCTCGGTAAAAGCTTTGGGATTGGCGCAACCTGCGCAATGCCTGTTGCTTATTTCTTGGAGGCTTGCAAGTTCTTAGGCCGAACTCACGTTATACCCGCCGATGCAGGTAGGCCGTTTTGCCGGTTCACCGGCCACTTCTCTCTGTTAGCTTTTCATTTTCCGTCTGACGATCGCCACGCCGAGCATGATGGCGAAGAAAACGAGTGAGGCTGCGGCATAGGGGGCCACATCCGACAGTCCGCCGCCCCGTACGAAGAGCGTGTTGAAGCCTTCCAATCCCCAGTTCAGGGGTGAAATGCGGGCGACGGTGCGCATAAGGGGTGGCATGACGAACGTGGGGATCCACACGCCGCCGATGGCCGCCAAGATGACGACGGACACGGCGCCGAAGATGCTCGCCTGTTGTGCCGTGCGGGCTACACTGCCGATGGCCAAGCCGTAACCCACAGCCGACAGCGAGACGGCGATGCACATCAGGGCGAGGGCGACATGGTCGTGGCCGAGGCGGAGGGGCGGTAGGCCGAGGTGGGGCATGAGGTAGAGGCCGGTGAGGAGAAGCAGGGCGAGCTGCAAGAGGCAGACGAGGAGGTGGACGAGCACCTTGCCCGTGAGGTAGAGGGCGTAGGGACAGGGCATGGTCAGGAGGCGAGCAAAGCAGCCCGTTTCGCGCTCGCGGATCATGTTCCCGGCCAGCGAGATGACGATGAAGAAGACGGCGAACATGCTCCAGGCCGGCACGTTGTGCTGCGTAGCGTTAGGCAGCAGGTCGGTGGTGGAGGAGGTGCGGGCGTAGGACTCTTGGACCGTGATCCAGCCTTCCGTCTCCATCTCTAAATCGATGGGCATAGGGATAAGGCGGTTGACGTGACGCGAGATTTCACCGAGCAGGAGCCGATTCTGGACCGTGAGCATGTGTTCGCGGACGGCGCTGAGCAGCGTGGCCCGAAAGGACGGCTTTGCGGTCGGGTCGACCCATAGACGGATCTCAAGCGGTTGAGCCGAGAGGGTGTCTGCCTCGGATTCACTCACGCTATCCTCTTCGCCACCGAAGGCTTGTGCGACGCCTCGCGCTACGCGTTGCCGCAGACGGTCGGTGGTGCCGGACGGGATGACGACGCCGATCAGGTAATCGCCCCGCGCCACGGCCGTTTCCACCGCCTCGGCTGTCAGCGGCTGACCGTCGGGCGCCGTGGAGGTAATGTCGAAGAGGTGGCTATCGGCTAGCTCGCGGCTGACGGTGTTGCCGAGCGAATCGGCGTCTTCGTTCAGCAAGAGGAGGGGGATGTGCTGTTCGTCGAGGGTGCGGAAGGTGCTGTCCTGCAAGCTGGCCATAAGGATCACGAGCGCCCACGGCATCAGGAACAGTAAGACGAGCCCCCACGGATCGCGCAGGAGCAGCAGCAGGTCTTTGCGGAATAATGCGGCGAGCTTCATGCGCGTCCGGCCTCCTCCGTCCGGGCGATAAAGAGGGCTTCGAGCGAGGGCATGCGCGCCTCGGCAAGCAAGGCGTCGGGCGTGCCTTCGCAGACGGTTGCGCCGCGGTTCATGAGGGCTACGCGGGTGCAGAGTCGCTCGGCCTCGACCATATCGTGCGAGGTGTAGATGATCGTCATGCCGTCGGTGTTGAGGGCGCGGAGGTGCGCGATGATCTCTTGCCGGGAATGCACATCGACGCCCACGGTCGGCTCGTCGAGGAAGAGGATACGGGGGCGATGGAGCAAGGCGACGAGGAGGTTGAGCTTGCGCTTCATGCCGCCAGAGAGGTGTTCGATGCGTTTGTGCAGGTGGGCGCGGAGGTCGAGGCGGTTCACATCCGTGTCGATGCGTTCGCGGAGCGTGCGGGTGGGCAGGCCGTGCATGCGACCGAAGAAGTGAAGGTTCTCTGCGGCGGTGAGTTCGGGATAGAGGGCAATGTCTTGCGGCACGACGCCGATCAGCGGACGGATGCGGGCACGGTCGCGGCGTATGTCGAGGCCGCAGAGATGCACCGTGCCGCCGTCGAACGGTAGGAGGCCGGCGAGGATGGAGAGCGTCGTCGTCTTGCCTGCGCCATTGGGGCCGAGTAGCCCGAAGAATTCGCCCTCGGAGACGTGCAGCGTGAGTCCGTCGACAGACGGTGCAGCGGCGCCGCGATACGTCTTGCGGAGGTCGCGGATGTCGATGGCAGATGTCATGTATAGTTACGAGTGAATGGTTACGAGTTACAAGTGCCGGGAGCCGGGGCATATACGATGCGCCTCTACGGTCTTCTTTTCTTCCCTTGGTGGAAGAAAAGAAGCAAAAGAAGATCAAGGCGTCAGGGACGCCGGCCAATTTGGCCGGGTACCAAGAGGGTGTGAAAAATCGGGCGGACAGACAGGCCTGCTCCTACTTTCTACTACTTCAAACTACTTCTCACTACCCTTTACTACTTCTCACTACCCGTTCCAGATCCGTGAAGAGTGTACGTTCCATGCCGCCGATGGCCTTCAGATCGGCGCCGAGCGTGCGGTAGTCAACGTCGGCCGACGAGCGGTTCTTGCAGACGCGCCCGGCGTTGGCGGCGAAGCGTCGCCATTGGTCGCCGATGTCGGTCAGGCGGGCGGATAGCTCGTTGAGGGCGGGGATGCCAGTCACGTCGGCGGCCTCTTGCAGGAAGGCGGCGTAGAGGAAGCGGAAGCCGGCGCCGCCGGTGCCGATCTCCTCCATCATGCGGATCAGTTGCGCCAAATGGAGCGCGGCTCGCTTTGGCCCGTACTGCTGCGGGAAGCGGGGGATTTGTCGGCCGAGATAGTCGAACGTGTTGATGCCCACCCAAGGCATCGGCCCGGGCTGATGGATCATGCGGTTGCAGTTCGTGAGGATGGCGCGGCGCACAAGCGGCGGCAGGTCGGGCGTGTGCCGGGGCAGCGAGCGGATGTAGTAGAGCTTGCCCATGGGCGGATAGGTGCCGCGGGCGAAGCGGGCGCGCATCATGTCGCGCGCCGAGAGTCGCACCTTCTCCATCGCGATCGGGTCGCTGACCAGGTAGTCGTCGCCATCCTTGCCAAAGACGGCAATGTTGTGCGCATTGAAATGGAAGCGGTATTCCGCAGGCATGTAGGGCAGGAAGTACATGCTCACCACGACGCCCGTGGGTGTGCCCTCGGCCAGCAGGCGGTCGAGCTTGCGTTCGGCCCGCGAGTGGTTGAAGTAGATGTGTTGCCGCGTACCGAAGCCGAGCAGGCGCGTGGTGCGTGAGAAGATCATGCCGGGCAGGGGGCGGAACGACGTCACGGGGAAGCCGGCCAGGCGGACGAAGGGCAGATGGACGAAGTAGAGCGAGGCGGAGAGGCCGAAGACGAGCGGCTCGGAGTAGTCGTAGCCGTAGAAATGCAGCAGGTTGCGGGTGACGCCATTCTCGCAGTGGGCGCTGGGGCGGTGGTCAAAAGCTATTTCAATCGAAGACGTTTGCATAGCAGCGCATCTGCTGCGTTGCCTTCGACACTCTGGCTCGGTTATGTACTTAAGTACACTCCCTTCGCCATCGGTCTCGGACGCCTTGCATCTGCACCACTCTGCAAAGTCTCTCATTGCTCCGCAATGGAGCTCTTTTTCAAAGACCTCCATCACACACTCCTCAGTTCGTCCACGGTGATGCGCAGCGCGTCGGCATATCGCTCCAGGGTGCGGTCGTCGAGCTGCATAAAGGCGTCGTAGGTGAGGTGTTTCTTCACCTTGCGTTTGGGTATGTCGGCGTAGGCGGCCAGCATGCTGACGTCTTGCAGGTTCTTCGTCATGTGGTAAGCCAGCGGACTGGCCTCGTGGCGGAGCACCTGCTCGCGGATGGCCTCGCAGGAGGCGCGGATGTCGTCCCAGACGAGCTCCAGCACATCATTCTTCACCGTCCAGCCGTCGCTGACGACGCTCTGGTAGCGCCCGTCCTCATCGACGGCATACGCCACGTCGCGGATCACGCCGCCGGCCATGTATTTTAAGTCTTGGGGTACTTCGTTTATCGTCATCTCTTATGCGTTTTGTTCTAATCATTCATGAAAGCGTTTGCGGGAACTCCGCAAGTGCCTCCGAAAAACTTTTTGGAGTTTGCAGGAACCCCGCAAGTGCCTCGAAAAACTTTTTGGCGTTTGCGGGAACTCCGCAAGTGCCTCGAAAAACTTTTTGGCGTTTGCGGGAACTCCGCAAGTGCCTTGAAAAACTTTTTGGTGTTTGCGGGAACCCCGCAAGTGCCTCGAAAAACTTTTTGGCGTTTGCAGAAGTTCTGCAAGCTCCGATTTCTCCTTTTTGGCGTTTGCAGAAGTTCTGCAAGCTCCATTTTTCTCTTTTGGGCATTTGCAGAAGTCCTGCAAGCTCCATTTTTCTCTTTTGAGCATTTGCAGAAGTTCTGCAAGCTCCGATTTCTCCTTTTTGGCGTTTGCAGAAGTTCTGCAAACTCCATTTTCTTCTTTTGGGCATTTGCAGAAGTTCTGCAAGCTCCATTTTTCTCTTTTGGGCATTTGCAGGAGTTCTGCAAGCTCCATTTTTCCCTTTTGGGCGTTTGCAGAAGTTCTGCAAGCTCCATTTTTCCCTTTGGGGTCTTTGCAGGAACGCTGCAAACGTTTTCGGAAGACTAACGAGAGGGTTTATACCACCGTCAGCAGCGCGTAGGAATACGAGAAGCGGGCGCTCTCGGGCACCATCAGCAGGATGCGTTGCCCGGGCCGCAGTCGCCCCGTCTGGCGCAGCCCGTCGAGCATGGCGAAGGCCGAGACAGAGGCCACGTTGCCGATCTCGGGCAGGTTGACGTACCAGCGTTCGGCGGGGATGTCGTATCCCATACGCTCCAGCTCGGCCTCGATCTTCTTCTTGAAATACATCGACGAGAGGTGCGGCAGGAACCAGTCGACCGACGAGAGATCGAAGGCGCGCTTTTTCATTACCCGGCGGAGGAAGTCGCCGCCCAGCGTGATGATGTTGCGCTCCAGGATGCGCGTGTCCTGCTTCAGGGCGAAGAGCGATCGCGACAGCCATTCGGCCTCGGGGTGTTGCGCCCAACCGACGAGCTGCCCCTCGGCGTCCTTCTCCCCACCGGCATACATGCACGTCTCCACCCGATCGGCGTACGACGTGCCCTCGATCCATTCGATGCGGAAGGCCAGCCGACCGTCCGTCGGCGGTTCGTACCCGAGCAACAGCGCCGCGCTGCCGTCCGACAGCATCCAGCGCAGAAACTCCTTTTCGAAGGCCAAGATAGGCTTCTCCATCAGCTGGTCGATCAGCTCCGCCTCCCGTTCGAAATAACGCGCCTGCATCCAGGCCGAGAGTCGCTCCGAAGCCACGCACACGGCCCGCTGGGCGTCGCCCGTGCGCATCGAGAGCCAGGCGTACTTCAGCGCGTGCATACCCGTGCAACACGATCCGGCGAAGGAGACCACCTCCGCGCCGCCATCGCCACCGAGTGCGCCGTGCACCATCACGCCGTGCGAGGGCATGAGCTGTTCGGGCGAGGCGGTGCCGCAGGCCAGCAGGTCGATGTCCGAGGGCGTCATCGCGGCCTCCGCGAGCAGATGTCGCACGGCCAGCGCGGCCATCTCGACGTTCGTGTGCGTCACGCGGCCGCTCTTGTCTAATGCGTAATAGCGGCTGCGGATGCCGTTCTTCTCTAAAACCAATCGCTTGGCGATGGACGATTTCGGATTAACGAGTCCGATATAATCCTCCATCTCTTCGTTGCGCACCGGCGCGTTGGGGAAGAAGGTGGAGAGGTGGGTGATATAGATGTATTCCATTGTTGGGGATGTTTAGGTGTTGGGGATGTTTAGCTGTTTAGGCGTTGGGGGCGTTGCCCCCGGGCCCCACTCCTTTTCTTTCCTTGATGAAAGAAAAGGAGGCAAAAGAAAATCAAGGCACCAGGGGTGCCGGCCAAGTTTGCCGGGTACATGTATTAGGACAATTCGTAGCATACTTCTTGGCGGGCCTTCTTTAACGCGGCGCGGCGCAGTGGGTAGGTGAGTCCATAAAACAGTAGGCCGAAGGGGGAGACGGCGTATAACACGAAAAAGAGGTAGGCCTTGAAGAGCCGCAGCCGTCCCTGCCGACGCGGATCGCCCGCGCCGCCCCGATGCCGTACGAAGTGGGCCCAACGGCCCCACATGCGGTAGCCGTTGCGCTCAATAAAGTAGAGCTGGGGAATGAAGGTGACGGCGCCCTCGCGCATGAGTCGCTCCTGAAGCTGCTCCCACTGCCCGTCGTAGAGCGTGCGGAGGAGGATGAGGCCGAAGCGATCGGCGTCGGCCACGTCGCGCTGCGAGACGCCCGCGGCGGGCAAGAGGCGAGTGGCCTCCTTGCGTCCGTAGAACAGCCAGCGGATGATGGTCAGCACGCTGACGAGGTTCGGCGCACGGTCGTGCAGCTCGATGAAGCCGACGTAGCGGGCGCCAATCTCGCGCAGGTAACGACGCGTTTCGCTTTGCGTCATCACCCACATGTTGCGGCAACCGTTGACAAAGACGACGGGTCGGCCGTGGAGGTAGGCGCGCACATCGGGCGACTGGAAGAAGGCGTGCAGCGGCGTGGAGAGCGAGAGGTACCAGCTTTGACCGACCACGAGGACGAGGTCGGCCTCGGCCACCGCACCGCTCAGATCCACCGGCTCGATGGCGCAGGCAATGCCGAGGCGCGACTCGGGAAAGACTTGAAAGAAGGCCTCCGACGACCACGGGTAGGGGTAAGCCGTCACGGGGCGGATCTCCTGCGTAACGACCCGACAGCCGGCCGCCTCAAGCGGCGCACAGAGGCTCCGGGCGATGGCGAGTGCCTGCCCGGTCTGGGTGTAATAAAAGACTGCAACCGTGAGTGTGCGTGCCATTCTGTGTGGGTCTCCGTCGGTCAGCTGGCTTTGATGTTGCGGACTACGTCGCGGCCGAACGACTTGTTGGCCAACGCGCGATTGCGGGGGCGGAAGGTGCCGTCCTCCATCTCGCGCATGACGACTTGCGTGAAGAGGCGGAACATCTTCTGCTCCTGACTCTCGTCGTGATAGAACGTGTCCCAGGCGTATTCGTAAAGCTCTTGGAGCCGTTCGGCGGACATCTGTTTGGGGTGGAAGACGACCTGTCCGGCGTTGTAGTGATCCCAATCGAAGTCGAAGATGCGCCCCTGACGGAGGTAGTCGTCGTAGCCCTTGGTGTGGGGGAAGGGCGTCATGACGGTGAACTCGGCCAGGTCGAGGTCGATCTCGAGGAGAAAGTCGATGAGGCGCTTGATGTCGTCTTCGGACTGGTTGTCGAGGCCCAGCAGGATGGTGCCTTCGACGCCGATGCCGTGGTCGTGGTAACGCTTGACGCGCTCGCGGATGTAGTTCGAGGTGTCGTAGACGGCCTGATAGACGTACCAGGCGCCGGCCTGTGCGGCCAGGTCGAGCACCTTCGGATCGTCCTCGATGGTGTGGCTGATCCACTTCTTTTTGAAGGGGATCATCTCGCGAAAGAGATCCATCTCCCACTGCTTGTTTTGGGCCAGTGAGTTGTCGACGATGAAGAGGCGGTTGTTGTCGATCGAGGCGAGGTCTTCGATCACCTTATCCATCGGCCGGGGGCGGAAGATGCGCCCGCCGAGGTAGGTCACGGCGCAGGGATAGCAGCTGAAACGGCAGCCGCGCGAGGCGTGAAAGAGGTCGACCATCTGCACGCCCTTATGGTTGTAGAGGTGGCGCTTGTAGAGGTCGTGGCGGGCGGGGCCGACGTCCTCGATGGCCGGCTGGCGGGTCATGTAGTTATAGACGCGCTTGAGACAGCCGCGGCGGAAGTCGTCGATCACCTCCTGCATGCGGCCCTCGGATTCGCCGAGGAAGACGGCGTCGGCATGCTCCATCGTCTCTTCGGCGTGCAGCATGGTCGATATGCCCCCGAAGAGCACCTTTTTGCCGCGTCGGCGGTATTCGTCCGCGATGGCCCAGCCGCGTTTGACCTGCGTGCTGAGCATCATGGATATGGCTACGAGGTCGCACGCCTCGTCATAGTCGAGCGCTTCGACATTCTCGTCCGTGAACGACACGTCGACGTCCTCGGGCAAGGTGGCTGCAAACACGACCGGCCCGTGTGGGGGCAGGTTGAATGTGGTTTGGCCCTTTAGTTTCTTCCATTTCGGATAGATCAATTTCAGCTTCATCTCTGACTGTATTTACTGTGAAAAGCGCGCAAATGTAACCGTCTGCGGGCGTCTGCGAATTTGGCCGGGTACATATAGGGGCGCAAAAGCATACGCCCTACGTGTACCCGGGTAGGGGCGTATTGCATACGCCCCATTGCACAGCCTCGTCGCAGTGTGTGAAATGACCACGCAACACCTGCGCAGCGTCGTCGCAGTGTGTGAAACGACTATGCAACACCTGCACAGCCCCGCTGCAGTGTGCGAAACGGCCACGCAACACCTGCGCAACCCCGCCGCAGTGTGTGAAACGATCACGCAACACCTGCGCAGCCCCTTCGCAGTGTGCGAAACGACCATGCAACATCTGCACAGCCCTTTCGCAATGTGTGAAATGACTACGCAACACCTGCGCGGCGTCGTCGCAGTGTGTGAAACGACTACGCAACACCTGCACAGCGTCGTCGCAGTGTGTGAAATGACCATGCACCACCTGCATAGCCTCGTCGTAGTGTGTGAGACGACCATGCACCACCTGCACAGCCTCGTCGTAGTGTGTGAGACGACCACGCAACACCTGCGCAGCCCTTTCGTAATGTGCGCCCCAACCCGGGGACAATCATTCATCCCTGCGGGATGTCTGGGGGGCGAATGCAATTCGCCCCTACACGGGTACCCGGCCAAACTTCGCTGCCCCCGCAGGGGCCGCCCCTACCACGGGGACAATCATTCATCCCTGCGGGATGTCTGGGGGGCGTATGCTTTTGCGCCCCTACATGTATCCGGCAAACTTCGCTGCCCCCGCAGGGGCCGCCCCTACCCGGGTACAATCATCTGGCCCCGGGTTATCCGGCAAACTTCGCCGGCGTCCGCAGACGCCCCCTCCCAATTATTAGGGATTGTGAATGCGTAGCGCCCTGTCCTACCTTTGCGGCCCTATTTTTAACGTGAATAGCATGATGACAACAAGAAGAACCTTCTTATGGATATGGATAGCCTGTTTCGCTGCCCTCGCTTGGGGACAGATGGAGGCGCAGACGGCACGCATCACGGGCGTCGTGATCGATGCCGCTAACGAGGAGCCGCTTATCGGTGCTAGCGCCTATATCGAGCAACTGAAGCGCGGCGAAGTGGCCGGGCGCAACGGTGATTTTACCCTTGACGGCCTTCGCGCGGGCAGCTATACGGTACGCTTCGATTATATGGGCTACGAGAGCCGCACCGAACAGATCACCCTGCGTGAGGGGGAGACGCGGCGGCTGAAAGTGCGCCTCAAGGGCGAGTCCAAGTCGCTCGGCGAAGTGATCGTCACAGCCAAGAGCGAGGCCCGCCAGCTGCGCGAACAGGCTATGCCCGTCACCGTCCTTTCGGCCGATCAGCTGGCCGGTTCGGTGAGCGATGTGAGCGACATTTTGAGCAAGACGATGGGCGTCACCCTTCGCTCGCAGGGCGGCGTGGGCAGCGTTTCACGCCTTTCCGTGCGTGGACTCGAGGGTAAACGCATTGGCTTCTTTATCGACGAATCGCCCATGAACGATCACTCCGACTTTATCGATATCAACGACATTCCCGTCAGTATGATCGAGCGGATTGAGATCTACAAGGGCGTCGTCCCGGCCAAGTTTGGCGGCTCCGCGATGGGCGGCGCCATCAACATCGTGCTCAAGGAATACCCGCCGCGCTACCTCGACCTCTCCTATGCCATCGAGTCCTTCAATACTCACAAAGCCACAGCCGTCGTCAAGCGTAACCTGGCCAACGCAGGCCTCGAGATCGGTGGTGGCGGCTTCTACACCTATTCGGACAATGACTACACGATGGAGTCGCCCTACCAGAAGGGGCTACTCATCAAGCGCGATCACGACCGCTTCAGCTCTGCCGCTGGTGCCATCGGCATCAAGGCCCGCAAGTGGTATTTCGACGAGCTGAAGATCAACTTCGAGGGCCTCATCAATAGCAAGCAGATACAGGGCGTCTATTACAACATTCAGCATGCCCACAGCCGATCGAAAGTCGGGGTGATGGAGCTGGAGCTGAAGAAGAAAAACTTCCTTGTCGAAGGACTCGATCTCGACTTCAAGGGCGCCTCCGCCTTCTCGCGATACCATTTCATCGATACCGCCATGCACCGCTACGATTGGGACATGAAGCCCTACATCCCCGTCCATCCACTGGGCGGCGAGATCGGCGCAGCGCCCTCCAACAGCACCCTCGATAAGTTTCACGTCGGCACGAAGCTCAACCTGAACTACATCCTCTCGGCCCGGAACGCCATCAACCTGAACCTGCTCCAGCGATACGCCAATGGGCATCCCAAGGACACCCTCCGAGACCGTGCGATGGGTTACAAGATGAACTACGATAGCCGCATGAATAGCCTCGTCGTCGGCCTGAGTTACGACTACAAGTCGAACAACGACCGCCTGCTCAACTCCCTCACCGGTAAGTACTACTTCTACTCCATGAAGACCATCCTTCGCGAAGTCTATGGGGGGCACGACGAGATACCTATCCACCTCGAAAAGCATTATTGGGGTATCAGCGATGCCTTGCGTTACCGCTTTATGCCTGAGTGGATGGGCAAGTTCTCCGTGGCTTACGAGGTGCGCACCCCGACCGAAAACGAGCTGATCGGCGACGGCTACCTCCTCTCCCCGTCGGGCGACCTCCGGCCCGAGCGCGGCGTCAACGTCAACCTCGGTACGCTTTGGGATCGGCGCATACCGAACGGCATCTTCCAGTTAGAGGTCAACCTCTTCGGCAATTACCTCCGCGACATGATCCGCCAAACGCAGAACTATACGCAGACGCGCTACGAGAACTTCGGCGAAATGCGCACCCTCGGCGTCGAGGCTGAGGTAAAGGCCGACGTCTTGCCCTGGTTGTACGGCTACGCCAACGTCACCTTTCAAGACCTCCGCGACGTCCGTGAATACGAGCCCGACAGCAAGGCCCCCAACCCCACCCGGCATCTGCGCATGCCCAACATCCCCTACTTCCTGGCCAACGCCGGATTAGAGTATCACCGTGAGAATCTCTTCGGCACGAAGCGCACCAACATGCGCCTCTTTGCCGATGCCTCCTTCGTGGAGGAATACTTCTACGACTTTGAGCAGAGCATCCACCAAGAGCGCCGCATCCCGCGCTCCATGCGCCTCGACCTTGGGCTGGAATACAGCCTCATGGATGGCCGCATCATCCTCTCCGGTAAGGTGGGCAACGCCACCGGCG
Organism: Tannerella serpentiformis; assembly: GCF_003033925.1. Lineage (NCBI taxonomy): Bacteria > Pseudomonadati > Bacteroidota > Bacteroidia > Bacteroidales > Tannerellaceae > Tannerella > Tannerella serpentiformis. The sequence goes on from NZ_CP028365.1 coordinate 2,409,614, forward strand.
CCAAGCTCTTCAGCGAGTTCAACTATCCGCAGCCCGGGCGAACCTATTCCCTCCGCCTGCGCTACGTACTCAAGTAAAACCTAATTCATATGTATAACAAGATGAAAACAACGAATGTATTCCGAATGGCAGGCCTTGCTGTGCTTGCCGCAATGACCCTGACTTGGACAGGGTGCAAAGAAGACACGCCTACCCCCAAACCCAATCCGAACCCGCCGACGCCTGGTGGTGCGAAGGGCGACGTGGCCGTCGTCTCCATGCTCACTAACCCCGACGGACAGTCTGGCACCGCTTGGATGCAACTTGTCGACGGCATCACGCCGCGAACGATCGACAACTCCAAGGCGCGCCAGATCGGCTTCGGCATGCCCCCGATGGATGTGCTCGGTAACTACATCTTCACCATCCCGCAGTATGGCCAGTCGAACATCTTCGCCAAGTGGGAACGCACCGCCGACGGTGCCCTCAACAAGGTGGCCGAGTTGCTGCTACCCGTCAACAGTGTCTCCATGCATGGCCGCATCTACTCCGCCGAAAAGGGCTTCCTCAGTACAGTGGTGGGCAAGCTGCTCATCTTTAACCCCACCACGATGAAGCTCACGGGCGAGATCGACCTCAGCGCCTATGCCGACAAAGGCTTGTCTGTGCCGCAGTTCGGCTCCCTCTTCTTCGATGGCGAGACGATGTACGTCCCCCTCTGGCAGGTCAACACCCAACGCATGCCCATCGGCGATCCGGGCATCGACCTCCTGCTCATCGACCTGAAGACGAACAAGGTGATCAAGCGCATCAAGGACTCTGCCTCGGGGCTCTCCAGCCTCGGCTACCCCTACGGCGTGCAGAAGAACGTCTTCAAGGACGAGCAGGGCGACGTCTACTATGTGGCCAGCGGCTCCTTCTCCACCGATCCGAAATACAAGACCGGCATCGTGCGCATCAAGAAGGGTGCGACCGAGATCGACCCCACCTACAACTGGGTGCTCAACGATCAAGCGATCGAGGGCGAGACGGGCAAGATGAGGTGGTTAGCCTGCGTCTATTATGCGGGCAACGGCAAGCTCTACGGCATGGCCGACATGCCCAACTATTGGGCCGACAAGACGAAGCCCAACTGGCTGCGCGACCGCTCGGTGATCTCCGTCGAGATCGACCTCCGCGCCAAGACGGTCAAGAAGTTGCCCATCCCC